>NZ_QOCZ01000420.1 GCF_018207095.1 Nocardiopsis sp. MG754419 | reverse complement strand
TTCCACGACATGGACCCCGTCCGGGAACTGCCGGGCGGCCGTGCCCGCCACCCGCAGCGCCAGCCGGGTCTTGCCCACGCCGCCGACGGCGGTCAACGTGACCAGGCGCGACACCGAGAGCATGCGCCGGACCTTCGTGACCTCGGTCCGCCGGCCGACCAACGCGGTAGGTCGGCCGGAACGGAGGTGGCCGGACCGACGGCCGCGTCCCTTTGCATGGTCACAACATACTGATCCTCGTCCTTATGGGGCCGACGCACGTGTGGTCGCGAACCATCGTTCACTTCGCGGGGATTCGGCCCGCTCGTATCCTGGGGCGACATTCATGTGGTGGGAGAGAG
>NZ_QOCZ01000419.1 GCF_018207095.1 Nocardiopsis sp. MG754419 | reverse complement strand
ACCCACGACGTCGCCCTCGTGATGGGCTCCGGCTGGGCCCCGGCCGTGGAGGCGCTCGGCACGCCCGAGACCGAGTTCCAGGTCACCGACCTGCCCGGTTTTCCGCCCCCGGCGGTCGAGGGCCACGGCGGCAAGGTCCGCTCGTACCGCATCGGTGACAAGCGCGCGCTCGTCTTCCTGGGCCGGACCCACTACTACGAGGGCCACGGCGTCTCCGCCGTCGTGCACGGCGTCCGCACCGCCGTGGCCGCGGGCTCCAAGACGGTCGTCCTGACCAACGGCTGCGGCGGTCTGCGCGAAACCATGCGCCCCGGCCAGCCGGTCCTGATCAGCGACCACATCAAC
>NZ_QOCZ01000418.1 GCF_018207095.1 Nocardiopsis sp. MG754419 | reverse complement strand
GCGATCTGGCACAACTGGCTGATCGGTGCCCCGGTCAAACGGTCGTTGATCGCTTACGACCACTGACCAGGGCACACATTTCCCCATCAACGATCTAGGCGCTGTTTTTTGGAAGTGGGAGCGGAGCAGGGTCTGCGCTGGCATCGTGGTCGATGTGCCCGGACGTCATGAACTCACCGATGCCGAGTGGGCCCTGCTCACCCCGCTCCTGCCCACCAACGCCCCCAAAGGCAAGAAGTGGGCCGACCACCGCAAGATCATCAATGCGATCCTCTTCCGTTCCCGCACCGGGATCCCCTGGCGAGACCTGCCCGAGCGCTACGGCCCCTGGGAGACCGCAGCCGGA
>NZ_QOCZ01000417.1 GCF_018207095.1 Nocardiopsis sp. MG754419 | reverse complement strand
GCCCACGCCGTCGAGGGCGCGCCGGCGGCCAGGATCGTCGCCGCTGCGACGGTGGCCAGGGGTGGGACGAGCCCACGGAAGGGGACGGTTGCCTGCATCAGGGACCTTCGGGGTCGTGCGGGTCGGACGGGGGCCGACCATCGCGAGAGGTGGGGGAATCGCTTTTAGGTTATGCTTACCTGGGTGAAGTGAGCCTTACCTAACTCGATCCGACGCCGACACAGTTGACCACCGAACCGACGCGCTTGTCAAGATGATGACGACTTGTCATATAAATGGTCCGGTCGCGCCCCGCTCCGCGGCCCCACTCGGCACCACGGATCAACCGAAAGCGATCACCATGCCC
>NZ_QOCZ01000416.1 GCF_018207095.1 Nocardiopsis sp. MG754419 | reverse complement strand
CAACTCCGCCGAGCAGTCGCCGTCTGCGAGCGCCTCGACGTCATGGCCGCGATCGCCGGGATCATGCACAGCAGCCCGGTCCTGGAGACCCGCGACGAGGACCTCGACCGAGTGTGGGGCGTCAACTTCAAGGGCGTGCTGTACGCCTGCCAGGAAGCCGCCCGCCTGATGATCGCCGAGGGGACCCGGGGCAGCATCGTCATCATGGCCTCGGGCGCCGTCGACACCGGCGGCCCCGGCCTGCTCTGTTACGGCGTGGCCAAAGCGGCGGTCGTCCAGCTGACGAAGACCCTGGCGACCGAGATCGGCCCGCACGGCATCCGCGTCAATGCGGTGGCGCCGGGCTGGAT
>NZ_QOCZ01000415.1 GCF_018207095.1 Nocardiopsis sp. MG754419 | reverse complement strand
GCTCCACGTCGAGGAGAGCGGTTCCCGCGACCTCATCCGCGACCTGGGCCGCGGTGAGCTGGACCTGGCGTTGATCATCCTGCCGCTGCACAGCAGCGACCCGGACTTCTCCACCACCCCGATCCTGCGGGAGAACCTGGTGGTGGCCAGCTCCGCGACGCGGCCCTCGCCCACGGGGCGGGCCTCGATCCGGATCACGGAGCTCCAGGATCGCGCCCTGGTGATGTTCCGCCGGGGTTACGACGTCCGTGAGGCGACTCTGCGCGCCTGTCGCGCCGCCGGCTTCGAACCGGAGCTGGCGGTGGAGGGCGGGGAGATGGACGCGGTGCTGCGCTTCGTGGAGGCGGGGCT
>NZ_QOCZ01000414.1 GCF_018207095.1 Nocardiopsis sp. MG754419 | reverse complement strand
ACACGAAGACCTGGCAGTCGGTGGGGAGCGCGGCGGCGAGGAGGTTGAGCGAGTCGGTGGTGGAGCGGGTGAAGACGACCTGGTCGTCGCCGCGGCAGTCGAGGAACTCGGCGACGGTGTTGCGGGCGTTCTCGAAGAGGTCCGTGGACAGCTGGGACAGGTACCCGGCACCCCGGTGCACGCTGCCGTAGTACGGCGCGTACGCGGCCACGTCGTCCCAGACACGCTGCAGGGCCGGGGCGCTGGCAGCGTAGTCCAGCGCGGCGTACGTCACTTCGCCACCCGTCACGAGCGGGACGGTGACGTCCCGTCCCAGGACTGGCAGCGGGGCGCGAAGGGACTGGTCGGCGGCG
>NZ_QOCZ01000413.1 GCF_018207095.1 Nocardiopsis sp. MG754419 | reverse complement strand
TGCGCGGGATCACCGACGTGCCGGTGATCGTCGCCACCGCGCGGGACGACGAGAGGGAGATCGTCCGGCTGCTGAACGCGGGGGCGGACGACTATCTGACCAAGCCGTTCTCGGTCGAGCACCTGTCCGCGCGCATGGCGGCCGTCCTGCGCAGGGCCCGGCCGGTCGCCGGTGACGTACCGCCGTCGACGGTGCTCCGGGTCGGCGGCCTCGCCATCGATCCCCTGCGCCGGGAGGCCGAACTGGACGGCGTACGACTGGACCTGACGCGACGTGAGTTCGACCTGCTCGCGTTCCTCGCCGGGCGGCCCGGTGTGGTCGTGTCCCGCAAGGAGCTGCTCGCCGAGGTGTGG
>NZ_QOCZ01000412.1 GCF_018207095.1 Nocardiopsis sp. MG754419 | reverse complement strand
GTTGAAGGCCGGTGCGGGTTACACGTTGTTGGATCCGGCCTTCCCCTCGGCGCGGTTGGAGTCCGTGGTCGCCTCGGCCGGCATCACCACCGTGCTCTCGGAGACGGGGGGTACGGGACCGAACGCGGGACGGCGCGCCGCGTTCGCCGGGACCGAGGCCGGACCGGCGATCCCCGGTTCCGGCGGACTGGACCCCGCGTCCCTGCCAGGTGTCGAGGTGCTGTGCGTGGACGCGCCGGAGGTCGCTGCCGGTCTGAGCGGTGATCTTGGTGTGGAGGTGGTGCCGGGTGATGTGGCGTGTGTGATGTTCACGTCGGGTTCCTCGGGTGTGCCCAAGGGTGTGGTGACCTCTCA
>NZ_QOCZ01000411.1 GCF_018207095.1 Nocardiopsis sp. MG754419 | reverse complement strand
ATCGACGTGTGCCGGTTCACGTATCAACCTCGTACCGGTCCCGGCCATCTCCCCAGGAGGAAGGCAGGGTCCACAGTCAGGTGCGGGACACTGGTCTCGCACCCCCTCTACGATCCTTGGCAGAAACCTCGACGGGAGTATGGCGGGAGGAGTTCGAAGGGGTGCTGCGCAGGGAATCCGGGAGGGGACTTCAGTGGGTGTCGACACCTGTCGACCGGGCCGACAGGGGGAACCACCCGATTTCACGGCGCGTGGATACGATCAGTAAGCAGTACGGACGCAGGATGCAGGACGGCAACGACGGAGGAGGTGCCCCATGGGAGTCCTGAAGAAGTTCGAGCAGCGCCTCGAAGG
>NZ_QOCZ01000042.1 GCF_018207095.1 Nocardiopsis sp. MG754419 | reverse complement strand
GTGCGGCCCCGCCCGGAAAGGCCTCCCGTGGACATCCTCGAGAACCCCGTCCTCCTCGTCCTGTTGGGCGCCGGCATCAGCCTGGTGACCAGCGTCGTCGTCACCGCGCTGCACGCACGGCAGATCCGCCGCGCCGAGCTCCGGACCGGCACGCGCACCTCCGCGCGCAACCTCACCAGCGCGTTCATCGCCGAGCGCGACGGCGACGGCGACAAGACGGAGTTCCTGCGCGAGGCCGAGCTCACCGTCATGTCGATGACCGACCGCAAGACCCGCGAGCGGCTCGGTGAGGTGGTCCGTCTGCTGCGCGAACACGAACTGCCCGAGGTCGAGCAGCTCAGCGGGGTCGGTTCCGCCACCGCCAAACGCGTCCTGTGCGACCACGCCCTGGACGTCCTCGGCGCTCACCTGCGTTCGGACCGGTTGCCCGAGGTCCCCGACACCATGCGCAAGATGCTGAGCGTCGAGGAGGAGGCCCTGAGCATCCACTCCGGCGAGACGCCCAAGGTCGCGGCGCCGATCGAGAAGAGCGCGGTCACCCCCCGACCGCGGCACACCGGAGGCGGTGCCAAGACCACCCCGGCCCGCAAGACCACCAAGACGACCAAGACCGCCAAGCCGGCCGGTAAGAGCGGTGCCCGCACCTCCACGTCGACGGCCGACACGGCCGCCACGGGCGAGAAGGAGAAGGAGAGCGCGTTCTGGGACGACTGATCCGGGCCGTCGAACGGCGCACCCGGACCGGCGACCGCTCTCGGGACCACGCCGGATCCGTGCGCGCGGAGGGATCGGACCGCTCGGAACCGACACCCCCACGGCGGGTCAGAAGTGATTCTTGCGGGCACACGTGAGAAAGTCGGGCACCGGAATCTCCGTGAACGTCAACCCGGCGAAGGAATTGTGCGGCGCAATTGTGGTCAGGAACCGCGCGCATGGACAACCCGAGCGCGCACTCGGCGAGAACTTCACCTAGGATCACTGCGAAGCGCGGGTTCTGGTGTCTTCGTCGTTTCCTGCACATCGGTGTCTCCGCACCCTCCCCGGATGACGCACCTCCCCTCGATGACTTTTCGGCCCGAGTTCCGGACAGCCCGCGCACGTCCTCCGCGCGACCTCCGCCCTCACTCGGACACGGACGCGTGACCCTCCCGGGTCGGTGTCCGACCGTTGGCACGTCCAGCCGTCCGAACTCACCGAGATTGTCACGATGACCGCTGACGAGAACTCCGCCGACTCCGGCCCGGACCACACACCAGACGAGACCCCGGGGAAGCACCCCGCACCCGAGGGCGAGGGGAACGATTCTCGGCCCGAAGGCGGGGGCGACGATCCCACACCCGAGGCCGAGGAGGGCTCCGAGGAGCGACCGGGCCCCGGTGAGACCGGGACCGGGTCCGACGAGCCGGACTCCGATCCCGAGCCCACCGACGAGGACGCCCCGGAGACGGTCGTCATCGACGTCGACGCACCCGTCGCGACCACGGAGCGGTCCGAGGAGACCTCGGACGGGCAGGACTCGGACGGCCGCGCCTCGGACGACAGGGCGGAGACCGCCCGGGACGACGCCGAGACGGCGGAGCGGACCGGCGACACGGACGACGCAGACTCCCCGGCCGCCGCCGTGGCGAGCACCTCCGACGACGCGGACGACGCGGACGCACCCGAGGCGAGCGCCACCGACGGCCCGAACACCACCGACGACACGGCGGGTGAGGACACCGCGGCCGTGACCGCCGGCACCGTCGCCGGCGAGGCGAGCGCCTCCGGCGACGCGGACGGCACCGGCGACGCCGCGGACGGGGACACCACCGCCACCGAGGCCGTCGCGGGCACCGCCTCCGCCGCCTCCCCGGCGCACGGGGACACCCCCGGGGACGGTTCCGAGGAGAAGTCCGACGGAACCGACACCGCCTCGGCGGCCGGCGGGAAGGGCCGGAAGGGGCGCCGGCGCAGGCTCCGACGCGTCGTCCTGTGGACCGCCGCCTCCCTGGCCGTCCTCATGTGTCTGGGCGCCGCCACCGCCTACGGCTACTACCACTCGCTGCGGTCGGGCATGATGCAGCACGACATCGGTTCGGTGCTCAGCGAGGAGGACCGCCCCGACAAGATCAGCGACGCGGTCAACATCCTCTTCATCGGCTCCGACGGGTACGAGGAGGACAGCCCCGCCTACTCCCAGGAGTTCGAGGGCGAGCGCTCCGACTCCCTGATGCTCGCCCACATCTCTCCCGACCAGCGCGTCTCGGTGATCAGCTTCCCGCGCGACTCCTTGGTCCAGCTCCCGGAGTGCGACGCCTACGCCCAGACCGAGGGCACCTACGGCTACTTCGGCATGATCAACGCGGCGTTGTACCACGGTGGTCCGCCCTGCGTCCTGCGGACCATCGAATCGCTCACCGACATCCGGGTCGACCACTTCGTCCACCTGAGCTTCGCGAGCTTCCGCGACGTCGTGGACGCCATGGGCGGCGTCGACATGTGCATCCCCGAACCTCTGGAGGACAAGAGGGCCAAGCTCGACCTCGACGCCGGGGATCAGACCCTCGACGGCGAGCAGGCCCTGTCCTTCGTCCGGGCGCGCTACGACATCGGTGACGGCGGCGACATCGGCCGGATCGACCGGCAGCAGATGTTCCTGGCCGCGCTCGCCGACCAGGTGACCAGCAGCGACGTGCTGACCAGCCCCAACAAGCTGAACGGCATCCTCCAGGCGGTGGCCCAGCACAGCGCCACCGACCGCGAGCTGTCCCTGGACCGCATGTTGTCCATCGCGGTCACCATGGCCGACGTCGACCTGTCCGACATCGCGTTCCACACCGTGCCCTGGTACCAGGCGCCGTACGACCCGAACCGGGTCATGTGGCACGAGGAGGACGCCGCCGAGTTGTTCCAGGCCGTGCGCGAGGACCGGCCGCTGCCGGAACTGTTCGCCGCCGACGACTCCCCGTTCCCGCAGGAACCGCCGACGGCCTCGCCGACCCCGGCCGACCCATCGGCCTTGGAGAACGGCGACGAGGAGGACCTGGAGGGGTCCCCGTCGGCCCGTCCCGGAGAGGGCCGCGACGCCACGTCCAACCCCTGCCAGGACGGTCTCGGCTTCGGCACCGGCGAGGACGACTGGTAGACCTTGGCGTCGTCCACACGGAAGGGCCCCGTCGCGGAAGCGACGGGGCCCTTCTCTTGGCTCGGAACGTCCTCCGGGGACTGCGCGTCGTGCGTGCGGTCCTCGTGGTGGTGGGCTCCGCCCGGCCCGAGGCGGGCGGGTCGGGCGAGGTCGGTGTGGCCCCGGTTCCCTGGTGACCCGGGGCCACACCGTGCGCCTCAGGCGGCCGGGACTCGACTCGCACCGCCGGCGGGCGCCGGGGAACCCCCACAGTTCGACCCGGCGCCCCGATCGGGGGAAGTGATCACGCTCACCGTCGGAGGCGGTGCGCCCACTGCGATCAGTGGGCGCACGTTCGGAATCAGATCAGGCCCAGGTCCAGGTCGGAGCCGTCACCGACGGGCAGCTCGTCGCCGGCGAACTCGGGCTCGCCCAGCTCGGGCAGGCCCTGGACGTCGATCAGGTCGCCACCGGCGGTCTGCGGCAGCAGGTCACCGACCAGGTCCGTGGCGGCGGTCTGCGGCAGGGTGTCCTCGCCGACGCCGGAGCCGTCGAGCGGGAGGGGCAGGTCGAGGGACTCGACCGTGTCGGTCGCCTCGCCCACGGGCCCCGCGTCCACCGACTCGACCGCGGGCACCAGGTCCGCGGGGCCGCTCATCGCCAGGGTCTCCTGGACGTCCGCGGGCAGCAGGGTGGTGACCCCGCCGGTCAGGTCCGCGTTCTCGCCCGCGTCGAGACCGACGGGGTCGCTCATCGGCACGGTCTCGCCGACCCGGTCCAGACGCACCTCGTCGAGGGTGACCAGGTGCGGGGAGGTCTCCTGGATCCCCGACTCGACGCGGCCACCCAGTTCACCGACGGTGTCGTCGACGACGGAGGCGTGCGACTCCAGCGGCAGGGGCGACTCGGGGTGTCCGAGCGGGAGGGTCTGTCCACCGTCCAGGGACAGGGCGTCCAGCAGACCGGCGCCGCCCAGCAGACCGGAGACCGGGTCGACACCGCCGCCGCTGAGCGGCAGGGTCTCGGAGGCGCCGCCCAGGTCGAGGGGGCCGACCTCGGCGGAGTTGTCGTCGCCGGTCTCGATGGGGGCCTGGGCGGAGACGCCGTCACCGATGACGTGTCCGACGGTGTCGGCGGGACCGGACTGGTGCTGGACCTCGGGCTGCGCGGAGATCTGGCCGGGCTCGACCTTGACCAGGTCACCGACGGGGGTGGCGACGCCCTCGGTCAGGGAGGCGGGAACCTGCTGGTCCAGGTCGCCCAGGGGGAGGCCGTCCGTGACACCGCCGAGCGTGTCGGCCCCGGCGATCCCGGCGCCGAGAGCGACGAATCCGGCGGTGCCGGCGGCCACCAGCATGGCGCGGGCGGAGGTGCGGGCGGAGTGGAACATGAGTGTCCTTCCAGAGTGATCGTCGTGTCGGTCCTGCGTGCGGTGAGGCGGATCGTGCCCCATCGCGGTGGTCCGTCTCCCTGGCCAGGGGGTCGGGACGAGGTGGGCTCTTCCGGTGTGTGAACCGTGTCGCCCCTGGGGGGAGCGAGGGCGGATCGGGCCGGACTCAGTCGGTCGGTCTGGCGGACCACCGGCTGACGTGAACCTCGCGGACGAGGTGCGGGGCTCACGTCAACCCCCAGACGAGAGTCTGGGAAGGGCGTGCCAGGGGGCCGGTCGCGCGCGGCGGGACGCTCAGGGCGTGGCGGCGCGGCTGCCGGGTGGAGGGACCGTCAGTCCGGGGAGAAGGTGGGCTCGTCCGTGGACTCGGCGGGCACCGAGCGCAGGACGTGCCGCGCGGCCTCGACGAGGCCGGGGGCGGGCGCCGGAGCGGCGGCCGCGGTGAGGTAGCCGGCGACGGCGGGCGCCGTCGCGGTCCCGCCGGTGGCTGGGGCCGTGGCGGGTGTGGCGCCACCGGAGACGGATCCGTCCCGGCCGTCCGACCCGAGGACCCGACGGTCGTCGTCGGTCTCGGTCGCGTCGGACCCCTGATCCGGGGTGGAGACGGCCCTCTCGTGGAGGGGGCCGTGCTCCGGGGACACCGAGGGCGTCTCGACCTCGAAGACCTCGGGGCTCTCCGCCTCGTCGGTGGAGACGCCCTTCTCGTCGGCGGCCTCGGCGTCCTCGGACGCGGGGTCGACGACCTGGTCGGTGACCGGGGCGAGGGACGCGGAGATCCCCTCCGGGTCGGGCAGCGGAGCGCTCTCCACGGCTTCGCGGACGTGCCGGACCGGATCGTCGGTCTCGGCCTCGACCGTCCGCGCGGCCTGCGAGGCCCCGTCGACCGCCCGGGTCGCCTGCTCCCCCACCGTGGCGACGGTGCCACCGACCGCACCGAGGACCTCGCTGTCGCCGGCCACGGCGCCCGTCCGGGGCAGCGCGGATGCGGTGAGGGCGAGGTCGTCGGCCTGCGCGGGGGCGGAGGACAGCCAAACGGTGAAGAGGATCCCGGTGACCAGACCGGCGAGCAGCAGGGCCCTCCGGAGCGGTTCCGGGCACACGGCGGGACGGACGCCGGTGGCGCCGACCGTACCGTGGTATCCAGACACCGAGGATTCCTTCCGCCGTACCGTGGGTCCTCTCCGGGGCTGAGCCCGGGTCCCGACGGCTTGTGGGGGTTCGTGGGAATGGCACCGGAAACACGAGGTTCCCAGTGCTCGACGCCAGCTCAGAGAGGCCTTGATGCGCCGACTGACCGCGACGTTAGCATGAATTACCGACCCGCCGGCCGCGATTCCGAAGGAATTGATCGACCCCTCCGACCAGCCTCCGACCAGCCAGATGTGGCAAAACGGGAAAAAACCAACGACAATTCGACCATTAGCCCTCAACCCCTCAACGGCTCTGCGGAGGTTGAACCACACATGACCGAGATCCCCCAGAGCCACCGGTTGTCCCCGAAGCCCCTGGACGCCCTCCTCGCGGAGATGCACTCGGGTGCGGGAACGGGACTCACCGCCCAGGGACGAGTGCACTCCCTGCTGCAGGCGGTACTGACCATCGGTGGAGACCTGGACCTGGCCACGGTGCTGCGCAGGCTGACCGAGGCCGCCGCGCACCTGGCGGGCGCCAGGTACGCCGGGCTCGGCGTGATCGGCGAGGACGGAAGCTTCACCGAGTTCATCCCCGTCGGTATGGGACCGGAGCAGGCCGAACGGATCGGCCGCTTCCCCCACGGCAAGGGTGTGCTGAGCGCACCCCTGTACGACCGCGCCGCACTGCGCCTGTCCGACCTGCGCGACCACCCGGAGTTCGGCGGGTTCCCCGAGGGGCACCCGGGGATGTCCAGCTTCCTCGGAGTACCGATCCAGGTACGCGACGAGGTGTTCGGCAACCTCTACTTGACGGAGAAGGAGAACGGCGGGGAGTTCGACGAGGAGGACGAGGCGATGGTCACCGCGTTGGCGACCGCCGCCGGTGTCGCCATCGAGAACGCCCGTCTGTACGAGGAGACCCGGCTGCGCGAGCGATGGCTGGGGGCCTCCACCGAGATCACCACCCGGCTGCTGTCGGGGGCCGACACCAACGAGGTGCTGGCCTACATGGCGGGTCAGGCCCGCGAGATCGGTGGGGCCGACACGGCGGTCGTGATGCTGCCGGACCCGCACGCGCGCGGACACCTGTTCGCGGAGATCGTGGACGGGCCGATCGCCCAGGAGATCCTGGGGACACCGGTGGCGATCCCCGATTCCGCGTGCGGATGGGTGTACGAGTCCGGGGAGGCCATCGCCATCCCCGACCTGCACCAGGCCAACTGTCCGATGTTGACGCACCGCGGCTACGGGCCCGGGTTACTCGTGCCACTGGGCACCCCGGGCAACACCCGTGGGGTGTTGCTGCTGGGCAAACTCTCCGAGCGGGCCCCGTTCGACGCGCACATCCGCCGGATGCTGCACTCCTTCTCCGTGCAGGCGGGGGTGGCCCTGGAGTTGGCCGACGCCCGGCGTGACACCGAGCGGATCGTGGTCCTGGAGGAGCGCGACCGGATCGCCAAGGACCTGCACGACGTGGTCATCCAGCGGCTGTTCGCCTCGGCGATGACCCTCATGAGCACGGTGCGGCTGATCACCTCGTCGGAGGCGGAGGAGCGGGTCCAGCGCACCATCGACGAACTGGACGGCACCATCCGCGAGATCCGTTCGACCATCTTCGACCTGCAGAACCCGCCGAGCCGGCAGGACACGTCGCTGCGCGGACGGATCCTGAGGCTGGCGGAGAACACCGCGCACAGCCTGGGCTGCCACCCGGGGGTGAGCCTGGACGGACCGATCGACGCGTCGGTCCCGGACGAGGTGGGCGAACAACTCCTCGCGGTGCTCGGCGAGGGGCTCACCAACGTGGCCCGGCACGCGCGTGCCTCGGAGGTGCACGTCTCGGTGGTCGTCGAGGAGCGGTCCGTGACCGGTCGGCCGACCTCGCTGGTGCTGACCGTCACGGACAACGGGATCGGCCTGCCGGAGGAGGGGCGGCGCAGCGGTCTGCGCAACCTGGACCAGCGGGCCCGGACCCTGGGCGGTGGGTTCGAGGCCAAGCGCGGCGATGTGTCCGGAACCGTGCTGACCTGGAGGGTCCCCGTCCCGGATCCGCTGCCGGAACCGAGGATCGATCTGTACTGACGTACCGGTTCCGGTCCTGGTGGGCGGTTCGTCCACCGGCCGGAGATCGGGGCTCGACCGACGCTCGCGGGTGGTGGCGAGTCGAAGGTGAGGGGGTGGCCGGGCGCACGTCCCGGCCTCCTCCCCTCCTCTCCTCGGTCCCCGGAGGTCACCCGAGCCCGTGCCCGTGCCCTCTCCGCGCCGTCGCCCGGTCGTCCTCGCCGCCCCTCTGTCGTTCCTTCGCGTGCTGGTGTCGTTCCTGCTCCAGGTGACGGTGGCCGCCGCGCCCCGCGGCCGGTCCCTCCGGGGCCCGGACGGAATCACCGGAGCGGCCGCGTGAGGCCGCGAAGCGTTCGTTTCGTCACCCGCTTCCGCGAGCCCCCATCCCCGTGACGGGCGACGCAACGGCACCTACGCAAACGCCGTGACGGATCACGGGTGTGACGAAACAACGCAACGAAAACGTGATCGAACGGGCCGGGACGGAGCCGGCCGGGGGTCGAGGTCGACAGCCGGCACGACTCTGCGCGGGGCGGGCGGAACGCGGCCATAGCGGCCCTGAACAGCGGAAATATCGCCCCGGGGTCGGTGATTCCGAGCGGGCCCGACACCGCCGCACCTCACGGGCCACCGAGAGGCGTCCGCAGCACGGCGGCGGCCCCGAGGAACACGGCTCAGGGGCGGGGACCCGACTCCGGGATGCTCGCCACGGGACGCGACCCACCGTCCGAGCGCACGGTGAGCAGTCGGATGCCGTACCCGGCGAGCACGGCGCAGGCCACGGCGGTCAGCGCGCCCGGCACTCCGCCCGCGTACGTCTCCCCCATGAACGCGACGCCGACGATCGCCGCCGCCACCGGGTTGGCCAGGGTCGTGATGCCCAACGGCGCCCCCAGGTCCATCCCCTGATAGGCGGCCTGGGCGAGGAACAGACCGAACACCGCGATCACCGGGGTGGCCAGGGACCCGGGATGGACCAACGCGGCGGCCCCCAGGTCGTCGAAGGCCCACACGGCCGTCTTCACCGTCGCCGAGGAGACACCGAACGCCACACCGGCGGCCGCCGCCAACAGGTAACTGCGCCAGGCCACGGAGGGGACCCGGCCCGCGGCCCACGCGACGGCGGCGAGCAGGACGACCGTGCCCGCGCCGACGAGCACCGCGTCCGACTCCGACAGGACCCCGCCGCCGTTCCCGGTGACCGTGAGCGCCAGGAGGACGCCCAGCGCCACCATCGTGAAGGCGGCCCCACGCCACTCCGCCGGGCTCACGCGTCGCCGCTCCAACCGGGCCGACCAGGGGATGCCGAAGACCAGCACGAGGACGCCCAGGGGCTGCACCACGGTGAGCGGGGCAAGACCGACGGCCGCCACCTGGAAACCGGCGCGGCCACCGTTGAACACCAGGGAGATCCACCAGAGCGGGTGGCGTAGCAGTCGGCCGATCTGCCTCCCACCGGTGAGCGGTTCGGACAGCCGGACGGCGAGCCTGCGTTGGGCCACGGCGGCGACCGTGTACGCGACGCAGGAGAGCACACCGAACGTGACCCCGAGCCACATGCCATGGGAGAGCAGCATCATGAACACCATCCTCCCGGCTCCGGACCGCTCCGGACAACCTGGACGCCTGCGCTCACCGGTCGTCGGCTCGCGGCCTCACCGCGGCGGAGGCGGTCGCGTGGCCGCGCCGGGCGGATGGCCGCCGTCGCACGGCCCGCGCGGTCGACCGCCCCGCGGCCGCCGGAACACCGACCTCCGGCCGAACACTCCGGATCCCGGGTCACGACGGAGCCGTCGACCGGGGCACGGTGCGTGGTCGAGGGGGTGCGGGGTCCGCCCTCCGCGCCTCCCCGGTGGGAGGCCAGGAAGGACTCAGGCCAGGGCCGTGCGCGGCGAACCGTGGTGGGGTGTGCGGGCGAAGTACCGGCCCGCGGCGGGGAGGAAGGCCATCACGGTCGCCACCACCACGGCCGTCACGTACACGAGGGTGTGCGCGATCCGGAGGGCGAGGGCGACACCGTGTCCCTCGTAGCCCAGGCCGACGAACACCCCCAGGCCGGAGAGCACGCCCAGCCCCGAGGACAGCAGCACGCCGGCCAGCCCCACACCGGTCAGGAGTGTCACCAGTGTGACCCGGGCCCAGCGGTGGCCCCGGGCGAACCAGACCACGACCAAGGCGGAGAAGCCGTACAGCAGCGCACGCGCCACCAGGGCGAGCCAGGGCACGGCGGCACCCTCCGCCAGGCCGGGCGCGACCGCGAGCGAGGTCTCCGTGATGCCGGCCGCGACCGCCAGCGCCCACAGCAACGTGGCCCAGCGCACCGGATTCGGCAGGGTTCTGTCCATGGAAGCGAGTCTGCCGGGCGGGGTTCCCGGATTCCATGGTGGTGATACCACCACCCCGCGTGGTGCGCGCTCCCCCGCGGGCGCGGGCGGCACGGACGTCAGCCGTGTTCTTCCGCCTCCACCGGAACGCCGCCACGATAGAGGGACGACACCACCGTCTCGATGTCGGGCTCGCGCAGCGTCAGGTCGGCCACCTCGTGCTCCGCGGCGACCGCGGCGATCACCCGGGCCGGGTTGTCCGCCAGCTCCAGCCACTGGCGGGGCCCCTCCACCCCGACGGTGCGGGCCCCGGGCACCTCGATCGCCGGTGCCGGAACGGCCAGGTCCACCACCAGCACACGCGGAACCGGGACGGTGGCCCGCAGTTCGGGGAGGTCGCCCTCGAAGGCCAACCGGCCGTGGTCGATCACCATCACCCGGTCGCACAGGCGCTCGACGTCCCCCAGGTCGTGGGTGGTGATGAGGATGGTGGTGCCGCGTTCGGCGTTGATCCGCAGGAGGAACGCGCGGATGGTCGACTTGCTCACCACGTCCAGGCCGATGGTGGGTTCGTCCAGGACCAACAGGCGCGGCGCGTGCAACAGGGCCGCGGTGAGGTCGCCCCGCATGTGCTGGCCCAGACTGAGCTGACGGACCGGGGTGCCCAGGAAGGGCCCGAGTTCGAGGAGTTCGGTGAGCTCGGCCAGGCGCTCGGCGTGCTCACGGGCGGGCACCCGGTACAGGTGCCGGGTGAGGGCCAGGCTGTCGCGCAACGGCAGGTCCCACCACAGGGTGGTGCGCTGACCGAACACGACCCCGATCTCCCGGGCCAGACGCGTGCGCCGGCGGGCCGGGTCCATCCCCGCCACACGCACGGTTCCGGAGGTGGGTGTGAGGATGCCGGTGAGCATCTTCATCGTGCTCGACTTCCCGGCGCCGTTCGGGCCGAGGTAGCCGACGATCTCCCCGGGCCGGATCGTGAAGGAGACGTCGCGGACCGCGCGGACCGTGCGCCGGGTCCGACGCGGGAACGGCCCCTCGGAGAGGACGAAGTCGCGCCCCAGGCCCACGGCCTCGATGATCGGTGCGGCCGGGAGGTCCGGGTGGGTGGTCGCGTGCGAGGTCATCGGTCAACTCCCGGTGGATCGGTAGTGGCGCAGCCCGAACCGCCAGACGAGGACGGCGCAGACGCAGAGGAGGAGGGCGACGACCGGCCCCATGTGGCGCAGGTACTCCGGCATGCCGAGGGGGTCGGGGCGGTCGAGGAGGAGCAGGACCGGCTGCCAGCTGACGAAGGCCAGCGGCACCACGTAGGTGACCGACCGGACGATGTCCCGGCCGTAGATCGCGAGGGGGTACTCGGTGAGGGCCTGCCCGCCGTAGGTGAGCGCGTTGGCGGCCTCGCGGGCGCCCGCGACGAAGAACTGGAGGCAGCCGGTGATCACCCAGATCGCGACGCAGATCAGGGTGCCCGAGACCATCGTCACGACGAGCAGGGCCACCGTGGCCGGTGACGGGTCCAGGTCGACGTTGGCCAGTGCGACCCCGAGGATCACCAGGGCGGGGACGACCTTGCCGAGCCGCCGGGGGGAGAACTCGTCGGCGGCGACCTGGACCAGTGGGGAGACCGGCCGGATCAGCATGGCGTCGAGGGTGCCGGAACGGATGTGGCCGCCCAGGCGCTCCACCGAACCCGCGCACATGTCCGCGATCCCGAAGGCGCTCGACGCCAGGGCGAACACCAACAGTCCCTCGTACACCGTGAACCCGGCCAGGGTGTCCGCGTGACCGAAGACGATCACCACGGCCCCGACCTGCGTGAGGACTCCGACGGTCACGGCCAGGGACATGAGGACGAGCGAGAGCGGATACTGGGCCGCGGCCCGCACCCACAGCCAGGCCAGGCGTCGGTAGTCGCCGAACGGGCGCAGGACCGTGGTGGCCGCGCGCCGCAGCGGACCGTCGTCGCGCTCCCCGACCGCCGGGACGAGGCGCGTGTCAGCCACCCTGGATCACCACCCGGCGTGTGGCCACGGAGGTGAGCCAGGCGCCCAGTCCGAGCAACAGCGCCGCCCACAGTGCCTGAAGGGCCAGTCCGCCCAGGACCCCGCCGCCGGTCGGGGACTCCTTACCGAGGAGGATCTCGGCGGGGATCTGCACCATCGACGCCCACGGCAGCAGCCGCAGGACGTCCCCGACCGCGGGCGGGAACAGGGGCAACGGCAGGATCATCCCGGCGAGGACGGGTCCGAGCAGCCCGGAGACCGCCCACACGCCCCGGCTGTCCAGCATCCAGAACCCGCAGAGCGCGTACAGGTAGCGCAGGGCGAAGCCGACCAGGCTGGCCAGGACCACCGAGGTGAGGAACAGGGACGCCGCCACGAACCCGCTCGGGACCACCGCGCCGAACAGCACCACACCGACCAGGAACGTCGGCACGCCCCGGAACAGGAAGCCGAAGGTGGCCCGCCCCAGGTCCTCGGCCAGACACCAGTTCTGGAGGGACACCGGACGGAGCAGGTCGATGGCGACCTCTCCGGTGCGCACGCGGTCGGCGAGATCGAGTGAGGGGGCGGCGCTGATGACCATGGTGACCGTGATGAGCATCTGCCCGACGAACACCTGGGTGACGGCGTCCGTGGCGTCGTACCCGTTGATCTCGGGCCGCGCGGAGAACACGGCGAGCAGCACCATCGCGTTGATGGCACCGAAGACCGAGTTGGTGACGAGCCCGGCGACCAGGGCCGCGCGATAGGTCGAATGGCGGCGCAGCCCTCGGGCGTACACCGCGAAGTGAACACGCACAGGTGCGGCTCCCCTTGGCGGGTAGAGAACGTGCATTCGGCACGTCCCTGGGCCAGGGGGCCAGGTCCGGGTCGCCGCGAGGAAGCGACGGTAGCACAGCGGTTCCCCACCGAGGGAGGCCTCGGATCAGCCGCGGCCGGCGAAAGGCGTCTCCCGCGCCATCACCATCAGGGTGGGGACGCCGACCTCCAGCGGCAACGCCACGATGTGGGCGATCAGCTCGGCGACGTGCGCGGCGTCGATGGTGGGTGCGGGGCGCACCGCACCGTCGGCCTGCCGCGCGTTGGCGCCGAACCCGGAGGTCATGGCGGTGGCGGCGTTGCCGATGTCGATCCGGGTGCCGGCGATGCCGTGCCCGCGCAGGTCGAGGGAGGCGGTGAGTCCGCTGACGGCGTGCTCGCTCACCGTGCAGGCCACGCTCGACGGTCCCGGCACGTGCGCCGGGACCGACCCGTTGTCGATGATCCGGCCGCCGTGGGGCTCCTGGTCACGCATGAGCACGGCGGCCGGCCAGGACCACGGGGTGACCGGCGTCGAGCGGCCGGCGGGCGGTGATCCGACCGATCCCGGCCCGGCTCCGGTGATGACGACGACCTTGTGGTCACCCGCGATGGTCCCGGCCTCGTTCACGTTCACCCCTCGGTCACGGTGCACCGATGGGGAGGTTGCCGACTCTGGGCCGGAGGTCGGTTCAGACCCCCTCGGCGGACGCGAAGAACCACGCCACGGCCACCGCACCCGGGTCGAGCACGTCCTGGGCCCGCTCCCCCAGGTAGCTGGCGCGTCCTCGGCGGGCGATCATGCCACCGGTGGAGTCCGCTCCGGCGCGCGCCGCGCGGGCCGCCTCCGACACCGCCTCCGACCAGGTGTCCGCGGAACTGCCGGTGAGCGCCTCGCTGGCCGGGGCCATCGCGTCCACCATGGTCTTGTGCCCTACCTCGGCCTTGCCGAGCCGCTGCACGGCGCCAGTGGCGGTGCCGAAGGCCGCCCCCAGGTCCGAGACGCCCCACGAGGCGGAGGGCCCCGCACCGAGACGGCCGAACCACAACCCGAACAGAGGTCCGCTGGTCCCGCCGGAGGCGAGGAAGGCGTCGGACACGGTCTGGAACACCTCGGCCGGGTGCTCCCCCTCAATGCCCACCAACCCCTCGCGGCCCCGCTTGAGCGCGGAGGAGATGTTCCATCCGAAGTCGCCGTCGCCGGCCTCGCGGTCCAGTTCGGTGAGTTCGTCGGCGCCCGCGACCACCCGGTCGGCGAACGTCAGGAGCCATCCCTTGGCCGCCGCTCCGCTCAGAGCGGCGCCGTTCCCGTCGATCGTCATGTCCACCACGTCCCTCACCATGCCAGCGCCGGGGTCCGCACCGGCGCGTCCCAGAACTTCACCAGGTCGTCGGTCATCGCGATGAGCGTGATCGACAGCCCCTTCATGTCCAACGAGGTCACGTAGGGGCCCACCAGGGAGCGGACGACGCCGATCCCCGCTCCGTCCAGCACCCGCCGCGTCTCGCGGGCCGCCACCCCGAGTTCGAGCCCGTGGGTGGCGCCGAGACCGTTGACGATCGTCAGCACGGTGTCGCCGCGCCGCAGCCCCAGCGTGTCCATCAACGGCGCCACCAGGCTGTCCACGAGTGCGGCGGCATCGGTCGTCGACCGGGTCTCGATGCCGCGTTCGCCGTGGATCCCCACGCCGAACTCCATCTCACCGGGCTCCAGGTCGAAGGAGCGCAGACCGGTCATCGGGTTGGTGCACGCCTCGAACGAGACCCCGAGCGTCGCCGATCGGGCCACGACGTCCCGGCCCAGATCGCGCACCTCGTCGAGGGGCGCGCCCGCCTCGGCCGCGGCTCCACAGATCTTCTCCACCGCGACCACCGCGGCGGTACCGCGCCGCCCCGGCCCTCCCTCGTCCTCCTTCTGCGTGGCCAGGTCGTCATCGACCAGCACCTGCTCCACACGGTGCGTGTCGGAGAGCAGTTCGGCGGCGATGGAGAAGTTGAGGACGTCACCCGTGTAGTTCTTGACCACCATCAAGGCGCCCTCACCGGTGTCGACGGCCTGGATGGCCGCGCGCACCTGCAGGGCGGTGGGGCTCGCGAAGACGTCACCGGGAACGGCGGCGTCGAGCATGCCCGTGCCCACGAACCCCGTGTGCAGGGGTTCGTGCCCGGAGCCGCCACCCGATAACAGGGCGACCTTGCCCCGGGCGGGTGTCTGCCGAGTGACGAAGAGGGGATCGGTGTGGACGTCGACCAGGCCACCATGGGCTTCGACGAGCCCTTCCAGTGCCTGCTCGACGAGTGTCTCGCGCTCGTTCATGAAGAACCGGCTCATGACGCCTCCCGGATCGTCGAGGATTCTGAGCGGGCCACCGCGCGGTGTTCAGGGCACCATGTCCCGTCCCCAGGACGTACCCGCTTTCGACTCAAGCCCCACGCCTTGACTCCTCTCCCTTCTTTCTCTTGCGCAACGGCCGACGCACCGACCCGACCGGAGCCGATCGGAGCCGGTCATGGCCGACCGGCCGATCGACCGCGGCCCCGATCCGGCCGGTCGGCCGATGCGGCCTCCCCGCGCCACGGCGGAGACTGGGGTCGGCCGGCGCACGCCCGGCGAGAACCCGGTCGAGAGAGGACAGGTCGACATGTCGGCACGTACGGACGGTTCCACCGGTTCCGTGACACCGCCCAGGGCACCGCGCAAGCTCGCCCCCGACCTGGCACGCGGCGCCATGCTGCTGCTCATCGCCATGGCCTACGCCGGTGTGTACGCCGGGGTCGGCTTCGGTGTGGACGTCTCCGACGACCCGCCACAGGATCGGCTCGCCGCCCTCTTCACCACGTTGTTCCTGGACAACCGGGCCTTCCCCATGTTCGCCATCCTCTTCGGTTACGGCATGGCCTGGATGGTGTCCCGGCAGAAGGCACGGGGCACCTCCGATGAGGAGGTCCGCAGGCTGCTGCGGCGTCGGGGTCTGCTCCTGCTGTTGTTCGGCGCCGTGCACGCCTTCCTCTTCTTCCCCGGCGAGATCCTCATGTCCTACGGCTTCGCGGCGTTGGTCACCGGGTGGCTGCTGTTGCGTTCGAACCGGGCGATCGTGCGGGCCGCGGTGGTGTTCACGGTGTTCTACGTGCTCACGGTGCCGGTGACGATGATCGGTATGGCCGTGGGCAATGCGACGCAGGGTGCCGAGGCGTTCGCCCTGCCCGGGTACCTGACCGTCGAGGACTGGATCGGCCGGCTCGTGGGTCTGCCCATGGGACCGCTGTTCATCGCCTTCGGGTACCCGCTGCTGCTCCTGGTGGTCCTCGGTTACCGTGCGGGCCGCGCCGCCCTCCTGGACGACCCGGCCGTCCACCGGGGCTTCCTCACCAAGGTGGCGGTGATCGGCATCGGCGTGTCCGTGCTCAGCGCCGTCCCCTCCGCACTGAGCGCCGTCGGGGTGATGTCCCCGGACATGATCACCGAGGGGCTCTACATGGGTCTGCAGGTGCTCACCGGCGTCCTCGGAGGCGCGGGGTACGCAGCGCTGTTCGCCTTGTGGAGCATCCGGTTGGACCGCCGCCCCGGTCCGCTCACCCGGGCGGTCGCGGCCATGGGCAAGCGCTCGCTCACCTTCTACATCCTGAACTCGGCGCTGGTCACCGTGGTCCTGCACACGGACCTGGTGGGGGTCGGCGACACGGTGAGCGGTGCGGGCGCGCTGTTGGTCGCCACGCTGGCCTGGTCGGTGAGCCTGGTCCTGGCCGCGCTGCTGGAGTCGCGCGACCGACCCGGACCGCTGGACGAGCTGATGCGTCGTGGCGTGTACGGAGGCCGCACCGCCCGACGGCGCGCGGCCGAGCGGTCGGCGGCCACTCGGCCGGAACAGAAGTAGGGCGGGGGTGGGGGCCGAACCGGGCCCTCCCCAGTGACCCGGGGCCCACACCACCCCCGCCGCTCCACCCGGTCGGCGCGTTCGGTCGCGCGGCCGGGTGGGTCCTCAGGCCGGTTCCCGCGCGGCGGGTCGGTCGGAGACCGAGATGCGCAGGACGGTCGGCAGCCGTGCCAACCCCAGGGAGACGCGGAGCCGGGTGATCGCCTGGTCCGAGCATCGCCGCCACACCTGTGAGGGATCGGCGTCCCGCGACAGGACCAGGTCCAGGGCCAGCCGGGGTTCCCGGGCGGACCCGGTGAGTCGGGCCCGGCCCCGGTGCACCCCGCGGTATCCGGAGATCTCCCGCGCCAGCGCGGAGCATGCGGCGCGGGCGAGGACGTCGGTGTGCCCCCGGCCGTCGGCGGACGGGCCGACGTCGGTCAGGCGGACCGCGGTGACGCGGACGGAGCGGCCCTGGACCAGAAGCCAGCGCAACGCGACCAGGGCGATCACCACGGCGATCCCGGCGCCCACGTACGGCGCCCAGGGCTCGGACCCGAGTCCGGTGGCCACGGTCACGAGGGCGCCGGCCCTCTCCTCCACCCCGGGGCCGAGGGGGAGGACCGTCAGCAGGGCCGGCACCGCTCCCGCGACCATCAACAGCGTCCCGACCAGCGCCAGGCCCTGGCGGTTGCCGCGCGCCGTCCGGCGCGCCGCCCGGTGCGGGTCGCGTCGCGTCCGTCCGGCCCGACCCTGCGCCGGGGCGGCGTCGCTCACTCGCTCGTTCATCGGAGCCCCCCGTCGATCCGGTGGACACGGACGCGAACCCGCACGGACCGGTAGGGGTCCAGTGCGGTGACGCGTCCGGAGATCCGTTCGGCCACTCTGGTCCTCAGCTCGACCTCGGGGTCCTCGCGGGCCGGAGTGTCCACCGCGACCCGGACGGTGCGGCGGCCCACCCTGGCCCGGACACCCGTGACGCCGTCGACCTCCCGGGCCGCTTGCTCCACGACCCTGCCCAGGCCGCGCCGGGACAGACCGACGACCAGGTCCCGGTCGTCGGTGCGCAGCACCACGTGGCTGACTCCGCCCGGCACGAGCGCGCCGAGCAGCAACGCCAGCCCGATCGCGGCGACGACCAGCGAGGCGATGACGGTTGCGGGATCGTGTAGGCGGGCACCGAGGATCGGTTCGGTGACCCGCTCCATCGGCGGTACCCATGGCGGGGCGCCGACCAAGGAGCCGATCACCTCGGCCGCGGCGGCCACCGCGATCAGCACGATCACCGTGCCGACCAGGACGGCGGGCAGGGACCGCCGCGGCCGGAAGGTGCGGATGGCGTGACGCCGGGCCGTCCGCGCCTCCGCGGAACCCGCGGCCGAGGGCGCACCCGTGGGAGCGGCCCCGTCCGGAGGCGGGGAGGCGTCACGGACGTCCGTGGTCACCATCGCGCGCCCCCGTCCTCCCGTGAGAAGAGGGTGGACAGATCGGTCTTGCCCTCGAAGGCACGCCCGGCCAGGAACCCGGCGATCCCGAGGAGAAGCACGAGGAGGAACGCCCCGAACCCACCGAAGTAGGCCACCAGACCCAGAAGCGAACCGTAGGCCAGTCCGACGATCGACCACATCGTTCGAGCTCCTTACATCGTGTGGGGGAGGACGGTGATCAACGGACCCGCGGCTCGGCGGAGGACTCCTGGCCCTCCTCGTCGGGCAGGTGGATGTCGTCGATCGTGATGTTGACCTCGGTGACCTCCAGACCGGTCATGCGCTCCACGGCGGCGGTGACGTTGCGGCGGACCACCGCGGCCAGGTCGGGGATGGAGATGCCGTAGTCGACGATCAGGTGGATGTCCACGGCGGTCTGGGTCTGGCCGACCTCGACGGCGACCCCCCGGGCGGCCGTGCTGGTGGAGGTGGAGCCGGGGATGCGCTCGCGGACGGCGTCGAAGGCGCGCCCCGCTCCCCCGCCCATCCGGTGCACGCCGCCGACCTCGCGCGCGGCCATGCCCGCGATCTTGGCGACGACGTGGTCGGCGATCTCGGTCCGACCCTCGGTGCCGGCGACGTTCCGGTCCGTCCGCAGGACCGGGGCGTTGGCCGAACTCGTGGCTCCGCCGGCCTCCTGGAGGTCGGTCCGGGCGCTCTCGGTGTTCTTGGCGGCCATGTGCGCTCCTGGTGGTTCGTGGCTCCGGAGCCGTGGGCTCCTGTGGGGCCGAAGTGAAGTCCGTACGTGTGAAGGACACGGAGGAGGGGGTGAGGCTCACGCTCGATGTGATGTGACCTGCGCCACATATTTGTACCGCGCGATTCCGACCACCTGTAGTTAACTGGTGGCGAAAGGTAGCCCACCGACGCGGGAAAGCCGGCTCCCAACAGATGCACACGGACACCGAACCGCCGGAGAGCCTGCTCGTGGAGCGGGCGCAGGACGGCGACGAACACGCCTTCGAGCGCCTCGTCCGCCTGCACCAGGACTCCGTCTACCGCATCGCCCTGCGTACTCTCGGCGATGCGGCCGAGGCGCGCGACACCGCGCAGGAGGCCCTCATCACCGCCTGGCGCAGGCTCCCGGACCTGCGGGACCCGCAGACGTTCCGGGCCTGGCTGTACCGGATCGTCGGTCGCCTGGCGCTCAACGCGGTGCGGGCCCGAAGGCCCGAGGCCCCGGACGCGCCGGAGGAGGACAAGTACGAGGAACGGTCGGCCGGCCCCGCCGACCGGGCCCTGGCCACGGACCTGCATCAGGCGCTCGTGAAGGCCCTGGCGGGGTTGCCGCCCCCACAGCGGATCTGCTGGGTTCTCAAAGAAATGGAAGGATTGGGATATGAGGAGATAGCGGAGATCGTCGACACGACCCCGACCGCCGTACGCGGACGCATCCACCGCGCGCGTACCCATCTCGTGGAGGCGCTTGAATCATGGCGGTAGATCCGTCCGACGACCACGATCGGCTGCCCTGCGGAACCTCGCCCGACGCGCTCCTGGAACACCTGCGCGCGGACGCCGCGACCGCACACGAACGCACCTGCCCGCACTGCCGGGCCGCCGCCGAGGAGTTCGGACCACTGCTGGCCGCGTTGGCGGACCGACCCCTGGTCACCGCACCCCCCGGTCTGCTCGACGACGTCATGCGCGCGGTCCGCGCCGAGGGCCGCTCCGTCGGCGCCGTCCCCCTCGGTGAGGGGGCGTCGGGGCGGACCGAGATCCGCCGCTCCGCGGTGGCGGCGATGCTGCGCGCCACCGTGCGCCCGGCCGGGGAACTGGTCCTCGGCCGCTGCCACGTCGAGAGGACCGATGACGGGATCGTCGTCTCCGCGACCGCCCGGGTCCTGGTCGGGGTCCCCATCCCCGAGGCCACCGGCAGGGCGCGGCGGGACATGACGTCGTTCGTGCACGAGCGGCTGGGGCTGCGCGTCGCCCGGATCGACATCGACGTCACGGACGTCATCGAGTCGCTCTGAACCGGAGCGCCCGGCCGGGTGACCGCACGCGACCTCGGCGGGGTCCGCCCGCGTCGGCACCGGCGCGCCCCACCCCGGGCGGTCGATCACCGGCGCGACCTCCGCCCCGCCCCCGATCCGACGTTCGACCCGCTTCACACCCCGCACCGTGGGGAACGCCCTCCCGCGAACCCCGGGCGACCGGCGTTCGTCGGACCACTGTGGGGCATCCATCGCCCGACACCCCGTACCCGATTGGCGAGAGGCACATCGTGACGGCAGACCTCGAACAGGCCTGGCGGGCCCTGGAGTCCGGTGACGTGGGCCATGCGGTCGACGCGCTGCGGACCGGAGCGGACGACCTCCCCGCGGCGGACCTCGCCCGTTTCGTCGGCGCCCTCGGACGCTCCGCCGACCTCCCGGAACTCACGACGGCGGCGCAGGAGCTCAGGGAGCACCCGGACGACCCCGCGACCTGCTTCGACTTCGGACACGTCTGTCTGGAGGCGGGGCTGCCGCACCTCGCGGTCCCCGCGCTGAGGACGGCCCGGGACCGCGCACCGGACGCCGTTCCGGTCCTGTGGGAACTGATCTCGGCGTTGGAGGACCTGGAGCGCCACGCGGACGCCGTGCGGGCGCTGCGCGCGTGGTCCGGGGAGCTGCCCGACTGGCCCGGCGGTTACCTGTTGGCCTACAACACACTGTGCTCCGGTGACATCGACGCCGCGCGACGGATCCTGACCGACCTGCCCACCCCCGAGGACGAGTCCTGGGACCTGGCGCACGATCGGGTGACGCGGATGGTGGAACGTGCCGAGGCGGCACGGGAGGCCGGCCCCATGGACGGCGACGACCTGCGCGGATGGCACTTCGCCCTGACCGGCGCCGTGCTGGGCCGGATCCCTCGGCACGACCCCGACACGACGACGAACGGCCGGTACGCCCACCTTGAGGACGACCTCCGGAGCCGCCGCACCGGGATCGCGGACCTGGCCGCGATCCTCTCGGCGGCCGGTCGGTCCCCCGACGCGGTGATGCCTCTGCCGGACCGCTCCAGTCGCGTCCTGGGGCTGGCCGCGGCGCGACTGCTCGACCTGCCGGTGGTCCCGGTCGACCCGGAGCGCTCGGACGCCCTGGTCGTGGCCTACGACCTCGGCGACGCCGACACGGAGCTGCGACGTTCGCTGGTGCCCCGCTCCCCGGGCCAGGTCCTCTTCGAACACGCCTCCTGTTGGAGCGACCCGCCGGGTGTCGCCGCGGACGTGGTCTCGGTGCTGCACCGGACGGTGACCCCACCCTGGGGCGCCGTCCCCGCCGTGGACGATGACGTCGTGCGGGAGCCGGGCGACGCACCCCCTGAGGAGGAGGTCGCCGAACGGATCGTGGCGATGACACCCGGGCACGGGGATCCCGGCGCGGGGCCCTTCACCAAGGTGGTGGCGGACCGGTGGGCGGACGGGCCGCGCCTGCCCTCGACCACCTCCGGCCCGGTGCACGACGCCGGGCCCGCCCGCCCCGAGGACCGGCGCGCCTGAGGACGGGTCCGGGACGGTCCCGTCCTCGGGCGGTCACGCCGACCTGCGGAGCGACGGAGCGTGACCGTCGTCACTCCCTGTCGTTACTCCGGCGTCACAGAACGTCGTGTGGACGCAATCTCGCCTTGGCACCGTCGGGGCATGGACGCTTCGATGGGCAGCCATGGAACCGACGACCGCCCCGGCTTCCTCGGTCGCGAGGTGCTGGAGCTGGGGACCCTGTTGTTCGCCGCGGGCGCGGCCCACCTGCTGGTGGTCTCCCTCGGGCACAGCGACGATGGGGTCCGAGGCCTGATCGTGCTGGGGACGATGCTCCTCGTCCTCTCCCTCCTACACCGATGGCACCGACACCGGCGGGGGCACCGACGCCCCCGCAACGCACCGACGAGGACCGTCACCACCGACCACCGCCCGGCCGTCGACGACCGTCTCTGGGGGGTGCGGGTCACCGTGGCCGACGTGCCGGGCGGCCTCGCCGCGCTGACCGTGGGGTTCGCCGCGCTCGGCGTCGACATCCGCCTCATGCAGGTGCACCCCGGCGGCGGCGACGCCGTCGACGAGTTCTTCGTGAGCGCCCCGGCCGGGGTCGACGAGGCCGACCTGTACCGGGCCGTGCGCGAGGCGGGTGGACGTTCGGCGGTGGTCCGCCCGGCGGACGTGCACGAACTCAGCGACACCACGAGCCGGACCCTGACCCTGGTGGAGGCGTTGGTCAGCGGAACGACCACCGTGGAACGCTGTCTGAGCGCGCTGACCGCGGCCCGGGACGTACGCCACACCCCCGCTTCGGATGACCGAAACGATCACCCTGAGATGACCGGAACCATGATGGTGCTCCCGGCGCCGGACGGCGGTACGTTCTCCGTCCACCGCGCCGATCTCCCCTTCACACCGGTGGAGTTCGCCCGCTGTCGGGCCCTCGCCCAGGTCGCCCGCTCCCTGCACGAACGGACGGGACATCCGTTCGTCTGAGCCCCCGGCCCCGCGCGGCCGCACACGGGGGACGACCGGTCGATCGTGGGCGGAACCGCGCGCGGCGCTCGGCCGGTCGTCCACAGATTCCATGGCGAAGACCCAAGAAACCCGAATCTGTGGGTAAATAGTACGTATGGTCTCCCCTCGATCACTCTACGCACGGAACCCCATCCGAACGACCCTTCTCCTCGGCCCGGCCTGTGCCCTGGCCCTGGGGGCCTCCCTGGTCGCCTCACCGGCCCACGCCGCCCCGGCCCCGGCGGTCGCCTCGGCGTCCACCCCCATCACCGCGGAACTGCGGACCGGCCAATCCGGACCGCAGGTGCAGGCCCTCCAGGAACGACTGAGCGAACTCGGCTACTGGATCGACGGTGCGGACGGCGAATTCGGTCTGCACACCGAGCACGCCGTCCTGGCCCTCCAGAAGGCCGCCGGGATCGACCGGGACGGCATCGTCGGCCCGGCCACGCGCGCCGCCCTGGACGAGGGAACCGTCCCCTCCGCCTCCACGGACTCCGGCTCGGTGGTGGAGATCGACCTGGAGCGCCAGCTCCTGCTCGTCGTCACCGACGGCGAGGTACAGAGCGTCATCCATACCTCCACCGGCTCCGGTCAGCCCTATGAGGGCTCCGACGGCGACGAGCGGATCGCCGTCACCCCGGAGGGGAGCTACGCGGTCTTCCGGGACGTCGACTCCTGGGACCCGGGGCCGTACGGCGCGCTCTACCGGCCCAAGTACTTCAACGGCGGCATCGCCGTGCACGGGTACCCCAGCGTCCCCGCGCAGCCGGCGTCCAAGGGCTGCGCCCGGGTCAGCCTGGCCGCCATGGACTGGCTCTGGGAACAGGGCCACCTGGACGTGCACGCCACCGTGGTCGTGCGCTGAGACACGTGTCCACGCGGGGTCGGCCGGAATGATCGGGCCGGCCCCGCCGTCATGGGTGCGGTCGCCGACCCCGGGTAGGACGAAGCCGTGCCCTTCCTCCTGTCCTCCGAAGCCGCCGCCCCGGATCGTCCCAACGAGGACTTCGCCGCGGTGACCGGCACCTGCGGGGTCGTGCTCGACGGCGTCAGCGCGCCACGGGACGAGGACAACGGCTGTGTCCACGGGCTCGCCTGGCACGCGCGGCGGCTCGGCACCCGGCTGTTGACGGAACTGGACGCGGGGTCTCCCCTGCGCGCGGCCCTGGCGGAGGCGATCACGTCCACCGCCGCCGCCCACGAGCGGACCTGTGACCTCACCGTCCGGGAGACGCCCTCGGCCACGGTGGTGGCGGTCCGTGTGCGGGACGAGGCGGTGGAGTACCTGGTGCTCTCCGACTCCGTGCTGCTCTTCCACGACGGAGAGGACGTCCGGCTGGTGGCGGACACCCGTCTGGACGACCTGCGCCCACGGGTGGGCCCGGGGACGGCGATCCGGGCCTGGCGCAACGTGCCGGGCGGTTTCTGGACGGCGGGGGCCGACCCTCGGGCCGCCGACGAGGCGCTGACCGGCACCCTGCCCCGGGCCCCGTTCCTGGTGATGACCGACGGGGCGAGCAGGACGGTCGAGGTGTTCGGCGACCTGTCCTGGGCGGGGATCTTCGCGCTGGCCCGTGCTCAGGGCCCGGGGACGTTGATCGAGCGGGTCCGGTCGCTGGAGGCGGCCGATCCGGCGGGCCGGCGCTTCCCGCGCGGCAAGGAACGGGACGACGCGACCGCCCTCTGGTGGAATCCCTAGTTTCGGTCGCCCTTAACATCCTATTTCGGACCTTCCTTTTCACGCCCCGGAAGGAGTATTCTTCCGAAAGACCCGAGTGAACAGGGAAAAGAAAGTTCCCGGCATTGCGGACGTTTTCGGTGGTACGTCAGATCACCTTTGCGTCGGTTTCTCAGAAAAGTTCCTAAGAGGGACGGGCCATGGCGAACCGACCGTGTCGGAAAGAGACGTACGCCTCCCACAAACCCGGACACCAGGCGCTTTCGTGTGTCCCCTCCATCGGGTAGATTCCCCTGTAATCGATCATCCGGCGTTCCCGCCACAACCCCCCTCCGGCGATCGCCGTTCACGAAACCCCCTTGTCCGCGCCCGTGTCGTACGGGCGCTGGAGAGTCTTTTCCATGCTCTTGGCCGTCTTGGTGACCGCCGAAAAGGAGACCGAGTGAGTGTCCCAGGCCTCCTCGAACCGACCGGCCCGAACCGTTCACTGCCCCGGACCGGTCGGGCGGACCGCGTCCATTTCCCTCTCATGAGCACACCCACGACACACGCGCGCCCCGAACCGGAACAGCGTCCCAACCCCATGGACGCCCGGACCCCGGACGAGTTCCTGCTGACCATGCGTCTCTACCTCGTCTGGGCCGGTGACTGGTCCTACCTGGAGCTGGAGTACAAGTGCGGCGGCGTGGTCAGCGCCGAGACGTTCCGCCGGGCTCTGGAGGGCACGAACCTCCCGGGTTACGTGTTCCTCATGGCCTTCGTGACCGCCTGTGTGGGCACCGACGAGGGCGAACGCCTGCGCTGGGCCACCTCGTGGCACCGGCTGCGTCGCGCCGCGCGCGCCGTCGAGGACGCCCGGCCGAGCACCGTCGACGAGGTCCGACCCGGCTGACCGCCGGCCCCACCGGGGGCCGTGGTGGCGCCCTCCGCCTCGCGAAACGGGCCCTCCACCGCGCCACCGTGCCCGGTGGCGCACCCCCGTCACGGGGTGAGCGGCCGACCCCGGGTCGACCGCTCCGTGCGCACGCCGAAACGGCGACGCCCCAGACCCGCGGCGGTTCGTCCCTTCCCCGGGCCCGGGCCGCACCCGAGCCGCTCCCGCCCCGCGCAGCGGCGGGGATCAGGCCGGCCCCACCGCCACCCGAGCCACGCCACGGTCGCCACCGGCAGCATAGGTCGACGCCCACGCCGGCCCCGCCCCTGCCGTCCCCGGGTCTCCACTCAGCCGAGCCGCGCGCCTCGCGACGCGCACAGGCCACCCGCCCGACCACGCGCCTCCTCGCCACCGGCCCTCGTGATCATGGACGTCCACGTCGGCGTGCCGCGCGCCCCGTCGACGGAGCCGTCCCGCGCGAGACCACCACACCCGGGACCGCCGGGGCACCGGATGTGGGACCGCCCCAAGGCCCGGCGCACGCCCCCGTGCGGGACGCCCCGCGCAGGGGCGTGTGAGCGCCTTCACGAGCCCGAGGATCGCGCACCATCAGGCCCTTCCGACCTGTGGTTCGGATCACCGGAGATCCCCGGTCAAGCCGGGATTGCCTCCCCATGGACATCCGTTGCAAGCGGACGTGTCCCCACGAAGGACACGTTCCAGGTGCCCCACCCGAAGGTGGCTCACGGCGCCGACCCACAACCCCCGGGTTGCCCTGTACCTTTCTCTGTTCCGTCTTGGAGAGCTCGTGAGCCTCACTGCCGTGCGCCCGAACGCGCGCCCCGACACGACACCCGTCAGTGCGCCGGACACCTCGGTCGCGGCCCCGAAGCGGCCGGCCGTCCTGCTCGTCCTCGTCCTCGCCGCCCTGTCCGCGATCGGACCGCTCGCCACCGACCTCTACCTGCCGGCGCTCCCGGAGATCGCCGGGGACCTGGGGTCGAGCGAGTCCCGGGTGAAGCTGACCCTGACCGCCGTGATGGCCGGTCTGGCCCTGGGCCAACTGGTGGCCGGCCCGCTCAGTGACCGTTGGGGCCGACGACTGCCCTTGCTCGTGGGCACCGGCGTCTTCACCGTGGTGACCTTCGCGATCATGTTCGTGGACTCGGCCGAGACCTTCATGGTCCTGCGCTTCCTCCAGGGGCTGGCCGCGGCGGCCGGGCTGGTGGTCTCCCGCGCCGTGGTCCGGGACGTGTTCCACGGCGACACCGCCGCCACCTTCTTCTCCCGGTTGATGCTCATCACCGGCCTGGCGCCCATGCTCGGACCGCTGCTGGGCGGCCAGCTGCTGTACCTGGGCCCCTGGCAGCTGATCTTCGGAGCACTGGGACTGGCCGGGGCCGCCACGTTCGCGCTGGTGTACACGGTCCTTCCGGAGAGCCTGCCCGAGGAGCGACGCAGCAGACAGGACCCGCGTGTGCTCGCCGGGACCTTCCTCCGGCTGCTACGGGACCCCGGGTTCATGGCACCGACCGCGGTGCTGGCACTGAGCTTCGGGATGAGCTTCACCTACATCTCGGCGTTCTCGTTCGTGTCCCAGAACCAGTTCGACGCCACCGCCCAGCAGTTCAGCCTGGTGTTCGGCGTGACCACGCTCGGGATGATCCTCGGCAACCAGGTCAACGTGGCCCTGATCCGGCGGATGGAACTGCGGCGCAGGCTGGCCGTGGGCCTGGTGGGCGCCATCGCCTCGGTGCTGGTCATGGTGCTGTTGGCCGCGTCCGGTCGGGCCGACCTGGTCAACGTCACCGCGGCCCTGTTCGTGATGATGCTCTTCACCGGGCTGATCTCGCCCAACGCCACGGCGATGGCGCTGTCGGGGCAGCCGGCGGAGATCGCCGGCACGAGTTCGGCGCTACTGGGCACGCTCCAGTTCGCGGTGGGTTCGGGACTGGCCGCGACCGCCGGCCTGACCGGCACCGCCACCCTGGGCAGCATGGCCACGGTGATGCTGCTGACGGCCGTGGGCGCGCTGGCGGTGTTCCTGTACGCCGCGCGGCGCGCACCGGCCCCGGCCGTCTGAGCGGGGAGCGCACGCCCCGAAGAACCGCGCGGGGAGCGGGTCGTCACCGGCCCCGAACCGCCGGGTTCGGGGCTACCCCCGCCTACTCTGGGGGGATGTCCGAAACAGCGGTGGCGATGGCGGGCGTGTCCTGGCCGGGGGCGCTGCGCCCCTACCAGCTCGCGGCGCTCGGTGAACTGGACCGACGCTGGGAGCAGGGCGACCGACGCACCTGGATCGTCCTCCCACCGGGGTCCGGTAAGACCCTGGTCGGGCTGGAAGCGGCCCGGCGCCTGCGTCGCAGGACCGTCGTCCTGGCGCCCAACACGGCCATCCAGGGGCAGTGGATCCGCCACTGGGAGGCCTTCGATCGGACCGACGATTGCGGGGCCGGGGGTGATCGCGGGCTCGGAGACGCCGTCAACGTGCTCACCTACCAGTCCCTGGCGGTCTTCGACCCCGACGCCGAGACCGACGAGGAGGGCCACTCGGCCACCCCCGTCCGCGACCGGCTGCACCCCAACGGTCAGGCCCTGGTTCGGGCCCTGCACGACGCCGGCCCGCTCACCCTGCTGCTGGACGAGTGTCACCACCTGTTGCAGGTCTGGGGACGTCTGCTCGCGGAGATCCTCGACGACCTTCCCGACGCCCACGTCATCGGGCTGACCGGAACCCCGGCCGGAAGCCTCACCGGCGCCGAACACGACCTCGTGGACCGGCTGTTCGGCGCACCCGTCACCGGCGCCTCCCTCCCGGCCCTGGTCCGTGACGGCTACCTGGCGCCCTTCGCCGAACTCGTGTACGTCACCGAACCCACCCTCACCGAACACGAGTACCTCGCCGGTCAGGGCGGCCGGTTCGCCGCGATGTGCACCGAACTGCTCGAACCCGGGTTCGCGAGCACCGACTTCCTGCCCTGGTTGGACGCCCGCTTCGTCTCCCGGGACACCGCCGAGGGCGGACGGTTGGGCTGGGGCGCCCTGGCCACCCAGGACCCCGCGCTCGCCGACGCCGTGCTGCGCCTGCACCACCAGGGGCTCATCGCCCGACCGGACGGCGCCCGCGTCGACGAACGGCACCGGCACCCGCCTCGCGCGACGGACTGGACCGCGCTGATCGGCGACTATGCCCGCCGGTGCCTGGACCCCGATTCCCCGCGCGACCAGGAGGCCCGTGAGCGCATCCGTGCCGCTCTGCCGTCGGTGGGCCACCACCTCACCCGTCGCGGTATCCGCAGGGGCGCCTCCCCGGTGGACCGGGTACTGGCCCGCAGCGCCGCCAAGTCCCTCGCCACGGTGGACATCCTGGCCGCGGAACGGGACGCCGTCGGGGCGCGCCTGCGCGCCCTGGTGCTGTGCGACCACGAACGCGCCTCCGCCCGCGCGCCCGCGGCGCTGCGCGGAGTGCTCCCCGACGACGCCGGTTCGGCCTGGCTCCAGGTGGTGCGGCTGACCGAGGACCCGCGGACCCGCGACCTGGATCCGGTTCTGGTCACGGGCCGGACCGTCGCGGCCGGGGCGGGCACCGCGGCGGCTCTTCTGGACTTCGCCCGCGCCGAGGCGCCCCGGGCCGACCTCTCCGTCCGCGAGGTCGACGGGCTGCACGTGGTGGAGGGCTCCTGGACCTCGCGCACCTGGGTGGGGGTCGTGACCCGCTTCCTGGAGAGCGGCCGATCCCAGGTCCTGGTGGGCACGCGCGCCCTGCTCGGGGAAGGGTGGGACGCGCGCGGCGTCAACACGGTGGTGGACCTGACCACGGCCACCACCCCCACGGCGGTGGTGCAGAGCCGCGGGCGGGCGCTGCGCCTGGACCCGGACTGGCCGGAGAAGGTCGCGCACACCTGGACGGTCGTGTGCGTGAGCCACGAGCACCCGCGCGGGGCGGCCGACTGGGACCGGTTCGTGCGCAAGCACGAGGGCTACCTGGGGGTGGGCGCCGACGGCGAGGTGATGAGCGGGGTCGCGCACGTCGACCCGGAACTGTCGCCCTACGAACCGCCCACAGCGGTGGCACCACTCCATCGGCGCATGTGGGAGCGGGCCGCCGACCGGGAGGGCACCCGGGCCCGGTGGCGGCTCGGGACCGGCTACGAGGACACCCTTCTGCCCACGCTACGGGTGTACGAGAGACGCCAGGGGCCGGTGGAGCTCTCGGAGGTCGGTGTGGACGTGGCCCTGCCCGGGCCGCCGGAGGTGCTGGTGGGCGGCCAGGGCATCGAACCCGCACCACCGCGCCTGCCCAGGGGAGGGGACCTGGTCCCCGTGTGGGCGTGGTCCGCCCTCGCGGCGGTGTCCCTGGTGGCGGCGTCCTTCGTGCCGTCGCTGCTCGTGCTCGGCCTCGGTCTCGGCGCGGTGGCGGCGGCGTACTGGTGGCGCGCGCTCGTCCGGGCCCGACGCGAGGCCGAGCGCCTGCGCTCCCTGGCCCGACGTCCGGTGGACACCTCCCGGTACGCGTGCGCGGTCGCCGAGGCGCTGCGCTCGGTGGGGCTCTCCGACACCGGCGCGGAAGGAATCCGCGTCCACGTGGACACCGACGGGGTGTACCGCTTCACCCTCACCGATCCGGGCGCGGCGGAGCTGTTCACGGAGTCCCTGGACGAGGTGCTCGGACCCCTGGTCGGCGACCTGCGCTACCTCATCGCCCGCCACGACCTGGCCACCCGTCCGGAGGGGACGCGGGAGGACCCCACGGTGACGGTCCTGCACGCGGTACCGTCGGCCCTGGCCCGCAACAAGCGGGGCGCGCTCGCGTTCGAACGGGCGTGGAACCGGTGGGTGTCCCTGGGCGAAGTGGTCCACACCCGCACCGAGGCGGGGCGGCACCTGCTGTCCGCGCACCAGGGCAGCGCACCGCTGGAGGTGTCCACCGCGCGCCGTCTGGCCTGGGAGTGACCGCGCCCCGTGTCCCAGGGCTTCATCCCGGGGTCACCGGAAGTTCGGCCCGGCCTCTCCCCCACGTGGTCGGCTTGGCGGGTCCCACTCCCCCGAACCTCCGGGAAGCATCATGCGCACCGCCCTGACCGCGTCGGCCCTGTTGGCCCTGGGCCTCACCACGGCCGTCCCCGTCCACGCCGACGAGGCACCCTCCTTCGGTGCGCCCGAGGCGACCGGGGCGATCGCGCTCTCCGCCCTCGGCACCTACCACACCGACCTGTTCGACGTCTCGGGCGCCGAGATCGTCGCCCACGACCCGCGCACCCAGCGCCTGTTCGTGGTCAACGCGGCCGCCGCCACGGTCGAGGTGCTGGACGTGTCCGACCCCGAGCGTCCGGAGAAGCTCCTCGACCTGGAGACGGCGGGGGTCCGCGCGGCGGACGGCTCCGTGGTGGAGGAGGGCGGCGTCGCCAACTCGGTGGCGGTCCACGGCGACGTCGTGGCGGTCGCCGTGGAGGCAGCGGACCGCACCGACGACGGCTGGGCGGTCCTCTTCGACACGGAGGGGCGCGCGGTGAACGCCCTCCGGGTGGGCGCCCTGCCGGACATGCTCACCTTCACCCCCGACGGGCGCCACCTGCTGGTCGCCAACGAGGGCGAACCGAACGACGACCACACGGTCGACCCCGAGGGTTCGGTGAGCATGGTCAAGGTGAGCCGCAGGCCCCCCGCCCTCACCCAGGACGACGTGCGCACCGCCGACTTCCGCGCCTGGGACGAGGGCCGCGAACTCCACCCCGACGTGCGCGTGTTCGGACCCGATCTGTCCACCGACGAGCCCGGGACCCCGGGGCGGGTGGCCCGCAACCTGGAGCCCGAGTACATCGTGGCGGACACGGCGTACAGCGCCCACGTGGTGCTCCAGGAGGCCAACGCCTTCGCCGTGCTGGACCTGCGCGCCGGGGAGTTCACCGACATCGTTCCGTTCGGCACCAAGGACCACCTGGAGCCCGGCAACGAACTGGACGTCTCCGACCGTGACGAGGCGATCGACATCGCCTCGTGGCCGGTGCTCGGCATGTACCAGCCCGACGGGTTCGACTCCTACCGGTGGCGCGGACAGACCCTTCTGGTCACCGCCAACGAGGGTGACGCGCGCGGTGGGGACGGGTACTCCGAGGAGACGCGGCTCAAGCACCTGGCGGCGGAGACGCCCCTGTGCGAGGACGCCCCGCGCCTGAAGGCGTTCCTGGACGACAACGACCAGGGGATCTCCACCGTGGACGAACTGCTGGCCGACCACAACATGGGGCGGCTCACGGTCACCTCCGCCGACGGGTTGCGCGAGGACGGATCCTGCTACGAGGAGGTCCACGCCTTCGGCGGTCGGTCCTTCTCGATCTTCACCACCGATGGTGAGCAGCTTTTCGACTCCGGTTCCGATTTCGAGCGGATCATCGCCGAGACCGATCCGGACTTCTTCAACTCCAACCACCGCGAGAACTCCTTCGACACCCGCAGCGACGACAAGGGGCCCGAGCCCGAGGACGTCGTCCTGGGCCGGGTGGGCGGACACACCTACGCGTTCATCGGCCTGGAACGCGTGGGCGGGGTGATGGTCTACGACGTCACCGACCCGCACGACGTGAACTTCGTTCAGTACCTGAACAACCGCGACTTCTCCGGCGAGCCCGGTACCCGCGAGGCCGGTGACCTGGGCGCGGAGGGGGTGGCGTTCATCCCCGCCTCGGACTCGCCCCTGCCCGGAACGCCGCTGCTGGCGGTGGCCAACGAGGTGTCCGGCAGCACCACCCTGTTCCGCGTCGACCAGGGCTGAGCACGCCGACCGGCGCCGGGACGGGCGACGTACCGCCCGGCGCCCGATCGCGTCCACGGCCGCGGCCGCGGCGGACCCGACGTCAGGACCGCGGGAAGTGGGCGTCGACGAACGGGGTGCGGAACGTACCGTCCGGATCGAAGCGCTCCAGCAGTCCGGCGAAGTCGCCCGACCGCTCGAACAGGCCCACGACGTCCGCGGGGGCCATGGTCGTGATCTTGCCCCAGTGCGGCCGTGCGCCCAACGGCGCGAGGCGTTCCTCCACCGCGCGCAGGACCGGGGTCACCGCCGCCGGGTCACGGTGCCACGTGAAGTGGAAGGCCACCGAGTCGCGACCGTACGCGGGGCTCAGCCACAGGTCGTCGGCGCGCATGGTACGCACCTCCCCGACGTACAGCACAGGGGCGATGCGCTCCCCCAGTCCCCGCAACGCGGCGATGGCCTCCGGGGCCGCCGCGCGCGGCAGGTAGAGCTCGGACTGCAGTTCCGCGCCGGCGCTCGGTGGGAGTTCGGGACGGAAGTGCGGCAACCGCTCGCACCAGGGGCCGGGCACACCGAGCTGTTCGGTGGCGGGTTCGGTCGGGACCCCCGGCACCGGGTGCTGGGGGACGCTCGCGGACCGTCCACCGTGCCACGCGCCCTCGGGCTCGCCCTCGCGGTGCTTGAGCCAGACCCGCCCGGTGGGCCCGCGCCAGTCGGTGAAGACACTGACGCTGTAGGCGGCACCGAAGATCGCGTCGACGTCCGCGGTGACCTCGTCCAGGGGCACGTCGAGCCGCACCCGCTGGGAGACCTCGAAGGTGGGTTCGATCTCCAGGGTGAGCCGGGTGACGATGCCCAGCGCACCGAGCCCGACCACCACACCGGGGAAGTCGGCGGCGCCACGACGCACCCACACCGTCTCCCCGTCGGACCCCATCACCTCGATGCCCCGGACCGCGGCGGCCAGGCACCGCTGCCGATCACCCGAACCGTGGGTACCGGTGGCGCAGGATCCCGCCACCGAGATGTGCGGCAGGGAGGCCAGGTTGCCCAGGGCGTACCCCCGTCGATGCAGCTCGATGGCGAGGTCCGCGTACCGGGTGCCCGCGGAGACGGTGACCGTGTCTCCGTCGATCCGGACCTCCCGGGGGAGCATGTCCAGCCGGACCAGGTCGTGCGGAGAATCGGCGACCTGGTTGAAGGAGTGTCCACTGCCGAGGGCCCGGATCCGGGGAGTGTCCCGCACCAGCGCGGCGAGGGCGCCGAGGTCGGTCGGCCGGTGGATCCGAGGGCTGGTGTAGGTGAGGTTCCCGGCCCAGTTGCGGACCGGTACGGCTGAGGCGGTCATGAGGCCTCCAACGGCGAGGGGTTCACCACAAGGGAGCGATCCCGGCGTTCGGGTCGGGCGTGTGACCGGAGCGTGTCCGGCGACCCGCTCACCGCCTACGTACCCCGTTCCCGATCACGTGCCCCAGGAAAACCCTTCGCCTCCGCGCATTCCCCGTTGTACGGTCGCGACGGTCCAGGTCCCCACAGCGAGAGAAGGTCACGCCCATGGCATGCCGCATAAGTGAGTTCGTCCTCAACTGCCGGGACCCGGAGACGCTGGCGCGGTTCTGGTGCGAGGTCCTGGACTACGTGGAACTCGACCGCGACGAGGTCGACATCGAGATCGGTCCGCGCGCGGGCTTCGGCGGAGCGGGGCCCTCGATCGTGCTCAGCCGCAGCGACAACCCGAGGAACGGGCTGCTCCCCCTGCACATCGACGTCAGCCCCACCGACCGTGACCGGGACGCCGAGCTGGAACGTCTCCTGTCCGCCGGCGCCGTGCGCGCCGACGTCGGTCAGACCGGTGAGGAGAGCTGGCACGTCCTCGCCGACCCCGAGGGCAACGAGTTCTGCCTGCTCAAGGACCGTATCGACCCGCTCTGAACGTGACGGTCGGCGAGACCATGGTGCCCATGGTCTCGTCTCCCGCCACGACCGGGAGCGAGGCAGGACCCGACACATCGTGGTGGGCGACCTCGCCGTTCTCTCGGAAACGGCGTTCGACGAGGCCATCGCACGTTTATCGGAAAGGTCCCTCCGGAAATCCGTCACGGCACCGCGGAAGACGGAAAAGGGATCGGCCCTGTCGGGCGCACGGGACCGGCCGATCCACTGTCGACATTCCCATTCCGAACCGACGTGGCATCTCGCATCGGCATGACCGGGAACACCCCACCGAACACCGCACGCCCACCACTCGATTCAACGCACAAAGGCGCCGGGACCGCTCTCCACCCATGCGCACCGACCCCTCACCGGGGACGACCGTTCCTCGTGGCATTTCCGCACGCGTTAACGTACTTCCACCCATGCAGTGCCGCGAAAGGCGAATGGCGGTCCGGTGCGCATTCCGGTTCCCGGGGGCACCGATGTCGTGTCCCGACGGCCGCCGGGACACGCCGAGTACGCGGACCCCGGCGAGGGGACGGGTGATCAGGCGCCCGAGGCCAGGAAGCGGTCGGCCCAGGCGTCGTGCGCCGCGCGTGCGGGCAGGTCCATGGAGGCGGCCACCATGTACAACATGCCCGCGGC
>NZ_QOCZ01000410.1 GCF_018207095.1 Nocardiopsis sp. MG754419 | reverse complement strand
ACACCGTGTACGCGCCCGACGTTGCCGCCGCCCAGTTGCCGGAGTTCGACCAGGTCTACTCCCGGGAGAGCTTCCTCGCGAAGCTCGGCCTGGACAAGGACGGCGCCGCACCGAGCGGCCAGACCTTTGTCTCACGCGTCATCCCCGTGGGCACCAAGGTCACGTCCTCCAGCGACAGCACCGCAACAGTCGCACTCTGGTACACATCCCTCTTCGGCCTGTCGGGCGAGGGTTCCACGAACCCCGTGACCGAGAGCTGGTACACGACGACCTACCAGTTGAAGTGGGTCGACGGTGACTGGAAGGTCACCGACTTCACCCAGAAGGACGGCCCGGTCCCGGTCGGACGGGACCA
>NZ_QOCZ01000409.1 GCF_018207095.1 Nocardiopsis sp. MG754419 | reverse complement strand
CCTTGGGCTTGGCCGGGTCCGCCAGCCAGACCGCCCACGCGTTCTCGTCGGCCTCGTCCAGCTGGGCCGGGTCGAACCAGGCGGCCGCTCCCCCGGCCGCGGCCAGCGCGACCTCGGCCACCGCGCCCGCACCGAGCGCCCACGAGTCGACCGTGGCCGCCCCGAGGACCGCCTTGCCGTGCTCGGCGAGCCAGGGGGCGAGCTCCCCGGCGCCGAGCACCGTGCCGTCCAGCTCGACGCCGCCGTCGGTGACCGGGGTGACGTCGACCTCCTCGGCCCCCGGGTCGACGGCCAGCAGCCGCTCACGCAGGGACGGGTTGCGGATCTCCAGGGTGTCCAGGACCATCGCGAGGGC
>NZ_QOCZ01000408.1 GCF_018207095.1 Nocardiopsis sp. MG754419 | reverse complement strand
TCCTTGGGCAGCTTGTTGCCGAAGGCAAGCTTGAGGATGTTGCGCCAGACCGCGTTGAAGTACGCGGCCGCCGCCGAGTCGGCGTCCTGGGTGTAGTCCCAGCCCTCCAGCAGCTTCTGCGTCTCCCGGACGCTCTTGTCCTCGACGTCGATCTTCAGCAGCTTGGGCACCAGCAGCCGGGCGACCTCGCTGCTGTTGTCCAGCTGCATCTGCCGCATGTCCTCGGTCGAGATCTTCCCGCCGCCCTTGATCTTCGAGTCGATCAGGTCGGCGAGCCGCTGGCTGCGCGTGCCGTAGCCCCAGTCCGTGGTGAGCGTGTAGGGGTACTTGTCCTTGTCGACGACGGCCTGGTTGGCGG
>NZ_QOCZ01000407.1 GCF_018207095.1 Nocardiopsis sp. MG754419 | reverse complement strand
CCGCAGAACTGGAACACCGCGCAGAAGGTGACCGTCACCGCGGGCACCTCCGGCACCGGCTCGGCGACCTTCGAGTCGACGGCCACCGGACACGCGAAGGCCTCGGTGACGGTGACGCAGCTGGCCGCTTCGAAGGAGTACGACGCCCGCTTCCTGGAGATGTACGGCAAGATCACCAACCCGGCGAACGGCTACTTCTCCCCCGAGGGCATCCCGTACCACTCGGTGGAGACGCTGATCGTCGAGGCGCCGGACCAGGGCCATGAGACCACGTCGGAGGCGTACAGCTACCTGCTGTGGCTCCAGGCCATGTACGGCAAGGTGACGGGCGACTGGTCCAAGTTCAACGGCGCCTGGG
>NZ_QOCZ01000406.1 GCF_018207095.1 Nocardiopsis sp. MG754419 | reverse complement strand
GGAGGAACTGGTCGGCGACATCGCCGACGAGAGCGACACCGTCACCGAGATCGCCGTCCCGGACGGCAGCGGCAGCGGCAATGGCGCTGGCAGCGGCTGGCTGGTGGACGCCGGACGCCGCCTGGACGAGGTGGCCGAGGCCACCGGCATCGCACTGCCCGAGGAAGAGGACTACGACACCGTGGCCGGCCTGATCGTGGACCGGCTCGGCCGTTTCCCGGCCGTCGGCGACCGGCTCACCGTGGAACTGCCCGACGGCGGCAGCGCCGTGATCGACGTACGCACCCTCGACCGGCACGTGCCCGAACGGGTGCGTCTGGAGCGGGTGGCCGTGGTGGAACGTGAGGAGGAGCAGGCA
>NZ_QOCZ01000405.1 GCF_018207095.1 Nocardiopsis sp. MG754419 | reverse complement strand
TGCCGATGCAACCCTGGTTCACCGACGCCAAGCTGGGCATTTTCATCCACTGGGGCATCTACGCCGTGGAAGGGGTTCCGGAGTCCTGGTCCTTCTACTGGGGCGAGGTCCCGCACGAGCGGTACATGCGACAGCTCGACGGATTCACGGCGTCCCGGTACGACCCGCGCGCCTGGGCGGAGCTGTTCGCCCGCGCCGGCGCCAAGTACGCGGTGCTCACGGCCCGGCACCACGACGGCGTCGCCCTGTGGGACACCGCGCACGGCGACCTGAACGTCGTCCGGAGCACCCCGGCCGGCCACGACCTGATCGCCGGATACGCGGACGCGCTGCGCGAGCAGGACCTCAAGGTGGGCCTGTAC
>NZ_QOCZ01000404.1 GCF_018207095.1 Nocardiopsis sp. MG754419 | reverse complement strand
GAGACTCGTCGCCGCCGAGTACGGCGATTCCGCGGGGAACAGCTCGAAGAAATACTGGGACGAGCTCGTCGAGAAGTACGAGGCCGATCACCCGGACGTGCGGGTGCAGGTCAGCGTTTACTCGTGGAACGACGTCGACCGCAAGGTCAAGGAGATGGTCGCGGCGGGCAAGGCGCCCGACATGGCGCAGATCGGCTCGTACGCCGAGTACGCCGCACGCAACCAGCTCTACGAAACCGGCCAGCTGCTCTCCATCCCCGTACAGGCCGATTTCCTGCCGCAGCTCAGCGACGCGGGCAAGGTGAGGCGGGTCGCGTACGGGATGCCGTTCGCCGCGTCCACACGGGTGCTCTTCTACAACA
>NZ_QOCZ01000403.1 GCF_018207095.1 Nocardiopsis sp. MG754419 | reverse complement strand
CCGTGCCCGTTGCCGTGCCCGTTGCCGTGCCCGTGCTGTTCCGCGCGCTCCTTGTGTGCCTGGTCCGCGCGCATCGCCATCGGCCCCGACATGTACGCCAGGATCGCCGCCGACACGATGAAGGCCATGTGGATCACCGTGCCCCACAGCAGGGCGTGGCGCGAGGTGTGGTGGACGTCCACGAACATCTGGAGCAGATGGACGGAGGAGATGCCCACGATGGCGGTGGCGAGCTTGACCTTCAGTACGTTGGAGTTGACGTGGGAGAGCCACTCGGGCTGGTCCCGGTGGCCCTGGAGGCCGATGCGCGACACGAAGGTCTCATAGCCGCCGACGATCACCATGATCAGCAGGTTCGCGATC
>NZ_QOCZ01000402.1 GCF_018207095.1 Nocardiopsis sp. MG754419 | reverse complement strand
CAGTGCGGCCGGGTCGCCCTGTTCCTCGGGGCCCTGGGAGTGCGGCACCTCGTCGTCGGGCACCTCGTCCTGCGCCCGTGAGCGGACGATGTGGTCCACCCAGCGCAGCGCCCCTCCCATATGCCGCACCAACTGCTCCAAGGACCAGTCGGGGCAGGTCGGCACCGTCACCGTGAGGTCCGCGCCGGAGGTCACCACCGCTCTCAGCTGCCGTACCTGTTTGTCGATCTCGTCGCAATAGCGGTCATGTCCGAGTGGGGTCATGCTCCTGACCCTAGGGCGGAAGGCTTCCCAAGTAGGACGATTTCCGCTGCGTCGAACGCCACACCGACCTCGTCCCCGGGCCCCGGCGCGTCCCGCAGGGC
>NZ_QOCZ01000401.1 GCF_018207095.1 Nocardiopsis sp. MG754419 | reverse complement strand
TCACCACACCCTGCCATGCAGCACTGACGAGACCGTCGTCGCACGTACCGCCATGGGAATAACACAGAGCTGAGCGTTCCGCAGCGCTCCAAGCCTGACGAAACTCGCTTCTCTTGCCCGCGCCTGCCCAACCACTCTCTTCGTGGACTTGACGGGCCGTCCGCTCCGCTCCCGGACCTCAAGGCCGATTCCGCCCGCGAGAGGCCGGGAGGTGGTGACGGGAGGCCTCAGCGAGAGAAGCAGTCCGGGACTGGCACCCAGACAAGAAACGGGTTGATGGGCTGTCAAGGCACCGTTCGACTTGCGATGAGACCCCGTCAGCGGCACCGAGCTACGTTCGAGGGATTTTCTCTGCAGTGCTGCTT
>NZ_QOCZ01000041.1 GCF_018207095.1 Nocardiopsis sp. MG754419 | reverse complement strand
CCCCCTACCCGGGCCACCACTACCCGCAGCAGCGCCCCGAGGGGCACGCGCCGCCCGCGCACTACCCGGCCCCCTACCCGCGGGCCGACTACCCGGCCGTGCCGCACTACGCGCCGCCGGCCCACTACCCGCAGCCGCAGCCGTTGATGACCTACCCCAACGCCTACCCCGCGCCCTACCAGCCGCCCGGCTACGTCATGCCGGGGCAGCCCGTGGTCTACCCGGGCCAGTTCCACCCCTACGGCCAGCCGGTCCAGCACATCATCGTGCTCAGCGCCGGGCAGCAGCCGCAGGTCATCACCGCGGAGTCCGCCGCCACCCTGTTCGCCGAGCGTGCCGAGACCACCTCCGAGGAGGTGCGCTCCGACAAGGCGCTCACCGGGGCGGAGCCCGAGACCGACGGCGGCGAGAGCACCGACGGCGCCGACCAGGAGGCGAACGCTCCGGAGGCCGGCCAGGCCGCCTCCGAGCAGGCCCCCGCCGCGGCCCAGGGCGCGACCGACACCGCCCGCACCGAGGTCGCCGAAGCCGTCTCCGAGGTCCTGCGCGACTCCAGGAACGACCTGCTCAACGAGGCGCTCGCCGGTCTGGCCATGCGCGACCTCTCCCTGGTCGACGCACTGCTGGAGATGGTCGAGGAACTGGAGACCGACGCCCAGGACCCCGACCTGCTCGACAAGCTCTTCCAGATCGACAACTTCGCGACCCGCATGCGGCGCAACGGGGAGAACTTCCTGGTGCTGACCGGTCACGATGGTGGAGAGTCCGACGCCCACGACGAGATCGTCCCGCTGCTCGACGTCGCACGGGCCGCCACCTCGGAGATCAAGGACTACCCCAGGGTCAGCCTGGGCAAGCTCCCGCAGACCTCCATCACCGGTCTGGCCGCCGACGACATCAGCCACCTGTTGGCCGAGCTCCTCGACAACGCCACCGCGAACTCGCCCGAGCACTCCCAGGTGGTGATCAGCGCGCAGGAGATGGACGGCGGGCGCCTGATGATCGTCGTCGAGGACGAGGGCGTGGGCATCCCCGACGCCCAGCTGGTCGAGCTCAACCACCGTCTGAACGGCGAGCCCGTCCTGGACGACGAGGTGCCCAAGCACATGGGTCTGTACGTGGCCAGCCGCATCGCGCGCAAGCACGGCCTGCAGACCCGCCTGGAGTCCCGTTCCTTCCGCGGCATCAGCGCCTACACGATCATCCCCCGGGATCTGCTCCGCGTGGCCACCCCCCGGCAACCCGGACGGTCGCGCACCTCCACGCCCCCGACCACGAGTACTCCAGTGAACCCGACACCGGCGTACGACGGCCGCGCCGACGGCGGCGCCGTCAACGGCTCCAGTCGTGCCAAGGCCGCGCCCCCCGCGCAGAACTCCGGAGGGAGCTCCTCGGTCACGGCCGCGGGGCTGCCCCGGCGGAGCGCCACACCGCACGGCTCCCCGCTTCGGATGCTGCCCCACCCCAAGGCGCTCTCCGACAACCCGCCCCCCATGCCCAAGCGGGACAACACCCCGCCGCGGCTCACGGGCGAGGCACGGGCCGAGCAGATCCGCGACGAGATCGGCGACTTCCTCGACGGGGAGCGTGCCGCCCGCGATGGCGACGAACTCGAGGGCGACAAGGAATGACGTCCAAAGATAGGGCCCGCACTCCCGGGCGCGGGCCCCTGATCCCCCCAGTGAACACGACACTCGGCCGAGGCAGGTAGAGCACAAGCATGACTGAACCCAACAACGACAGTGTCGAGAACTTCTCCTGGCTCATCGACCGGTTCGTCCGGGACGTGCGCGGTGTCGAGCACGCCGTGGTGGTCTCCTCCGACGGCCTGGTCCTGACCCACTCCAGCGACTTCCCGGAGGAGCACGCCGAGCAGCTCGCGGCCATCGCCAGTGGTCTGCACAGCCTCGCGGTGGGCGGCGCCAACCTGTTCCAAAGGGGGGAGTGCGAGCAGCTGCTCGTCCGTTTCAACCACGGCCACCTCTTCATCATGGCCATCAGTGACGGTTCCTGCATGGCGGTGCTCACCGCACCCGGTACGGAGCTGAAGATCGTCGGTTTCCAGATGTCCAAGCTCGTGGACAACGTCGCCCACGTGCTCACGCCGCAGCTGCGCTCGCAGCTGCGCGAGGTCATCCAGAACTGACGGCGGCGTGTTCCGTAACGGTTCAGCAGGAATGAGGTTGCCTCGGCTATGAGCTTCCGAAGGCGAAGGAGTAACCGTGTCCGCCCGTTCACCTTCACGGGTGGGCGCACACGGTCGCGGCATCCGCTGATGGTGCAGACACTGGTCTCGACATCCGAGCCCGGGCAGGACCCTCCTGGCACCCTCATGCCGGAGTCGATCAGTATCTACAAGCTGTGCCGGGAGACACGGTCTCTCGCCGAGGTCTCGGCCGAGTTGAACATCCCCCTGGGTGTGACCCAGGTCCTGGTCAGTGACCTGGCCGAGCAGGACCTGGTGTACATCCACCCGACCATCACCGGCAGCAGTCCGTCCGAAAATCAGGTTCTGGAGAGGGCTCTTCGTGGTCTCGAACGACTTTTCCAGTGACAGCAGGTCGAATCGCAAGAAGATGTCGAGCAAGATCGTCATCGCCGGTGGCTTCGGTGCCGGCAAGACGACCTTGGTCCGCTCGGTGTCGGAGATTCCACCGGTCACGACCGAAGCGATCATGACCGAGGCGAGCGTCGGACACGACGACACCTCGGTCACCCCGGACAAGACGACCACCACCGTCGCGATGGACTTCGGTCGCATCACGATCGACGACGAGCTGGTCATGTACATGTTCGGGACACCGGGTCAGGCCCGGTTCTGGTTCATGTGGGACGATCTCGTGCGCGGCGCCGTGGTCGTGGTCGACTGCCGTAGGCTCGCGGACTCCTTCGACGCCGTCGACTACTTCGAGACGAGCAAGCGCATCCCCTATATCGTGGCGCTCAACAAGTTCGAGGGGCGCCTCGACTACACCTCCGATCAGGTCCGTGAGGCCCTGGAGATCAGCCCGGAGGTCCCCATCATCGACTTCGACGCCCGGCACAGGATGTCCGGCGGCGACGTTCTCAAGACGTTGCTGCGGTACGCCCTGGAGCACAACCGGGCGAGCGAGCCCGTCGCCTGACGGGTGGGGAGCTCGCGGACCCCCGTTCTCCCCACGACCCGTAGATTCCCCAGGAAAGTTAGCGACACATGCGCAAGATCCTCATCGTCGGCGCGGGTCACGCGGGCCTGCACCTGGCCCACGGGCTCCTGACCCATGGTTACGACGTCACGGTGATCACGGGGCAGTCATCGACGGAGATCAGGACGGGACTCTGCTCGATCGCCCAGTTCACCTACCCCACCGCGCTGGAGCACGAGCGCAGCTTCGACCTCGATTTCTGGAGCGCTCTGGCACCGCAGATCAGGCGGCAGAAGCTCTTCATCTATGGCAAGGACGCCCCCGCGGCCGTCGTCCAAGGCGCCTCGCACCCCAAGAACGGGTACTCGGTGTCGATCGACCGTCGGATCAAGATGGCCGACTGGTTGGAGTTCTTCGAGGACCGGGGCGGCAAGGTCGTCATCCACGGTGTGACGGTGACCGACCTGGACTACTTCTCGCGAATGTTCGACCTGATCGTCGTCGCCGTCGGTCACGGTGAACTGGGTCAGCTCTTCGACTACGACGAGAGCCGGTTCAGCGGCGCCAGGCCCAGGGCCATCGCCCAGGCCCACGTCTACGACGTCTGGCCCGACCCGGACGAGAACGACGACAACATGGGCTGGGCCGTCACGGCGGAGGGGGCCGGCAACCTCATGCTGACCCCGATGCTGGCCCAGGAAGGCCCCTGTCACAACCTGCTGCTCGTCGACCGCAAGGGCGGTCCGATGGACGCCTGGCCGGACCGGCCCGGCCAGGAGGAACAGCTGCGCAGGATGAAGGATCTCCTGCGCAACTACGCCCCGCACACCTTCGAGCGCATCAAGGACGCCCAGCTCATCGACGGCCGCAGCACGCTGATCGAGGAGTTGACCCCGCAGGTGCGCAACCCCGTGGGTCGGCTTCCCTCCGGCGGCAAGGTCCTCGGCATGGCGGACGTCGTCGTCACCATGGACCCCTACACGGGTCAGAGTTGGAACAACTCCACGCGGTGCGCGCACGCTTACCTCGAGGCGATCCTCGAACGCGGCGACGGCACTTTCGACGAGGAGTTCCTGGTTTCGGCCTTTGAGCGCTTCTGGGAATTCGGTCAGGCCAATCAGATGTGGGCCGAGTTCGCCTCCACTTTGTGGGAGTCGGACCCGCCGCCGCACCTCGGTCTCGTCCTGGAGGCGGCGGTGAAGTACCCGGAGATCGGCGACCGTTGGATCCAGGGTTGGGACGACCCTTCCGACTTCCGGAATTGGCTGTTCGACCCGGACGCCGCCACCCAGTACGTGCAGGAGGTCCGCGCCAGGCACGGCGACTGAGGCGTTCTGCGGCTGGATCGACCGCCCGGTGCCCCCGCGGTACCGGGCGGCTCTTTTCGTGCGCGTTTTATGGGTGTGACCTCTTGATATAAGGGGTCCGAATCGTGAGTCCGAAACATCACTCCTCATTGTCAGGTCTTGTAGGGAAGCGTTACGCTCTTTCGGGTTGGTGCCCGTTCATCCCTTCTGGGTATCAGCAGGTTTTGGCCACCCTTGGGAGCTATTTTCGGGCACGCCGTTGATGTTCGAAAGTCTCCTCAGCCTTCGGTGACGATGAGCCTTCCGTGCAGGTGCACGGGTGTGGAGGATGAACTTCGCTCCTTGAGGTGCGCCCGTGACGTGTGAGAGCGAAAGGCGATGATCGTGAGCGGTGGTTCGGCCGAAGCCCCAGGTCATCCCTCTTGGGAACCCATCGCGATCGTGGGGATGGCGTGTCGCCTGCCCGGCGCCGGTGACCTCGGTTCCTTCTGGCGCCTGTTGGGCGAGGGGCGCGAGGCCATCTCCTCGCCCCCCGAGCGTCTCGGAGGCGGAGCGGCCGAACGCGGGCCCGCGTGGGGCGGCTACCTCCACGACGCCGAGTGGTTCGACGCCGCCTTCTTCGGGGTCTCGCGCCGTGAGGCACCGGCCATGGACCCCCAACAGCGCATCATGCTGGAGATCGGCTGGGAGGCCGTCGAGAACGCCCGGATGGCGCCGCGCACACTGCGCGGCTCGCGCACCGGGGTGTTCGTCGGCGCGATCAACTCCGACTTCGCTCTGTTGCAGGACCGCGGTGGGTCGGAGGCCATCACCCACCACACCCTCACCGGCACCCACCGCAGCATGATCGCCAACCGGCTCTCCCACACCCTCGGGCTGCGCGGACCCAGCCTCACGGTGGACTCGGGGCAGTCCTCGGGGTTGGTCGGTGTCCACCTGGCCATGGAGAGCCTGCGGCGCGGCGAGTCCGACATCGCCCTGGCCGGAGGCGTCAACCTCATCCTGGTCCCGGAGAGCACCGAGGGCGTGGCCCGTTTCGGTGGGCTCTCGCCCACGGCGCGCAGTCACACGTTCGACGCCCGCGCGGACGGTTACGTGCGGGGCGAGGGCGGCGCCGTGGTGGTCCTCAAGCCGCTGAGCAGGGCCCTCGCCGACGGCGACCGCGTCCACGCCGTCATCCACGGCGGGGCCGTGGAGCACGCCGGTGGTGACGCCTTCCTCACCAGGCCCACCGTCGAGGGTCAGGCCGCCGTGATGCGCGCCGCCTACGCCGACGCGGGCAAGCCCCCCGGCCAGGTCGCCTACGTGGAACTGCACGGGACCGGCACCCCGGTGGGCGACCCGGTCGAGGCCGCCGCGCTCGGCGAGGTCTTCGCCGACGAGCGAGAGGAACCCCTCCGCGTCGGTTCGGTCAAGACCAACGTCGGCCACCTCGAAGGCGCGGCCGGCATCATCGGACTCGTCAAGACCGTGCTCGGGATCGACCACCAACAGATCCCGCCCACCCGGAACTTCGAGCGACCCAACCAGGGCATCGACCTGGAACGTCTGGGCCTCAGCGTGCAGACCCGGCGTGAGCCCTGGCCGCGCCACGCCCCTCTGGCCGGGGTCTCCTCCTTCGGTATGGGCGGCACCAATTGCCACCTCGTCCTGGGTCCCGCCCCCGTCAACGACCGCGGTACGGCGGCGGCGTCCCCCGTGCCGGTGCCCAACCCCGTCCCGTGGGTCCTGTCGGGTCGGACCGAGGAGGCGCTGCGCGCCCAGGCCTCGGCGCTGCACGCCCATGTCTCCACCCACCCGGGGAGCGACCCCGCGGACATCGGATACTCCCTGATCACCACCAGGGACGTCTTCGAGCACCGGGCCGTGCTGTTCGTCTCCGGGGAGGACGGCACCCGTGAACTGGAATCGGTCCGGTTCGAGGGCGGCCCCCTCACCACCGGCCAGGGTCCGGTCCTGCTCTTTCCCGGGCAGGGCGGACAGTGGACGGGCATGGGACGGGAGCTGCTCGACGGCGAGGGGGTGCTGGCCGACGCGTTCAACGCCCGGCTGCTGGAGTGCGAGAGCGCCCTGGAACCCTTCGTGGACTGGTCGCTGGTGTCGGTGCTGCGGGGGGAGACCGACGCCCCCCACCTGACCGGGCCGCTCGCCCGGGTCGACGTCGTGCAACCGGTGCTGTGGGCGACCATGGTCTCCCTCGCCCGGGTATGGGAGACGCTCGGTGTGCGCCCCGCCGCCGTGATCGGGCACTCGCAGGGAGAACTGGCCGCGGCGTGTGTGGCCGGCGCGCTCGAACTGGAGGAGGCGGCCCGTGTCGTGGCGATGCGCAGCCGCGCGCTGTCCTCGCTGAGCGGCGGTGGCGGCATGGCCTCCCTGAGCCTGTCGGCCGAGCAGGCGGAGGAACTGACCGCCTCGCTTCCCGACCTCCACGTGGCCGCGGTCAACGGGCCCACCTCCGTGGTCGTCTCGGGTCACCCCGACTCGCTGCGGGAGGCGGTCGAACACTGTGTGGACATGGGTGTGCACGGTGGACTGGTGGACGTGGACTACGCGTCGCACTCTCCCCACGTGGAGCGGATCCGACCCCTGGTCACCGACTCCCTGGAGCGGGTGCGCTGGAGTTCGCCCCGCACCCCCCTGTACTCCACGCTCACCGGGGCCGCGCTCGGCAGGACCCCGCTGAACACCGCCTACTGGTATTCGGCGCTGCGCAACCCGGTCCGGTTCTCCGACGCCATCGAGGCGTCGATCGCCGACGGCCATCGCATCTTCATCGAGGTGGGACCGCACCCGGTGCTGGCGCACGGCGTCAAGGGCTCGCTCGAACGGAGCGGCGTGACCGGCAGGGTCCTGGAGACCCTGCGCCGGGACGCGGGCGACCAGGCCCAGTTGCTGACGGCCGCGGCCCAGGCGTTCACCGCCGGCATCGACGTCGACTGGTCGATCCTGTTCGAGGGCACCAGCGCCCGCCGCACCGACCTGCCCACCTACCGTTTCCAGCGGGAGCGGTTCTGGCCCGAGCGTTCGGTCGTGGACCGCGCGCTCGACGAGCGCGAACTCTCCGCCGCCGGGTCGACCGAGACGACTCGTGAGCCCGGTTCCGGACCGGGGACCGAACGCACGGAACCCGTCCTCGACCTGGTCCTGCGCCACACCGCCCGCATCCTGGAGCAGGACGAGCTCGGCCCGGGCGAACAGGAACGGGCCTTCCGGGACCTGGGCTTCGACTCCATCATGACCCTCGAACTGGGCGACGAACTGGAGGAGGCGACCGGGGTCCGTCTGGAGGACACCGTCCTCTTCGAGGTGCCCACCCCCACCGCGTTGGCCGCCTATCTCGTCGACGAGCTGGACACGGACGAGATCTTGGTGACCGGCGAGGGCGAGGCCTCCGACGAGGAGGAGGTGTCGACGGCACCGCGACGCGCGACGGTCGAGACCGTGGCCTCGCGCCCACCGGAGGACGACCCCATCGCCATCACGGCGATGTCCTGCCGTCTGCCCGGGGGAGCGGACTCCCCGGAGAAGCTGTGGCGCCTGGTCCACGAGGGCGTGGACGCCACCGGCGACTTCCCGCTCAACCGCGGCTGGGACCTGGAACGTCTCTATGACCCCGAGCCGGGGCTGCCCGGACACACCTACACGCGACGGGGCGGGTTCCTGTACGACGCGGACCTGTTCGACGCCGGCTTCTTCGGGATCTCCCCGCGCGAGGCCGACGCCATGGACCCCCAGCAGCGCCTGCTCCTGGAGACCTCCTGGGAGGCGATCGGCCGGGCCGGCCTCGACCACCGCGACATCCGGGGCGACCGCGTCGGTGTGTTCGTCGGCGCCATGCCCACGGACTACGGGCCCCGGCTCGCCGACCCCGCCCACGGCGGTGACGGCGGGTACCGGCTGACGGGTTCCACGCTCAGCGTCGCCTCCGGACGCATCGCCTACTTCCTGGGTCTGCACGGGCCGGCCCTGACCATCGACACCGCCTGCTCGTCGTCCCTGGTCGCCATCCACCAGGCGGCCCAGGCGATCCGCCGCGGCGAGTGCGAGATGGCCCTGGCCGGTGGCGCGACCGTCATGGCCTCTCCCGGCATGTTCCTGGAGTTCTCCGCCCAGCGGGGGCTGTCGGCCGACGGTCGCTGCCGTGCCTTCGGGGCCGAGGCGGACGGAACCGCGTGGGCCGAGGGCGCCGGTGTGCTGCTGTTGGAGCCGCTCTCCCGGGCCCGCCGGGCCGGGCGGCCCGTGCTGGCGCTCCTGCGGGGGAGCGCGGTCAACTCCGACGGGGCGAGCAACGGTCTGACCGCGCCCAACCGGCGCGCGCAGGAAGAGGTCATCCGGGCCGCACTCGACGCCGGTGGGACCCGAGCCGCCGAGGTGGACCTCGTGGAGGCGCACGGGACCGGTACCCGTCTCGGCGACCCCATCGAGGCCAAGGCGCTCATCTCCGTCTACGGGGAGTCCCGCGACGCCGAGACCGAGCCACTGCGTCTGGGCTCCCTCAAGTCCAACATCGGGCACGCCCAGGCCGCCGCGGGCGTGGCCGGCGTGATCAAGATGGTCCAGGCCCTGCGGCACGGGCGCGTGCCCCGCACCCTGCACGCCGAGGAGCCCTCCCCCCAGGTCGACTGGAAGGACAGCGGCGTGCGCCTGGTGTCCGACGACGAGCCCTGGCCGGACACCGGACGTCCTCGACGCGCGGCGGTCTCGTCCTTCGGTATCAGCGGCACCAACGCCCACCTGGTCCTGGAAGGGGTGACGGATGAGGGGCCGCCCGTGTCGCTCGTCGAACCGCCCTTCCAACGCCGCCGCCACTGGGTGGAACCGGTCAGGGTGGCGGCGATCCCCGCGGAGCCCGAGCCGACCCCCGACCTGTTCGACGCCGGCCTGGAACTGGTGGACGGGCGCAGGGTCTTCTCCGGGACGATCGGCGACCGGTCCCACCCCTGGGTGGAGGACCATCGGTTGCTCGGGCGGACCGTGCTGCCCGGCACGGCTCTGCTCTCCCTGGCCGCCCACGTCGGCGCCCACAGCGGCGCCCGCCGGGTCGGGGAGCTGACACTGGAGAGCCCCCTCATCCTCGCCCGTGGGAAACCGGCCGACCTCCAGGCCGTCGTGGAGCGCGCGGACGCCCAGGGACGCCGTGCCGTGTCCCTGTACTCGCGCAGCTCCACGAACGACGCATGGGTCCGGCACGCCACGGGCCTGCTGGAGTCGGACGGTCCGGTGCCCGAACCCGGCGCGGGAGCGTGGCCACCGGCGGGCGCGGTCGAGGTGGAGGGGTTCGATCCGCAGGAGGGCTACGCCCGGCTGAGCCGGCGTGGTTACGCCTATGGTCGCCACTTCCAGGGACTGGAAGCGGTGTGGCGGCGCGGTGAGACCCTGTTCGCGCGAGTGCGGGCGCACTCCGGCGCGGACGGTGGAGCCTTCCACGGACCGCACCCGGCGCAGCTCGACGCGGCCCTGCACGCTGTCCTCCTCCTCGCCGAAGAGGAGGGGGAACTCCTGGTCCCGTTCTCCTGGAGCGGTGTCCACCTGGCCGACCGGGGCATCGGATCCTCGTCCGAACTGCGGGTCGGCCTGGAACGCGCGGCCCCGGGGCGCTACCGCCTCACCGCGGTCGACGAGCACGGACACCGCCTCGTCGAGGTCGAGGAGCTCGCGCTGCGACCGATCGGCGCGGACGGCCTGCCCGCGGCCCCGGGAGAGGAACCGCGCCCGTACGTGCTGGGCTGGGAGGAGACCGACACACCTCTCCTCGGCCGGCCCGTGCCCAAGGGGCTGCCGTCGTTGGAGACGCTCGACCTCGAAGGGCCGGTGCCCGACGTCGTCTACTGCGAGCTGCCCGCGACCGCCCTCTACTCGGGGGAGACCGCCGTTCCCGAGGCCGTCCGCGAGGGGCTGCGATCGGCCCTGGAGTCGGTGCGCGCCTGGCTGACCGACGAGCGCACCGACCACGCGCGGCTGGCCGTGGTCACCTGGCGTTCGGTGGTGGCCCTGCCCGAGGACCGGCTGAGCGGCATGGCCGCGGCCCCCGTCTGGGGTCTGCTCCGGTCGGTGCAGAAGGAACACCCCGACCGCGTCGTGCTCGTCGACTCCGACGGTTCCGAGGCCTCGCACGGGGTCATGGTCGAGGCCGTCGAACTGGGGGAACCCCAGGTGGCCCTGCGGGCCGGTCGGGTCCTGACCCCGAGCCTGACCCTGGTCGAGGGGGCCGAGGCCCCCCTGCCCCCCGGGCCGGCCTGGTGCCTGGCCCGCGGCGGCGGTGACCCCGCGGATCCGACCGTCGGCCCGGCCATGGCGCCGGTCGCCGCCGCGCGTGCGCCGCTCGGCGACCACGAGGTACGTGTGGCCGTGCGTGCGGCGGGGGTCAACCCCGGTGACGCCCGGTCCGAGGCACTGGGCATGGGCGACGTTCTGGGTTCCGAGGCCGCCGGCATCGTGGTGGACCGTGGTCCGCAGGTCCGGGACCTGGACATCGGGGACCGCGTGGCCGGTCTGGTGCCGGGCTCCTTCGGTCCGATCGCCGTCGCCGACCGGCGACGCCTGGTCCGGCTGCCGGACACCTGGGACTTCCTGGAGGGCGCCGCCACGCCGCTGGCCGCCTTCTCCGCCTACTACGCGTTGGTCGACCTCGCGTCGCTCCGCCCCGGCGAGAACGTCCTGGTCCACACCGGTACGGACCCGATCGGTCTGGTCACGGTCCGGCTCGCCCTCCACATGGGGGCCGAGGTCTTCGCGATCGCCCCGCCCCACCTGCGGTCGACCCTGGCCGCATGGGGCGTGCCCGAGGAACGGTTCCTGTCCGAGGACGCCGAGGACCCCCGCGAGACGCTCCTGGACGTCAACGGTGGCCAGGGAATGGACATCGTCGTCTGCGCGGGGTCCGGCACCGCCGTCGACACCGGGCTCGGTCTGCTGCGGTCGCCCTCCGACGGTGGGGGGCCGGGCGGACGGCTGGTGGAGATCGGCGGTTCGCGGTCCGAGGAGGCCGAGGACCTGGCCTGGGCGTATCCGGGGCGGTCCTACCTCGCCCTCGATCCGTTCGACGTCGAGCCGACCCGGGTCGGTGAGATCCTCGAACGCGTCGTTCGGATGCGCGCGTCCGGAGAGGTCGTGACCCCGAGGGCCGTTCCGTACCACATGCGCGAGGTCCGGGAGGCGTTGGCCTCCGCGTCGCGCGGCGAAGCCGGCAAGCCGGTGCTGGTCCTGCCCGCGCCCTTCCCACAGGACGGAACGGTCCTGGTCACCGGGGGCACCGGAACCCTGGGGCACCTCATCGCGCGACACCTGGTCACCGGTTACGGTGTGCGTCACCTGACCCTGGTGAGCCGGAACGGCGCCGGCACGCGGGGACAGGACGAGCGCACCACCGAACTCCAGCGACTGGGCGCGCGGGTCGACGTGGTCTCCTGCGACGTCGCCGACCGGGACGCCGCGGCCTCGTTGATCGCGAGGGTCACCGCGGAACGGCCTCTCCGGGCCGTGGTGCACACCGCGGGCGTGCTCGATGACGCCACCGTGCTGTCGTTGGACGACGAGCAGTTGGAGACGGTGCTGCGCCCCAAGCTCGACGCGGCCTGGAACCTGCACGAGCTCACGGCCGACCTCGACCTGGGCGCGTTCGTGCTGTTCTCCTCGATCACGGGGCTGCTCGGGTCGGCCGGGCAGGCCAACTACGCGGCGGCCAACGCGTTCTGTGACGCGCTCGCCCACCACCGGCGCGAACGCGGGCTCCCCGCCCTCTCCCTGGCCTGGGGCCTGTGGGAGGAGTCCAGTGGGATGACGGGTCACCTGGACGACGCCGACCTGGGCGTGCTCCGCCGGGGCGGACTGCTGCCGATGCCCTCCGACCGCGCACTGCTGCGCTTCGACGAGGCACTGCACCTCGGTCTGCCGGTCATCGCCCCCGCCGCGCTCGACACCGAGGCCGACGCTCCGCCGCCGGTGGACGACGGGCCGTCCGACGCGACCACGGGGACCACGCCCGGCGCCGCCGACCCGGAGGAGGCCCCGTTGTCCCCGGCCCGGCTGCTGGGGATGGCCGGGCCCGAACGCGACCGCCTCCTGCTCACCCACGTCCGCGCCCACACCGGTGCGGTCCTGGGTCACGGAGGCGGCGGAGACGAGATCGAACCCGAGCGGCCCTTCCGGGAGCTCGGGGTGGACTCCCTGACCGCGATCGAACTGCGCAACCGGCTCAACAAGGCCTCCGGGCTGCGCCTGCCCGCGACGGCGGTGTTCGACCACCCCACCCCGAAGGCACTGGCACGACTCATGGTCCGGTTGACCACCGCGGAGGCCGAGTCCGACCCGGTGCGTGCCCGGGTGCCGGCCCAGGGGGGATCGGAGCGCGCCGGGACCGGCGACGACGTTCCGGTCGCCGAGGACACGGACTCCGGAGACATCGATTCCATGGACGTGGACGATCTGCTGAATCTCGCCCTGGGTGCGGAGGACAGCCCTCCCGGTCGCGAGTCCGACGGTGAACAGGAGACGGCCGATGGCCACCGATAGCGACCAGAGCGCCAAACTCGTCACGGCCCTGCGGTCGGCCCTGAAGGAGAACGCCCGCCTGCGCGACCGGGCACGTGACCTCGACACCCGGTCGGACCCGATCGTGATCGTGGGGATGGGCTGCCGGCTGCCCGGCGGGGTCGACTCGCCCGAGGCGCTCTGGCGGTTGGTCTCCGAGGGGCGTGAGGCCCTGAGCCCCTTCCCGACCGACCGTGGTTGGGACCTGGAGGCCCTCCTCGGTTCCGAGGAGGCGGAGGCGCTGTCCGCCATGGACCAGGGCGGCTTCCTGGACGGAGCCGCCGATTTCGACGCCGCGTTCTTCGGGATCTCCCCGAAGGAGGCCGCGGCCATGGACCCGCAGCAGCGGCAGTTGCTGGAGGTGTCCTGGGAGGCGCTCGAACGCTCCGGGATCGACCCCTCGTCCCTGGCCGGGACCAACACGGGCGTGTACATGGGCGTCACAGCGGGGGAGTACGGGCCGCGTCTGTCGGACGGCCCCGAGGAGGGCCACCTGTTGACCGGCACCACTCCCAGTGTGGCGTCGGGGCGGTTGTCCTACCTTCTGGGGCTGGAGGGCCCGGCGCTGACCGTGGACACCGCATGTTCCTCGTCCCTGGTCGCCGCGCACCTGGCCGTGCGGGCCCTGCGGGAGAGGGAGTGCGACCTGGCCCTGGTCGGCGGCGCCGCCGTCATGGGCTCCGCGGGGGTCCTCGTGGAGTTCACCCGTAAGCAGGGTCTGGCCCCCGACGGCCGATGCAAGGCCTTCGGGGCCGGGGCGGACGGCACCGGGTTCGCCGAGGGCGCCGGCGCGGTGGTCTTGGAGCGACTCTCCGACGCGCGGCGACTCGGCCATCCGGTCCTGGCGCTCCTGCGCGGGACCGCCGTCAACCAGGACGGCGCTTCCAACGGGCTGACCGCCCCCAACGGCCCGTCCCAGGTGCGCGTGGTGCGCGCCGCCCTGCGCGACGCCGCGCTCGACCCCGCCGACGTGGACGCCGTCGAGGGACACGGCACCGGGACCACCCTGGGCGACCCCATCGAGGCCCAGGCGTTGATGGAGGCCTACGGCCCCGGCCGCGACCGGCCGTTGCTGCTGGGGTCGCTCAAGTCGAACATCGGCCACACCCAGGCCGCCGCCGGCATCATCGGCCTGGTCAAGACCGTGTGCGCCGTCCGCGCCGGCGTCGTTCCGCCCACCCTGCACGCGGACACCCCCTCACCGCACGTGGACTGGGACACCGGGACGGCGCGGGTCGCCACCACCGCCCACCACCTGACGGACCTGGACCGACCCGCCCGCATGGGGGTGTCCTCCTTCGGGATCAGTGGTACGAACGCGCACGCCATCGTGGAGGCGGCGCCGCAGGACCCCGAGACGCCCGCCGCCGCGGACACGACCCCCGACGTCCTTCCGTTCGTGCTCTCGGCCCGCACCGAGGCGGCTCTGCGGGAACAGGCCGTGCGTCTGCGCGCGCGTGTGCACGTACCCGAGGGGGTTTCGGCGACCGAAGGTTCCGAGCGGGACGAGACCCCGACTGTGACTCCTGGGGCGCAGGGGACCTCCGAGGTGCTCGCCGCCCCCTTCTCCCTGACCTCCCTGGCCCACACCCTGGTCTCCGGTCGCGCCCGGATGGAACACCGGGCGGTGGTTCTGGCCACCGACGCCCACACCCTCGACACGGGTCTGGCCGCCCTCGCCGACCACGTCCCCGCGTCCCACGTGACGCGCGGTCGTGCCGCCTCCGGTGGGGTCACCGCCTTCGTCTACTCGGGCCAGGGCTCCCAACGCCTCGGCATGGGCCACGACCTGTACCGGGCCCACCCCGTCTTCGCCAAGGCCCTCGACGCGGTGGTCGACGCCTTCGACCGTCACCTGGACCGCCCCCTGCGCTCGGTGATGTGGGCGGAGGAGGACACGCCCGAGGCCGCGCTGCTCGACGAGACCCTCTACACCCAGGCGGGCGTGTTCGCGGTCGAGGTCGCCCTCACCCGTCTGCTGGAATCCGCCGGCGTCGTTCCCGACTACGTGGTCGGGCACTCCATCGGTGAGTTGGCCGCCGCCCACGTGGCGGGCGTGTTCTCCCTGGAGGACGCCGTCGAGCTGGTGGCCGTCCGCGGCCGCATCATGCAGGACCTGCCCGAGGGCGGCGTCATGGTCGCCGTCCAGGCGGGGGAGAGCGAGGTCCGTCAGGCCCTCGCACGCGCCAAGGGCGTGGTGTCGATCGCCGCCGTCAACGCCTCGGAGGGGGTGGTGCTCTCCGGAGAGGAGAGCGCCGTGCTCGGAGTGGTGGAAGGCTTCATCGCCCAGGGGCGGCGTACCCGGCGACTGCCCGTCCGCCGGGCCTTCCACTCGGCCCTCATGGACCCCGTCCTGGCCCCCTTCGCGGACGCCGCCGACCGGGTCGCCCTGCACCCACCCAGGATCCCCGTGGTGTCCAACCTGACCGGGCAGCGGGCCGGTGCGGAGATCGCCACCGGCGCCTACTGGGTACGGCACGTCCGTGAGACGGTCCGCTTCGGTGACGGTATCGGCCACCTGCGCGAGGAGGGGGTGACCGAGTTCGTCGAAGTGGGCCCGGACGGCGCCCTCACCTCCATGACGCAGGCCGGTCTCGTCGGTGCCGAGCACGCCCGCGTCACCGCCCTGCTCGACGGGTCCCGTCCCGAGACCCACGAGCTCACCGCGGGGCTGGCGGCCCTGCACACCCGCGGGACGCACGTGGACTGGTCCGCGTTGCTCCCCGAGGCCCGGACCCTCGCCGACCTGCCCACCTACCCCTTCGAACGCCGGCGGTTCTGGATGAACGCGCCGTCGGAGGGACGTGTGGTGGTCGAGACCGGAGGCGGCGCGCCCGAGACCGCCCCCGCGCCCGCGGTCCGACTCGACCTGTCCGCCATGGACGTCCACGAACGCACCGAGACGCTCCTGGACCTGGTGCGCGGTGAGACCGCCGCGCTGCTGGGCCACGCCTCGCCCCGTGACGTCCTCGCCGACCAGGGGTTCCTCGACATGGGCCTGGACTCGCGAGGGGCGGTGCGGCTCGGCGTGAACATCAGCGCCCTCACCGGCCTGGAGGTCTCCGCCACCACGGTCTTCGACCACCCCTTCCCCCGCGTGCTGGCCGAGCACCTGGCGGGCGAGTACACGGACACGCGTGAGACCGACCCCGCCTCCGAGGAGGAACGTGTGCGGGCCGCCCTGGGGCGCGTACCGATGGAGGCCCTGCGCGCCGCCGGACTCCTGGAGGCCGTGCTCGCCCTCGACCCGGGCGCCGCGACCGCCGAACCGTCCACCGCGGCGGAGGACGGCCGGGTGGTCGACGACATGGACGTCGACGACCTGGTGCGCATGGTCTACGGCGACGGCTGACCCGCCGGCCCACGGCGCGAGCCGACCTTCACACATGACGGCGCACCATCCCCGCGCCGAGAACTTCGAGCGATCGAGGGACACGATGCACGACACTGCCGACGGACGTCCCGACGGCCGGGTGGTGGAGGCCCTGCGCGCCTCCATCAAGGACAACGAACGCCTCCGCGAGCAGAACCGGCGACTGACGGAGGCCGCCTCCGAACCCATCGCCATCACCGGAATGAGCTGCCGCCTGCCCGGCGGCATCGGCACGCCCCAACAGCTCTGGCGGCTGCTGGACGAGGAACGCGAGACGGTCGCGGACTTTCCCACCGACCGTGAGTGGGACCTGCGGGACCTCTTCGACGACGACCCCGAGCGGCCCGGCCACAGCTACGTCCGCCGGGCCTCCTTCCTCCAGGACGTCGCCGACTTCGACGCCGCCTTCTTCGGGATCTCGCCCAAGGAGGCCACCGCCATGGCGCCGCAGCAGCGGCTCCTGCTGGAGTGCGCCTGGGAGGCCCTGGAACGTTCGGGCAGCGACCCCACGAGCCTGCGCGGCAGCCGCACCGGCGTGTTCGCCGGCGTCATCGCCACCCCCTACGGGCCGCGCGCCGTGGACACCACCGACGGCAGCGCCGGGCACCTGGTCACCGGCACCGCGGCCAGCGTCACCGCGGGGCGGGTCGCCTACACCCTGGGGTTGGAGGGCCCGGCGATGAGCGTGGACACCGCCTGCTCCTCGTCCCTGACGGCACTGCACACCGCCGTGGAGTCACTGCGCCGCGGTGAGTGCGAGCGCGCCCTGGTCGGCGGGGTCAGCGTCGTCACCGACCCCTCGGAGTTCGCCGGACTGAGCGGCCAGCGCGCCCTGTCCCCCGACGGGCGCAGCAGGGCCTTCGACGCCGCCGCCGACGGCACCGGCTGGAGCGAGGGCTGCGGCGTGCTCGTCGTCGAACGGCTCTCCGACGCGCGCCGTCACGGCCGCCCGATCCTGGCCCTGGTGCGCGGCTGCGCGATCAACCAGGACGGCGCCTCCAGCGGCCTGACCGCGCCCAACGGGTCGGCCCAGCGCAAGGTCATCCACCAGGCCCTGGAGAACGCCGGGCTGGAGGCCGCCGACGTCGACGCCGCCGAGGCGCACGGCACCGGAACCCCGCTCGGCGACCCCATCGAGGCCCAGGCGATCATCGACACCTACGGTCGGGCCCGTACCCCCGAACACCCCCTGCTGCTCGGTTCGCTCAAGTCCAACCTCGGTCACACCGTCGCCGCCGCCGGGATCTCCGGCGTGATCAAGATGGTGCTCGCGCTCCGGCACGGACGTCTGCCCCGGTCCCTGCACCTGGACACCCCCACCCCGCGCGTGGACTGGTCGGCCGGTACCGTCGTGCCGCTCCAGGAGGCCCACGACTGGCCGCGCCGTGACGACCACGTGCGCCGGGCGGGCGTGTCCGCGTTCGGCATGAGCGGTACCAACGCGCACACCATCCTCGAGGAGGCGCCCCGGCCGGAGATCGTGGAGGAAACGGACACCGACCCTCGGACGGACCCCGCACACACCACGCGTCCGGTCGACGCCCCCGTCGCCTGGCCGCTGTCCGCCCGCGGAGCCGACGCGCTCGCCGCCCAGGCCGCGCGCCTGGCCGACCACGTGGAGGCCCACCCCCACCTGCGCCCCGCCGACGTCGGCCACACCCTCACCACCGCGCGCGCCGACCTCACCGACCGTGCCGTGGTCGTGGGCGAGGACGCCGACGCGCTCGTCGCCGCCCTGCGCGCCCTGGCCGAGGGCACCGACCACGACTCCGTGGTCCGCGGTCGCGTGCGCGAGACCGCCCGCACAGCGTTGGTCTTCCCCGGCCAGGGCTCCCAGTGGGTCGGCATGGCCGTGCCCCTCCTCGACGCCGACCCCGCCTTCGCCGCCCGGATCGCCGAGTGCGAGAAGGTCTTCGCCCCCCACCTGGACTGGTCGCTCACCGACGTGCTGCGCGGTGCCCCCGACGCGCCCGGCCTGGAACGCATCGACGTCGTCCAACCCGTGCTCTTCGCCGTCATGGTCGCTCTCGCCGACCTGTGGCGGCGGCACGGACTGCGTCCCTCGGCCCTCATCGGCCACTCCCAGGGCGAGATCGCCGCCGCGCACGTGGCCGGGGCGCTCAGCCTGGAGGACGCGGCCCTGGTGGTCATCACCCGCAGCCGGTTGCTCACCGCGCTGGTCGGCAAGGGGGCCATGGCCGGTCTGTCGGTCTCCGCCGAGGAAGCCGCCGAACGGATCCGCCCCTGGGAGGGGCGCCTGGGCGTGGCGGTGATCAACGGACCCGCCACGGTGGTGGTCGCCGGTGACAAGGACGCCGTCACCGAACTCATCGCGACCTGCGAGGCCGACGGCGTGCGCGTGCGCCGCATCCACGAGGACGTCGCGGGCCACTCGCCCCACGTCGATCCCCTGCGCGAGGACCTGGTCACCGCCCTGGCCGGCATCACTCCGCGCCCCACCACCGTTCCGCTGTACTCCACCGTCACCGGCCAACGCGTCGACGGCGCCGACCTGGACGCCGCCTACTGGTTCGAGAACCTGCGCCGCACCGTCCGGTTCGAGCCGGGCATCCGTGCCTTGCACGACGCCGGGTTCAGCGCGTTCATCGAGGTCAGCGCCCACCCCGTCACCACCTACGGTGTCCAACAGACGGTCGAGGCGATCGGTGACGACACCACCGCGGTCCTGCCCACACTGCGCCGCGAGCACGGGAGCCCCACCGACGTCCTCCTCGCCCTGGCCCGCGCCCACGTGAGCGGTGTGGCCGTGGACTGGGCGCCCCTGTACGCCGTTCAACGCCCCCGACTCGTGGACCTGCCCACCTACGCCTTCCAGCGCAGACGCTTCTGGCAGGCCCCGGCCCGCTCCACCGACGTCGCCGGCGCCGGTGTCGACCCGACCCCGCACCCCCTGCTCGGCGCGGCCATCGAACTGCCCGACGAGGGCGGACACCTGTTCACGGGGCGGTTCTCCCTGCGCGAGCACCCCTGGCTCGCCGACCACGCCGTGGGAAGCACCGTCATCCTGCCGGGCGCGGCCCACCTCGACCTGGCCCTGCACGCCGCCGAGCACGTCGGCGCCGCCGGCGTGGCCGAACTGACGCTGAGCGCACCCCTGGTGCTGCGCCCCGACGAGGACACCCGTGTACAGGTCGTCGTCGGCGCGCCCGACCCCGACGGCCACCGGTCGGTCCGGGTGCGCGGTGGCGCCGGTGGGACGTGGACCGACCACGCCGAGGGCACACTCGCCCCGGCCCTGGCCTCCCCGGTCACGGACCCCGGTGTGTGGCCGCCCTCCGCGGCACCGGTGCCCGTCGACGACCTCTACCCGCGTCTGGCCGCCCGCGGCTACGGTTACGGACCCGTCTTCCAGGGGCTGCGCGCCGCCTGGCGCGACGGCGACGACGGCTGGGCCGAGGTGGCACTGCCCGAGGGCACCGTCGTGGACGGCCATGGCGTCCACCCCGCCCTGCTCGACGCCGCCCTGCACACCATCGCGCTCCTCGCCGACGAGGACGACAAGGTGCGGTTGCCGTTCAACTGGACCGGGGTGGGGCTGCACGCCACCGGGGCGACCTCGGTGCGGGTGCGCGCCACCCGGGTCGCGGAGGACGAGTACGCCCTCACCGTCACCGACGGAGCGGGACACCCCGTCCTGACCGCCGAGGCGTTGGAGGTCCGCGCGATCGCGCCCGACCGGATCGAGCAGGAGGCCCGCCGGGCCGTACCGCGCGAGCTGTACACCCTGACCTGGCCCGCCCTCGATCTGTCCGCGACCGCCCCGACCGACACCGCGTTGGCGGTGCTGGGCGCCGACCCCGCCGGACTCGCCGACGACCTGGCCCGCGCCGGGGCGCGGGTGCGCTCGGTCGACGGCGTCGACGACCTGACCGACGACGACACCACCGTTCTGGTCCCGTGCGTCTCGGTGCTGCCCGACCTCACCGACCTGTCCGGTGAGGCCCGCACCGCCCTGCACCGGGCCCTGGAACTGCTCCAGACCTGGTTGGCCGACGAGCGCACCGTCGACAAGCGGCTCGTGGTCGTCACCCGCGGTGCGGTCGCCACCGACGACGAAGGCGTGAGCGACGTCGTGCACGCTCCGCTGTGGGGCCTGCTCCGGTCGGCCCAGGTGGAACAGCCCGACCGGTTCGTCCTCGTGGACCTCGATGACGGCCCGGGCGAGGACGGCGTCGCCCGGTTGGCGCACGCCCTGGCCACCGGGGAACCGCAGATCGCCCTGCGCGGCGAGGACGCCCACGCGCCCCGGTTCACCCACGCCCACGTCCCCGACGACGCCGCCCCCGGCTCCTTCGCGGACGGCCGGGTCCTGGTCACCGGTGCCACCGGTGTGCTCGGATCGGCGATCGCCCGTCACCTGGCCGCCCGCCACGGGGCGCGTGACCTGCTTCTGGTCAGCCGTCGCGGTGAGGACGGTCCCGGAGCGGCCGCGCTCGAAGCCGAACTCTCCGAACTCGGCGCCGAGGCCACCTTCGTGGCCTGTGACGTCAACGACCCGGACGCCCTGGCCCGGGTCATCGACGCGTACCCGCCCACCGCCGTGGTCCACATCGCCGGGCTCATCGACGACGGTGTGCTCACGGCCCTGACCCCCGAGCGGATCGACACCGTCCTGCGGCCCAAGGCCGACGCCGCCTTCCACCTGCACCGGCTCACCCGGCACCTGGACCTGAGCGCCTTCGTGCTGTTCTCCTCCGCCGCCGGTGTGCTGGGCAGCCCCGGCCAGGGCAACTACGCCGCCGCCAACGCCTTCCTCGACGGGCTCGTGCACCACCGGCGCGCCCTGGGGCTCAGCGGCCAGTCGCTGTCCTGGGGCCTGTGGGATCGGCTCGGGGAGGCCGCGGCGCACCTGGCCGACACCGACATCTCCCGGCTGCGCCGCCTGGGCATGGCCCGCACCCTCGACCACACCGAGGGGCTCGCGTTGCTCGACGCGGCCCTGGCCGCGGGCGACCCGCACCTGGTCCCGCTGCCGCTCGACCTGGCGGCCGTGCGCTCCCGAGCCGCACGCACCGGCCAGCTGCCACCGCTGTTCAGGGCCCTGGTCCGCCCGCCGCGTCGTGCGGCCGTCGCGGTCGGGTCCACCGGCCCCGACCTGCACACCCTCGTGGGGGAGGACCGCGACCGGGCTCTGCTCACCCTGGTGAGCACCCGCACCCTGGAGGTGCTGGGGCGGGCGACCACCGAGGAACTCGACCCTGACCAGGACTTCCTCGAACTGGGCATGGACTCGCTCACCGCCGTGGAACTGCGCAACGAACTGCGGTCCGCGACCGAGCTGCGCCTGCCCGCCTCCGTGGTGCTCAACCACTCCACGCCCCGACGCCTGGCGGGTTTCCTGGCCGCCGAACTCCCCGAGGACGGCGCTCCGGCACCGGAGCAGGCGCCCACCGTCACCGACCCGATCGAGGGCGCGGTGCCGCTGTTCCGGGAGTCCTGCGTCCAGGGCCGCATCCGCGAAGGGCTCGCCCTCGTCCAGGCCGCGGCGCTCCTGCGCCCCACCTTCACCGGCCCCGACGACTTCGGGCCCCTGCCCCGGCCCGTCACCCTCGCCCGTGGACCCGTCCGGCCCCGCCTGGTGTGCCTGCCGTCCCTGGTGATGGTCTCCGGTGCCCAGGAGTACGCCCGCTTCGGCGCCTACTTCCAGGACCGGCGTGAGGTCGTGGTGCTGCCCCAGCCCGGGTTCACCCCCGGCGACCCGCTGCCCACCACCCTGGAGGCCGCGATGGAACTCCAGGTCCGTGCCGTCCTGGAGGTGGTCGGGGACGCGCCGTTCGTGCTGGTCAGCCGCTCCTCCGGCGGCTGGACCGCGCACGGGGTCACCACACTGCTGGAGAACCGTGGCCGGGCGCCCGAGGCGCTCGTGCTCATGGACACCCCGATGCCGGGCGAGCCCACCGCCGAACCGATCATCCAGGCCGGGGTGCTCGAACGCGAGACCCGCTTCGGTCTCATGGACGGCACCCGCGTCACCGGCATGGGTCGCTACATGGACCTGTTCGCCGACTGGGAACCGCAGCCCACCAAGGTCCCCACCCTGGCCGTGCGCCCGGGAGGCCCCATGCGCACCGCCGACGGCACCCTCATCGGCGGTGACGACTGGCGGTTCGAGTGGCCCCTGCGACACGACGCGGTGGACGCCGAGGGCGACCACATCAGCATGCTGGAGGAGCACGGTGAGGGCACCGCCGCGCTCGTCCACGCGTGGATCGAGGAGCGGTCGTCGTAGCACCACGGTCCCCGGTGTCCTCGCGGTGGATTCACCGCGAGGACACCGACCTGCACATCCTCGACACCGCGTCGACCGGTCCGCCCGTGGTGCTCCTGCACGGCCTGGCGGGGAGCGCCCGGGAACTGTGGCCCACCGCCCGCGCCCTGGCGTCGACCTTCCGCGTGTTCGTGCCGGACCAGCGGGGACACGGCCGCAGCACCCGTCTGCCCGAGGACGTCTCGCGCGCGGCCTTCGTCGCCGACACCGTCGCCGTCATCGAGCGGCTCACCGATCACCCGGTGCGGCTCGTGGGACAGTCCATGGGCGGGCACACCGCGCTGCTCACGGCCGCCGAACGCCCGGACCTGGTGGACCGTCTGCTGCTCCTCGAAACCCATCCCGGCGGGGGCGACCCCGCCCAGGCCGCCGAGATCGGGGCCTTCCTCGCCTCGTGGCCCGTGCCCTTCTCCTCACCGGAGGACGCCCGCGCCTTCCTCGGTGACCGGTCCCCGGCCCCGGCCTGGATCGACGACCTGGAACAGGGCCCCGAGGGGTTGCGTCCCCGCTTCGACCCGGGTGTCATGGAACACGTCCTCCGGGCGGTCCTCGAACCACGGTGGGCTGAGTGGGAGAGACTCGCGGTGCCCACCCGCGCGGTCTTCGCCGACCAGGGCATGTTCACCCCCGCGCAGAAGGCGGAGATGGTCGCCCGTCGTCCGGGCACGGACCGCGTGGACCTGGTCGGGGTCGGTCACGACGCCCACCTCGACGATCACCGGCGATGGGTGCGTGCCCTCCGGGCGTGGCTCACCCGCCCCCTCTGACCCCGGAACGTCCCACGCCGCTCGCCGACGGAACAAACCGTCTCGCCGGGGCGTTGGGCCCTGTGGTGCGCCCGGGACCCACCGACCCGGAGTCGCCCGCGACGAATCGGCCGTCCCGTTCGGGTCACGCCCGGGAAAACCGGTTGCGGTCCCTCTTAACCTTGAGTACTGATGAGCACCACCACGCCCGCGCACGCGCACAAGTCCTCCTCCGACGCGGACCCGCTCCGCTCCCGGCTGCGCGGCCTCATGCCCGCCGACCGGCATCGCCTCCGTCGGCGCATCGACGGCCTCGACAAGATCGGGGACGAGCGCCGCCGTGCTTCGGTGCGCACCCAGATCACCGGTGACATCGACCGCGCCGAGACGCGCGTCGAACTGCGCCGTGAGGCGGTCCCCGAGCTCGCCTACCCCGAAGAGCTCCCGGTCAGCGCCAAACGCGAGGACATCGCCGAGGCCATCCGCGACCACCAGGTCGTCATCGTCGCCGGTGAGACCGGCTCCGGCAAGACCACCCAGCTGCCCAAGATCTGTCTGGAGCTGGGCCGCGGCGTCATGGGCACCATCGGCCACACCCAGCCGCGCCGCCTGGCCGCCCGCACGGTCGCCGAACGCATCGCGGACGAGATCGGCACCCCGTTGGGCGAGACGGTCGGTTACAAGGTCCGCTTCACCGACTCCTCGGGCGACAACACCCTGGTCAAGCTGATGACCGACGGCATCCTGCTGGCGGAGATCCAGCATGACCGGATGCTGCGCCGGTACGACACGCTCATCATCGACGAGGCGCACGAACGCAGCCTCAACATCGACTTCCTGCTCGGGTACCTCAGGCAGCTCCTGCCCAAACGGCCCGACCTCAAGGTGATCATCACCTCGGCCACCATCGACCCCGAGCGCTTCTCCCGCCACTTCGGCGACGCCCCCATCGTCGAGGTCTCCGGCCGTACCTATCCGGTCGAGGTCCGTTACCGGCCCATCACCGACGAGATCCTCGACCCCGAGGAGAAGAACCCGGGCGGTGGCACCGACAAGGACCAGACCCAGGCCATCCTGGAGGCCGTCGACGAGCTCTCCCGCGAGGAGCCCGGCGACGTCCTCGTCTTCCTCAGTGGTGAACGCGAGATCCGCGACACCGCCGAGGCCCTGGAGAAGAAGAAACTTCGCGGCACCGAGATCCTCCCGCTGTACGCCCGCCTGTCGGTGGCCGAACAGAAGCGGGTGTGGTCCCGGCACGGGGGCCGCCGCATCGTACTGGCCACCAACGTCGCCGAGACCTCGCTGACCGTCCCGGGCATCAAGTACGTCATCGACCCCGGCACCGCCCGCATCTCCCGCTACTCGCACCGCACCAAGGTGCAGCGCCTGCCGATCGAGGCGGTCTCCCAGGCCTCCGCCAACCAGCGCAAGGGCCGTTGCGGCCGTGTCTCCGAGGGCATCTGCATCCGGCTGTACTCGGAGGAGGACTTCCTCTCCCGCCCCGAGTACACCGACCCCGAGATCCTGCGCACCAACCTCGCCTCGGTCATCCTGCAGATGGCCGCCCTGGGGCTGGGCGACGTCGCCGCCTTCCCCTTCGTGGACGGCCCCGACCACCGTCAGATCAAGGACGGCGTCAACCTCCTCAGCGAGCTGGGCGCCCTGCACCCCGAACAGGGCGAGAAGAACGACCGGCGCCGGCTCACCACGATGGGCCGCAGACTGGCGCAACTGCCCATCGACCCCCGCCTGGGCCGGATGGTCCTGGAGGCCGAGCAGCGCGACTGTCTGCCGGAGGTCATGGTCATCACCTCCGCGCTGTCCATCCAGGACCCGCGCGAACGCCCCACCGAGAAGCAACAGCAGGCGCAGCAGGCGCACGCCCGGTACGCCGACAAGGAATCGGACTTCCTGGCCTTCCTCAACCTGTGGAACCACCTGCGCGACCGGCAGAAGGAACTGTCCGGCAACCAGTTCCGGAGGATGTGCCGGGAGGAGTTCCTCAACTACCTGCGGGTGCGCGAGTGGCAGGACATCCACGGTCAGCTCAAGCAGGTCCTGCGCCAGATGGACATCGAGGTCCCGCCGCTGCGCGAGGAGGCCGCCGACCCGCGCGCCGTGCACATGTCGCTGCTGTCGGGACTGCTCTCGCACATCGGTCTGAAGGACCCGGACAAGCACGAGTACCTGGGCGGTCGCGGGGCGCGTTTCGCGATCTTCCCCGGGTCGGCGCTGTTCAAGAAGCAACCCCGCTACGTGATGGCCGCCGAACTCGTGGAGACCTCCAAGCTGTGGGGTCGCATGGTCGCCAAGATCGAGCCCGAGTGGGCCGAGGAGCTCGGCGCCGGCATCGTCAAGCGCAGCTACAGCGAGCCGCACTGGGAACGCAAACGCGGCGCCGTCATGGCCTTCGAACGCGTCACTCTGTACGGTGTGCCGATCGTCGTCCAGCGCAAGGTGTCCTACGGCCGGATCGACCCCGAACTCTCCCGGGAGTTGTTCCTCCGTCGCGCTCTGGTCGAGGGCGACTGGGAGACCCGGCACCAGTTCTTCCACGACAACCGCACCCTCCTCGACGAGGTCGAGGACCTCGAACACCGTGCCCGTCGCCGCGACATCGTCGTGGACGACGACACCCTGTTCGACTTCTACGACCGCCGCGTCGACGATTCCGCCGTGTCGGCCGCCCACTTCGACTCCTGGTGGAAGAAGGCGCGTCGCACCGACCCCACGCTCCTCGACTTCACCCGCGAGGAGCTGATCAACGACGGTGTGGACGTGGTCAGCGAGGACGACTACCCGGACGTCTGGCGTCAGGGTCCGTTCGTCTTCCCGCTCACCTACCAGTTCGAGCCCGGCAGCGACTCGGACGGCGTCACCGCGCACATCCCGGTGAAGTTCCTCAACCAGGTGGAGAACATCGGGTTCGACTGGCAGATCCCCGGTCAGCGCGACGAGCTCATCACCGCGCTGATCCGCTCACTGCCCAAGCCGCTGCGCCGCAACTTCGTGCCGGTGCCCGACAACGCCGCCCGAGCCCGGGGGGCGTTGGCCCCCTACGAAGGGTCGCTCACCGAGGCCCTGGCCGCCGAGCTCACCGTCATGGCGCACGGCGAACGCGTCCGGGCCGACGACTTCCAGCTCGACCGGGTCCCCGACCACCTGCGCATCACCTTCCGCGCCGTGGACGACCGCAAGCGCACCCTGGCCGAGTCCAAGGACCTCGAACAGCTCCGCGCCAAGCTCAAACCGCGTCTGCGCGAAGCCATCGCCACCGAGGCCAAGGGCGTCGAGAAGAAGGGGATCACCTCCTGGGACTTCGGTCCACTGGAGCAGACCCTGGAGCGCAAGGCGCTCGGCCCGAAGATCAAGGGCTACCCGGGGCTCGTGGACGAGGGCGACAGCGTCTCCATCCGCATCTTCGACACCGCCGCCGAGCAGCGCGCCGCCATGCGCGCGGGCACCCGTCGACTCCTCCTGCTCACCATCCCGTCCCCGGCGACGGTGGTGAGCAAGGGCCTGAACAACCCGGACAAGCTCGCCCTGGCCGACAACCCGCACGGGTCCGTCAAGAAGATCCTGGCCGACGCCGAGTCCGCGGCCGTCGACCACCTGCTGGCCCGTGAGGGCGGCCCCGTGTGGAACGCCGAGGACTTCGCCCGACTCCGGGAACGCGTCCGCGCCGACCTGGGCGACACCCTCGCCGAGGTCCTCGACAAGGCGGCCCGCGTCCTCGTCCTGTGGCGCAAGGTGTCCAAGAAGATCAAGGGCAGCACGTCGCTGGCGGTCCTGCCCTCGCTCAACGACGTGCAGGGTCAGCTGGGCGAACTCGTCGGCGACGGCTTCCTCACCGGCACCGGTCTGTCCCGCCTGGACGACCTGCACCGCTACCTGCGGGGCATCGAGTACCGGTTGAACAAGCTCCCGGAGAACCCACGGCGCGACCAGGTCAACATGGCCAAGGTCGAACAGATGCGCCAGGCGGTGCGCAGGATCCGTGGCGTGCTCAAGGCGGGTCGCGCCGACGACCCCGACGTCGTCGAACTGCGGTGGATGCTGGAGGAGTACCGGGTGAGTCTGTTCGCCCAGGAACTGCGCACCGCCTACCCGGTCTCCGACAAACGCATCATGAAGGCGGTGGAGGCGGTCAAGGCCGCGGACAAGCGCGGTTAGGGCGTGGTCTCGGCCGTCTCCGGGCCCGTGTCCCTCGACCACGGGCCCGGAGACGGCCGCCTTCCCACGGCCTAGGGCTGCTCCGCCCAGGCGGGGGCCTGCTGATGGGCCTGGTTCCCCTGCTTGGCGCCGAAGAAGTCACCGCCCTTGCGCAGTGTGTCGTCCGTGCCCCAGGACTCGTCGGCACCGACCTTGCGCAGGTGGGGGATGTGCTTGCGGCAGTGGATGTAGGCCTCCTCCACGTGGACCAGCATCCACATCTGCGCCCTCTGGCCCGGCACCTGCGGCAGGGGCAGGCTCGGAACGTACGGACGCAGACGTTCGTCCTCCATGATCTTCACCCGCCCGTTGACGTGCAGGCCGATCCGATCGCGTTCGAAGTCGAGGAACATGAGCCCGATGTGCGGGTTCTGGATGATGTTGCCCGCGCTGGCGAACACCCCGTTGCCCCGGTACTCCGGGTAGGCCAGGGTGCGGTCGTCGATCACGTGGACGAACCCGGGCGGCCCGGCCCGGAAACTGGAGTCGCACTCGCCCTGGCCGTCCGCCGTCGCGATGAAGAGCATCTCCTGACGGGCGATGAACTCCTTCATGAGCGGGTTGAGGTGGTCCAGCATCTGCTCGCGGTAGAAGCGGTCGGCACGCTCAGTGGTGCCCAGGACCGCCTGGACGTGGCGTTCGCCCTCGGTACCCGGCATGCGGTTCTGGCTGTGCTGTGACATGAACGAAGGCTTTCGACGGGGTGCGGATGACGGGGGGACGGACGATGGGGTCCGTCAGCGCGCCCGTCGGGACACATAGGGCGATGCGTTCTCGGACTGCTGGGCTCCGGCCAGCATGTTGGCGGTGATCCACTGGAAGACCAGCACCCACGCCGAACTCATCGCGGACGTCCAGGTCGGGGAGACCTCGCTGACCGCGCGGACCAGGGCGCGTCCGACATGAGGGTAGTGCTCGGGGAGCACACCGAGGTCTCTGTGGTGCTGATGCCCCAGACGCTGGAGGTACTGCGCGACCTCGTCGGGGGAGTCGAGGTGCTGGACGACGGACATCAGGGCGTCGGCCATGCGCTGCTGCTGCGGTTTGATGTCGGCGGCGAACATCCCCCGCACCTCGGGGACCATCATGAAGAGGTTGTCGTAGAAGGACTTGGCCAGCCGCGCTGATCCCTCCGGGATGTCGACGGCCGACTGGCGGACCAGGTCGATGATCTCCTGGTCGGGCAGCGGTACTTCGGATACGGAACGAAAGGTCAAGACGGGTCCAGGGTTCGGTTGAGCGGGGAACCACGGGCGGTGGACGCGCACCAGGGAGCGCGCCCTCGCGCGCGGAGGGTGGTGGGGGCCTTGCGCCGGGGTGCGCCTCCACACGGCCGTGCTCGCGTCGCGCGCGGAGGGCACCCGGGTCGGCCCGCCCGTTCGTCGCCTCACCGTTCCGAAGGGTGAGGCCTGACGGCGCGGGGTCGCGGAGGCGGCCCTGACCTCCCTGACTCGAGCTTTTGTGGTGGAACTGTAACAGATGCGCTACTTAGTGCAGAGTCACCACTTTGTGGCCACTGAGCAGTCCTGTGACCCCAGGGGGCACGCAACCGGCGCGGACCGGCCATGTTCGGTGTCCCGCGCACGTCGAGGGGCGGAACGGACTCTTTCTTTTCCGTCGGCGTCCGGGGCGGTAAAGTGCCGCCCGGTGGTATGGACCGCATCCCAGCCCCAGGCGACGGAAACGAGGCACTCCGTGGACTCACCACGACGGCTCCTGCTCGTGGGCACCTACACCCCCGACTCCGACCCGCCGGGGGAGGGACAGGGCGTTCACCGCGTCTGGTTCGACCCGCTCACCGGCGCGATGACCGACGGTGGTATCGCGGTGCGCACCACCGGCCCCTCCTACCTCGCCTACCGGCCCGAACCGCCCACCCTGTACGCGGTCAACGAGCGCGCCGAGGGCACCCTCACCGCCTTCCGCCCCCACGGCGACGGCTCCCTCACCGAGATCGGTTCCGTGCCCACCGGCGGCGGCTCCCCGTGCCACGTCCGCCACCTCGGCCCCCACCAGGTCGCCGTCACCAACTACGCCGACGGCGTGGTCACCCTCGCCGCCACCGCCGAGGACGGCACCCTCACCGGGGACACACGCGTGTTCGGCCATCAGGGCACCGGCCCGGTCGCCGATCGCCAGGAAGGGCCGCACGCCCACAGCACCGCCGTGGCCCTCGATTCCTTCGAGCCCGGCAACCGCTACCTCCTCGCCGCGGACTTGGGCAGTGACGACCTTCGCGTCTACCACTACAGCCCGGTCCCCGAGCAGCTTGCCGAGGAGGCCCCCGAACCCCGCGAGGGCGACTTCCCGAGCGTTCCCCTGCCGCCCGGCACCGGACCCCGCCACATGGTCGTCAACGGCGATCACGTGTACGTCGCCGGCGAACTCGACTCCCGGGTGCACATCGTGCGCTGGGACGGCGTGTCCGGGACCGGCGAACACCTCGGCTCGGTCACCGCGACGGCCGAGGAGCTCGCCGGAAAGAACTTCCCCGCCGAGATCGCCCTGCACCGCCTCAAGGTGGAGGGTCGGGAGATCGCCGAGGGCGACGCCCTGCCCCTCACCAGCACCTACGAGGGGCGCGTCTACGTGTCCAACCGGGGCGCCGACGCCATCTCCACCTTCGCGGTCCGGGACGGCGGCGCCCGCCTGGAACACCTCGCGGACACCCCCGTGGGCGACTGGCCCCGCCACTTCACCGTGGTCCGCGGCCACCGGAACGAGCCCGACCACCTCGTCACCGCCGCGCAGAACGGGGACGAGCTGATGTCGTTGCTCATCGACCCCGACACCGGCGTTCCCACGGACACGGGGCACCGCCTGGCGATCCCCGCGCCCGTCTTCCTGCTGCCCATCCCCATCAAACGCATCCGCCGCGCCGAAACCGCAGTCCGGACCTGACCGCACCGGCCGGGCGGTGCCCCGCACCCGCCCGGCCCGGGGGTCGCCGCCTCGGGATCGGCCGGCCCGCCCCCGCGGTACGGACCCCTACGCCGTCCTCACGGGCGGAGGAAGGGCCCGCGTCACCACCCGCGCGCCTCCCGCGAGCGCCACCGCCGCCGGCGACACCGGGTCGATTCCGTGGCCCGCGGCGTAGAGGCCGCCCGGCAATGCGCTCCCGAGTTCGCCCCCGACCGTTGGACGGTGTGCAGTGGCCCCGGGGCGGCACCGGCACGCGCGTCCGGGACCTCGGCCGGTCCGAACACCGTCACGGGTGCCGCCACCAGGCCCCTCCCCGGGTGGGCGACCGCCAGGCACGCCGTCATCGTCCCCGCGGTCGGGACTCCGCCCGTCAGGATCAGCGCCAACGCCACCAGGCCCCGCGCCCATCAGGGAAGCCCCACGGCCGGCACCGCCCGACCCAACCGGGGCAGGAGCCACCACGCCGCCGATCCGGCCCGGAGGTGACCTGGGTCTCAGGTGAAGGTCCACAACACCGTGCGGTCACCTTCTGTGCGTCCCGACCTCGGTTCCGAACGACCCGATAGCGGACAATGGAGCCTGATCGACTCCCACCGCCTCCCCGAGGGGAACCGTCCATGCCCAGGACCAGGAAGCACGTCCGTCACCGCGGACTCACCGCACGCGACCTCGCGCTCATCGCCGTGTTCGCCGCGCTCATCGCCGCGATGAGCGTGACCGTGGCGATCCCCCTGCCGTTCTCCCCGGTGCCCATCACCCTCCAGACCATGGGGATCATGCTCGCCCCGTCCCTTCTGGGGTGGAAGCGGGGCACCCTCGCCGTGGCCGCCTTCGTCGCCCTCGGTCTCGCCGGTCTGCCGCTGTTCGCCGGTGGCCGCGGTGGATTCGGCGTCCTCGCCGGCCCCTCCGCCGGCTTCATCGTCAGTTGGGTGTTCGCGGCTCTGGTCATCGGACTGCTCACCGACCTCATGCTCCGGAACGGCAGGTACGTCTTCTGGCAGGGGCTCCTGATCAACGTCCTCGGCGGCATCGTCGTCATCTACGCCATCGGTGTCCCGTGGATGGGCGTGGTCCTGGGCGACGGCGTCCTGGCCGCGGGCACCGCCATGACCGTGTTCCTGCCGGGCGACCTCGTCAAGGCCGTGGTGACCGCGCTCATCGCCGCCACCGTCTTCCGCGCCTACCCCATCCCCCCGGCCGGCCGCCCGGTCACCGACCACGTCGACACCGTCTCGGCCGCCACGGACACCGAGCCCGGAAAGAACGCCTGATGCTCCGTCTCGAGGGGGTCTCCCACTCCTACGACGACCGCGCCGTCCTGCGCGGTGTCACCCTGGACCTGGCCGAGCGTCGCATCGGTGTGATCGGGGCCAACGGATCGGGCAAGTCCACGCTCGCCCGCACCCTCAACGGACTCGTCCTGCCCGACGAGGGCCGTGTGTCGCTGGGGGAGTGGGACACCCGGCGGCACGCCAGGCACATCCGGCGCCGCGTCGGATTCGTCTTCTCCGACGCCGCCAACCAGATCATCATGCCGACGGTCGTCGAGGACGTGGAGATCGGACTGCGTTCCCTGCGGCTGGGCCGCGCCGAGACCGAGCGGCGGGTGAACGAGATCCTCACCCGTCACGGCCTCGCCGACCATCGCGACCACCCCGGCCACTTGCTCTCCGGCGGCCAGAAACAACTGTTGGCCCTCGCGTCGGTCCTGGTCACCGAGCCGGAGGTGCTGGTGTGCGACGAACCCACCACTCTCCTGGACCTGCGCAACACCCGCATGGTCCACCGCACCCTGGACGGGCTCGATCAGCAGGTCGTCCTGTTCACCCACGACCTCGACCTGCTCGCCGACTTCGACCGGGTCCTGGTCATGCACGAGGGCCGGGTCGCCTTCGACGGTGCCCCCACCGACGCGATCGGCTTCTACACCAAGCTCCTGGACGAGGACACGGACCCCGGGGGACGGGCGTCGTGAGCGTGCTCGGACTGTACGTCCCCGGGACCGGACCGCTGCACCGGATCCCCGCCGGGCCCAAGCTGCTCGCCCTGCTCGTTCTGGGCGTGGCCCTCATCGCCGTGGCCGACCTGTGGGTCGCCCTCACCGTCCTGGTCGTCGCCCTGGTGCTGTACCCGGTCACCGGCCTGGGCGCGCGCAGGGCCCTGGCCGTGCTGCGCGTGCTCTGGCCCTTCCTCCTGGCCATCGGTGTGTTCCAGGCGCTGTTCGTGGGGGCCTGGACCGAGGGCGTGCGGTTGTGCGCCCAACTCGCCGCGCTCGTCCTGCTGGCCAACGCGATCACCCTGTCCACACGGGTCGCGGAGATGCTCGCCCTCTTCGAGCGCCTGGCCCGGCCGCTGCGCCGCGTCGGGGCGGATCCGGACCGGGTGGCCCTGGTCCTGGCGTTGACCATCCGCTCCATCCCCATGGTCGCCGCCGCCTGGACGGCCGCCCGGGACGGCTATCGAGCCCGCGGACTGCGCAACCGCCCCCACCTGTTGGTGGTGCCGGTGATCGTGCATCTGCTGCGCATGGCGGAGGCCACCGGCGAGGCCCTGGTGGCCCGAGGGATCGATGAGGACAGCGAGAGCGCACACCGCTGATCCGCCGCCGTGCCGGCGGGGTGAACTCGGTACCGATTCCGTTTCGGATGGGTGATTTTCGCAGGATCCGTGTGGATAATGACCCACACGGCCTCTCCCCCCATGGTGCGAACGAACCGGTGATCGTGTGCCCCGGCATCTCCCCACCGATCGACGTGTCTGGTCCATCGTCACGACGACCCTCGTCGTCGTGTTCATGAGCCTCGCCCTTCCCGGGGCGCTCGCCACCGACCGCCTCGCCACACCGCCCCCCGATCGACCCTTCGCCCGCTTCTCCCCACCGCCGGTGCCGACCGTGCCCGCCACGGCCACCGTTGCGACCGGTGGTGGCTCCGCCCTCACCACGGGCTCCCGGCAGACGCTCGACGCGCGCGTCGCCGCCCTGGGCGAGGGCGTGGACGTCGGAATCGCCGTTCAGGACCTGCGCACCGGAACCACCTACAGCCACAACGGGCAGCAGGGCTTCCCCGCGGCGAGCGTGGCGAAGCTGACCGTGCTCACCATGCTGCACCTGCGCGCGGAGGAGGAGGCGCGGGACCTCACCGCCGCCGAGCGCGCCCGGGCCGAACGGATGATCCGCTTCAGCGACAACGACGTGGTCGACGACCTCTACGCGCGGATGGGCTTCACCGACGGTTTCCGGCGCCACGCCGACGCCCTGGGGTTCATCGGTACCGAACCCGACCCGGGAGGCTCCTGGGGGGCGACCTCGACCACCCCCGTCGACCAGCTGCGTCTGTTACGCGCCCTGTACACCGACGAGGGGCCCGTGCCCGACGACGGCCGCGCCCACATCCGAGAGCTCATGGAGTCGGTCGCGCCCGAACAGGCCTGGGGCGTGTCGGCCGTCGCCTCGGCGGGGGACACGGTGGGTCTCAAGAACGGGTGGACCCCCCGCGAGGCCAACGGCGGACTGTGGACCATCAACAGTGTCGGCCACGTGTCCGGTCAGGACCACGCGTATCTGATCGCGGTGATGTCGGACGGCCATCCCGACCACGCCGCCGGCGTCGCCCTGGTGGAGGAACTGGTCACGGAGGTCGTCACGGCGATCGAGAGCCCCGACGTCCAGGACGACACCACACACGTCCGATGATCGCGGGAACCCCGAAGCGCGGGAGTGCGGAGCCGCGTTCACGCCTCGCGGGAGGACAGGACACAGAACTCGTTGCCCTCGGGGTCGGCCAGTACGTCCCAGGTGGCCTCGGGCCCCTGGCCGGCGTCCACCCGGGTGGCGCCCAGGTCCAGCAGTCGCGCGATCTCGGCCTCGCGGTCCTGGTCCACATGGGGAGCGAAGTCCAGGTGCAACCGGTTCTTGGTCCGTTCGCCGTGCTCGGCGGGGACGAACACCAGCCCCGGGGGAACCTGGGCGAACGCCAGGGTGGGGGGCCAGATCCTCGGCCCACCGTGGGACCAGTACGACCTCCTCCTCGGTGTCGAAGCGGATGTTCCAGTCCAGGGCCCGGGCCCACCAGGCCCCGAGGGAACGGTGGTCCCGGGACTCGATCACCACCGTGTACCAGCGCAGTGCCATGACGTACTCCTTCCGATCGCGTCGACGGTACCCCGGTGCTTCGACGCCCCCGCCGACGTGAGCCGACGGGGACGCCACGGCTCCGACCCGGCCCTCACGGGACGGACGGGGCCCGCACGACGCGAGGATCCGGACGGCCCTCGACCGGGGCCGCCGGTCTCACGACAGGGGACCACCCGCCACGTACAGGACCTGGCCGGACACGAACCCGGCGTCCTCGCCGGTGAAGAAGGCCACCGCGTTGGCGATGTCCTCGGGCAGCCCCACACGGCGCACGGGGATCTCGGCCTCCTTGAAGGCCTTCATGTCGTCGTAGGAGATCCCGAGACGTTCGGCGGTCGCGCGGGTCATCGCGGTCTCGACGAAACCGGGGGCCACCGCGTTGCAGGTGACGCCGAACTTGCCCAGCTCGATGGCGAGGGTCTTGGTGAAGCCCTGCAGACCCGCCTTGGCCGCCGCGTAGTTGGCCTGGCCGCGGTTGCCCAGCGCGGAGGAACTGGACAGGTTCACGATCCGTCCCCAGTTCAGGCCGGTCATGTGGGCCTGGGCGGCCCGGCTCATCAGGAACGCACCGCGCAGGTGGACGTTCATGACGGTGTCCCAGTCGTCGGCCGACATCTTGAACAGGAGGTTGTCGCGGAGCACACCGGCGTTGTTGACGAGGATCGCGGGCGGCCCGAGCCGCTCGGCGACGGTGTCGACGGCGGCGGTCACCTGATCGGCGTCGGACACGTCGCAGCCCACGGCGATGGCCCGGCCGCCGGCGGCGGTGATCCGGTCCACGACCTCCTGGGCGTCGGCCTCCTTCAGGTCCAGCACCGCGACCGAGCGACCCTCACGCGCGAGACGCTCGGCGGTGCCGGCGCCGATCCCACGGGCCGCTCCGGTCACGATCGCCACACGAGGCGTTGGGGACATGGTGTTACCTCCATTGATCACGTGGTGGGCGCGAGGGAATCCTATCCGCATGCCTACTGGTCGGTACGTGCCCGGGTGCGGGGGCCGAACCGCTGGGAAACCCCGCCCACACCGGTTCTTCACGCGCCCGTCATGACCCTGACCTGTGGCGCCACAAAGCTTTTCGGGCGGACTCCGGGTTTGCCTGCGCGTGACCGAGTGGTGGCTTACGATGTCCTGCAAGACCGAGATGCACGTGCATTCGGGCCGTGCAGCGGCACGAGCCTCACACCCTTGCGGTGGTCTGCTGCGCAGCGCGTCAGTGAGGAGTTGAAGGGCATGGAGTGTGCGGAGGCGGTGGCGGAGCCGACCGAGGCTTGGTGGCTCAGGGTTCTGACCCACGGGTCCTCACGCTGGAACACGCCCGTGTGCGGTGACCGGCACGACGCCGCCACGTGGACTTTCGAGTCACGCCCCCGCGCCGTGGGCGCGGCCAGGGAGATTTCCGCCGTCCTCCTCTCCGAATGGGGCATGGAGCACTTGTCGGGCGATGTCTCGGTCGTTGTTTCCGAATTGGTCACCAATGCCGTACGCCATGGCGGGCCCCTCGCCTGGGCCGGACGGAGCCGATCCGGTATTCAGCTCTCCCTCATGCGTAGTGGCGGTGAATTCATCTGCGCGGTTCGTGACGGCGGAGATCACTTGCCGCGCAGAAGGGAAGCGAGGGCCGGCATGGAAGGCGGCAGAGGGCTTGCCCTGGTGAGTGCTTTCGCGCGAGAGTGGGGTGTGATTCCCACGCCGCCCGGCGGAAAGTTCGTTTGGGCGCAATTCGTGTGAGGCGACGTGTCGGGAGTCCGTCGGTCGAGGGCGTGATGTCGGTCGAGTGAGCCGCCCCGGGAGGGGCGGTGGGGGCCATGG
>NZ_QOCZ01000005.1 GCF_018207095.1 Nocardiopsis sp. MG754419 | reverse complement strand
CACCCGGCCCCCGACGACGACCCCCAGGACTGCAACGGTCACGGCACCCACGTCGCCGGCATCGTCGGCGCCGAGGGCGAGGTCTCCGGTGTGGCGCCCGACGTCGTGTTCGGCGCCTACAAGGTGTTCGGCTGCACCGGCTCCACCACGTCCGACGTCATGATCGCGGCGATGGAGCAGGCGCTCGCCGACGACATGGACGTGCTCAACATGAGCGTCGGCTCCGCCCACTCCTGGCCGCAGTACCCGACCGCGGTCGCCTCCGACCGTCTGGTCGACGAGGGCATGGTCGTGGTCGCCTCCATCGGCAACGAGGGCGCCACCGGCCTGTACTCGGCGGGCGCGCCCGGCCTGGGCGAGCACGTCATCGGTGTGGCCGCCTACGACAACACCCACATCCGCGCGGCCGCCGCCGAGGTCACCCAGAGCGGCGAGACCGTCGCCTACATGGAGATGGACGACGCGACGCCGCCGCCCACCTCCGGTGAGACGGACGAACTCGTGCACGTGGGCCGGGGCTGCCTGGCCGCGGGCGACGAACTGGAGGGCGACCCCGAGGGCAGGACCGCGCTGATGGTCCGCGGTGAGTGCACCTTCACCGAGAAGTACGACGCCGCCGTCGACGCGGGCGCCACCGGTGTCGTGATCTACAACAACCTGCCCGGCATGTTCGCGGGCGGCGGCATCGTCGACCGCGACGCGTTCTCCGTCGGCGTCTCCGACGAGGCCGGCGCCCACCTCCTGGAGCTCCTGGAGGGCGGGGAGTCCGTCACCCTCACCTGGACCGGTGAGGAGACCACGATCCCCAACCCGACCGGTGGCCTCATCAGCAGCTTCAGCTCCTACGGGCTAGCGGCCGACCTGTCCCTGAAGCCCGACATCGGTGCCCCCGGCGGTCTGATCAACTCCACCTACCCGATGGCCAAGGGCGGTTACGCGACGGTCAGCGGCACCTCGATGTCGTCACCGCACGTCGCGGGCGGCGTCGCGCTGCTCCTGGAGACCCGACCGGACCTGGACGCCCACGACGTCCGGGACGTGCTGCAGAACTCCGCGGACCCGACCGCGTGGTGGGGCAACCCGGACCTGGACGCGCTGGACAACGTCCACCGCCAGGGCGCCGGCATGCTCGACATCCCCGGAACGGTGCTGTCCACGACCGCGCTGACCCCCGGCAAGCTCAGCCTGGGCGCCACCGAGGGTCCGGTGACCGAGACCGTCACCATCACCAACGACGGCGACGCCGAGGCCACCTACGCGATCGAGCACGAGCCCGCCCTGGGCACGCATGGCGACACGTTCGCGCCGGACTTCAACGACGCCTACGCCGAGGCCGTCTTCAGCGCGGACGAGGTGACCGTGCCGGCCGGCGGCTCGGTCTCGGTCGACGTGACCGTCACCCCTCCGGCCGACGAGTTCGACCAGATGATCTACGGCGGCTACGTCAAGGTGTCCGCGACCGATGGCTCGGGCGATCCCGTGTCCCACCGCGTTCCCTACGCCGCCTACAACGGCGACTACCAGGCGATCGAGGCCATGACCCCGATCACCGACGACGCGGGTGTCACGCACGACCTGCCGTGGCTGACGAGGATCACGGAGTGCGAGGCGTTCTTCGGGCTGGACTGCGCCGGCAACGGTGGAAGCTACGAGAACCGACCCGACGGTGAGGCCTACACCCTGGGCTGGGTGGACGGTCTGCCCGACGTGCCGTACGTGATCGCGCACTTCGACCACCACGTCTCCAAGCTGAGGATGACCGTGGTCGACGAACGCACGGGACGTCCGGTCCACCCGGAGCGCGACATCGCCGTGTCGATCGACCACGTCAACCGCAGCGCCACCCCCACGGCCTTCTTCGCCTACGCCTGGGACGGCACCGTGACCGACACCCGTGGTCGGGTCACCGACGTGCGCGACGGTGACTACCGCCTGGAGGTCCGGGCCCTGAAGGCGCTCGGCGACCCCGACAACGCCGACCACTGGGAGGAGTGGACCTCCCCGGTGATCACCCTCGCCCGAGGCTGACCACCGCACCGGACCGGGCGTGACGAGGGCCGCCCTCCCCGTGGGGAGGGCGGCCCTTCCCCGTCCCGCAGGGCCTTCCCGCGCCTCCCGCGGGCGGTGCCCGCCCGCCCCCACGACGCCCGAACGCGACCCACGACCACGTGGTCCCGGCGTCCGGCGACGGGGCTCCCCCGATGATGCGTCGAGCACACTCCCGCGCGAATCAGCACGTCACCGACCGAATCGTGATCCTGCTTCGGTAGACCACCAAGGGCGACCCGGTCGACGGCCGGTCGCCACGGTCACATCACGACGACAGGAGCCCCACGTGAACCACGCCTCCGTACCACCGTCCCGCCCCCGCGCGGGGTCCACGGAATGACGGGATTCCTCGACTACACCTCGGGCAACGTCGACGCCCTCCTCCAGGCCACCCTGGAACACACCGTCCTCGTCCTCCAGGGGCTGGGGCTGGCCGTCCTCATCGGCCTCCCCCTGGCCGCGCTCACCTACCGCGCCCGGTCGCGCACCGCCGTCCTGGCGGTCGCCGGAGTGTTCCTGACCATTCCGTCCTACGCCCTGTTCGGTCTCCTCATCACCCCCCTGGGGCTGGGCACCGCGCCGTCCGTGGTCGCGCTCACCCTGTACGCGTTCCTGCCCGTGCTCCGCAACGCCATCGTGGGCCTGCGCGAGATCGACCCGGCCGTGGTGGAGTCCGCACGCGGCATGGGGTTGAGCCGGCTCCAGGTCCTGCTGCGGGTCGAGCTGCCCCTGGCCCTGCCGGTCATCATCACGGGCCTGCGCGTGGCCGCCCAGATGCTGCTCGGCATCGCCGCGATCGCCGCCGCCGTCAACGGTCCCGGCCTCGGCAACCTCATCCTGCAGGGGTTGTCCAGCGCCGGCACCCCGTTCGCCGTCTACCTCACCCTCCAGGGCGTGCTCGGCATCATCGTGCTGGCGATCCTCTTCGACCTTCTCTTCGCGGCGCTGAACCGCCTGACGACCTCTCGGGGGATGATCCATGTCTGACCAGACCACCGACCGGCCCATGATCCGGCTCGTGGAGCTCACCAAGACCTACCCCGGGCGGACCGCCCCGGCCGTCGACGCGCTCTCCCTGGACGTACCGGAGGGCGAGATCGTGGTGTTCGTCGGCCCCTCCGGCTGCGGCAAGACCACCACGATGAAGCTGATCAACCGGCTCATCGAACCCACCTCCGGGCGCATCCTGCTCGACGGCGAGGACGTCACCCACGTCGACCCCGATCGGTTGCGCCGCGGCATCGGCTACGCGATCCAGCAGACCGGGCTGTTCCCGCACCGCACCGTCGCCGAGAACATCGCCACCGTGCCGAAGCTGCTGGGGTGGGACCGGACCCGCGTCGCCGAGCGCGTCGACGCGCTCCTCCACATGGTGGGTCTGGCACCCGAGGAGTACCGCGACCTCCATCCCCGACAGCTCTCCGGGGGGCAGCAACAGCGCGTGGGCGTGGCCCGGGCCCTGGCCGCCGACCCGCCCGTGCTGCTCATGGACGAGCCGTTCGGCGCGATCGACCCGCTCACCCGCGAGACCCTCCAGAACGAACTGCTGCGGATCCAGCGCGAGATCCGCAAGACCATCGTGTTCGTCACCCACGACATCGACGAGGCGGTGAAGATGGGCGATCGCATCGCGATCTTCGCCGAGGGCGGCCGGGTGGTGCAGTACGACACCCCGGAGCGGATCCTCAGCGAACCCGCGGACGACTTCGTGAGCGACTTCATCGGGGCGGGCGCCTCCGTGCGCCGACTGTCCCTGACGCGGATCGGCGACGCGACCGTCGCCGAGGACTGGCCGACCCTGCCCTTCTCCGCGGACGCGAGTGAGCGCGCCGCGGCGGTCGCCGCGGGCGACCACGACTTCCTGCTCCTGCTGGACGACGGGCTGCCCGTGGAGTGGCTGCCGTCCTCGGGCGGGGGCGGCCTGCCGGTGCTCGCCCCGGTCGGCCCCGACCACACCCTGTACGACGCGCTCGACACGATGTTGTCCAACAACAGCGACGTCGTGGTGGTCACCGACGCGCAGGGACGCTACCGGGGCACCCTCGACCTGCCCACCATCCAGGACCTCATCCACGTGGACGACGCGGCCGGTGTGCCCACCCGTGTCTCCCGCTCCACCTCCCGTCGGTCGGGTGAGCCGCGATGAGCGCGACCGCGCCGCCCCCTTCCGCCGACGCACCGCCCCGTCGGGGAGCCACCGCGCGCCGCACGGCACCGTCACCACGCGTCTGGGGCCTGCCCCTGCTCCTGGCGGCCGTGCTCGGCGGCCTGTACCTGTACGTCGGCTCCCAGGACCTGGACCGGATCGAACGGCGCAGCCTCAACGCCGAGTACCTGCTCAGCCGGACCGTGCAGCACCTGACGCTCAGCGTCGTGGTGGTGGTCCTCATCCTCGCGGTCGCCATCCCGCTGGGGATCCTGCTCACCCGACCGCGGGCGCGGCGGTTCGCGGGCCCGGTCCTGGCCGTCGCCAACATCGGACAGGCCACGCCGACCCTCGGTCTCATCGTCCTGTTCGCCGTGGTGTTCGTGGCCTGGGACGTGCGGACCATCGTCATCGTCGCGGTCTGGCTGTACGGGATCCTTCCCGTCCTGCGCAACACCATGGTGGGCCTGGACCAGGTCGACCGTTCGATGATCGAGGCCGCCCGGGGCATGGGCATGACCCCCCTCAGGGTCATGCTGTCCGTCGAACTCCCCCTCGCGGTGCCGGTGATGCTCTCGGGGATCCGCACCGCCCTGGTCATCACCGTGGGAACGGTCGCCCTGGCCACCTTCGTGGGCGCGGGCGGCCTCGGCGACGTCATCTCCAACGGCATCGCTTCCAGCCGCGACACGGTGCTGCTGACCGGAAGCGTCCTGGTGGCCGTCCTGGCCCTGGCCGTCGACTGGCTCGCCGGGCTGGTCGAGGACCTCCTGCGTCCGCGCGGCGCGTGACGCACCATCGAAGAAGGGAGCAGCACAGCATGAGACCACCCACACCGAGCCCGGCCCTGACCGGCACCGCCGCCGCGATGACCGCCCTCCTCCTGGCGACCGCCGGGTGCGGGACCTCGACCGACGAACCCGCTCCGCTCTCCGTCGGAGACGTGGACCTGGGGGGCGGCAGCATCGCGGAGGACTTCGACCTCTCCGGGGCCGACCTGGCGGTCTCCTCCAAGGAGTTCACCGAGAGCGTCGTGCTCGGCAAGATCACCTACTACGCGCTCCAGGCCGCCGGCGGCGCGCCGCAGGACCGGACGGGGCTGATGGGCTCCGCCATCCTGCGGACCGCGCTGGAGAACGGCGACGTCGACCTGTACTGGGAGTACGCGGGTACGGGCTGGACCCAGTTCCTCCAGGAGGACGAGGTCATCCAGGACGGCGAGGAGCAGTTCGAGCGCACCGCCGAGGGCGACCTGGAACGCAACGGGATCGTCTGGATGGGCCCGGCCCGGTTCGGCAACCAGTACGGCATCGCGCGGGCGGCCGACGCCCCCGGCCCGGTCGGGGAGGTCGACTCCCTGGACCAGCTGTCCGCGTTCGTGCGCGCCCATCCCGACGAGGCGACCTTCTGCGGGGCCGCCGAGTTCATGGACCGTGAGTGGGAGAGGTTCCAGGAGTTCCACGAGGCACCGTTCCGCCCCGCCGACACCTACCAGATGGACCTGGCGCTGAACTACGTCAACGTGGCCAAGGGCAGTCCGTGCAACTTCGCGGAGATCTTCACGACCGACGCACGCCTGGAGTCGCTGGACCTGCGGGTGATCGAGGACTCGGGCACCTTCTTCACCACCCAGTCGGCGGCCCTGACCGCCCGGGAGGAGACCGTGGAGGAGCACACGGACCTGGAAGGGCTCGGCGTCGCCCTGGGAGAGGCCCTCACCGAGGACGTGATCATCGAGCTCAACGGGATGGTCGACCTGGACGGGGCGAGCGCGGACGAGGCCGCCCTGTACTTCCTCCAGCAGCACGGCTTCATCGGCTGAGCCGGTGAGGACACGTCGAAGGGCCGCCCGTCCGGGCGGCCCTCAGACCTCCTCGCCCCGGTCGGCGCGCAGCCGGGCCACGCCGTAGCCGAGCAGCACCATGGAGGGCAGGGCCACGGCCAGGGACCACCCGGCCCGGCGGAGTTTGCGTTCGGCGCAGGAGGTGTCCACCCACTCCTGGCGGAGCATCTGTTCGAGGTCCTCGTCCCAGTCCCGGTGGTCGTCCCACAGGGCCGGCCCCACCCACACCACGGGCGAACAGCGCACACGGCCCTCCTCGCCCGGAGGCGACTGCGCCCCGTAGGACGTGCCGAGCAGCAGCATCACGGTGAACAGACCGGACCCACCGGTGGCCAGGCAGGCCCGCACGACGCCGGGGAAGTGGCGCATGCGTCGCCGTGCCCACAGGGCCAGAGGGATGAAGAACAACGAGGGGCCGTTTCGTGAGGGACGTCGGGGCAATCGTCAGGGTAGAGCGCCCCGGGGCCGACCGCGAACGCGGCCACGCCGAACGGCACCGACCGGCTCGGTGGGGACCCGCGCGCCCGACCGGGGGTCAGGCGGGACGCACGAGCTTCTGGCTGATCACCTGGGAGATGCCGTCGCCCTGCATGGTGACGCCGTACAGCGCGTCGGCCGCCTCCATGGTGCGCTTCTGGTGGGTGATGACGATGAGCTGCGAGGAGGCTCGCAGTTCCTCGAAGATCACCAACAGGCGCTGGAGGTTGGTGTCGTCCAGGGCCGCCTCGACCTCGTCCATCACGTAGAACGGCGACGGGCGGGCCTTGAAGATCGCGGCGAGGAACGCCACCGCGGTCAGCGAACGCTCACCGCCGGACAGCAGTGACAGCCGCTTGACCTTCTTGCCCGGTGGGCGGGCCTCCACCTCGATGCCGGTGGTCAGCATGTCCTCGGGCGTGGTCAGCACCAGCTTGCCCTCGCCGCCGGGGAACAACCGGCCGAAGATCGCGGCGAACTCGCGCTCCACGTCCAGGTAGGCGGAGGAGAACACCTCCTGCACGCGGGCGTCGACCTCGGCGACGATGTCCATGAGGTCGCGCCGGGTCTTCTTCAGGTCCTCCAGCTGCGCGTTGAGGAAGGCGTGCCGTTCCTCCAACGCCGCGAACTCCTCGAGGGCCAGGGGGTTGATCTTGCCGAGCTGGTTGAGCCGGCGCTCGGCCGCCCTGAGCCGCTTGGCCTGGACCTCGCGCACGTACGGGAGCGGGACCGCCTCCTCCCCCGCGTCGGCGGGCGGTGGCACCGGCACCCGGGGGCCGTACTCGGCGACGAGGGTGGGCACGTCCACGCCCAGCTCCTCCAAGGCCTTGGTCTCCAACTGTTCGAGCCGGAGTCGGCGTTCGGCGCGGGCCACCTCACCGCTGTGCGCGGAGCTGGTGAGCTTCTCCAGTTCCACGGAGAGCTCACGCACGCGGGCGCGCACCGTCTTGAGCTCGCCCTCACGCGCCTCCCGCTCGGCCTCGGCGGCGCCGCGCTCGGTCTCGGCGGCGGCCGAGGACACCGCGATGCGCTGCACCGCCGACCGGGCGCTCTCGGCCACCGCTTCGGCGACGGTGGCCTGGGCGGCACGGTCACGGCGGCGCTCGGCCTCGCGTTCCACCGCCCGACGCTCCTCCGTGGCCTGGGCGAGCAGCGCGTCGGCCCGACCGGCGATGGAGCGGGCGCGTTCCTCGGCCGTGCGGACCGCCAAGCGGCGCTCCATCTCGGTGGCGCGGGCACGGGAGGCCAGGGCCGACAGTTCGTCCCGGTGGTCGGCGTCGGGGGCCTCCTCCTCGACGGCGGCGGCGATCTCCTCCGCCTCGGCGAGTTCGACCTCCATGGCCTCCAGTCTGCGTGCGTCCTCGTCGCGCGCACCGGTGGCCTTGGTGGCGGCCGCCGCGTACCGCTCGGACTCGGCCTCGGCCGAACGCGCCTGGCCACCGAGCTTGCCCAGGCGCTGGGCGGACTCGTTGCGGGCGCGGTCGCCCTGACGGCGGCGGGCGGTGAGCTCCTCGGTGGCCCGGGCGATCTCGGCGCGTTCGCGCTGGGCGGTCTCCAGGTCGACGGCGGCCTGTTTGGCGGTCACGGTGGCGACCTCCAGACGCTCGGACGCCTCGTCGACCGCGGCCTGCACCTCCAGCAGGCTGGGTGCGGCGGCGCTGCCACCGTGCACCATCTCGGCGGCGAACAGGTCTCCCGCGGGGGTGACGGCCCGCACCCCGGGCAGGGCGGACACCAACTCCAGTGCCGCGGGATCGTCGGCGACCAGCGCCACCCGGTCCAGCAGGGCCGTGACGGCGCCGGTCAGGTGATCGGGTGCGGTGACGGCGTCGGCGGCGTAGCGCGCCCCCGTGGGCAGCGCCGGCCACGCGGAACGTTCCCGGGAGGGGACCGCGCGGGCCACGACGATCCCCGCGCGCCCGGCGTCCTCGGACCTGAGGAGTTCCAGGGCGGCCAGGGCACTGTCGTGGTCGTGGACGGCCACGGCACCGGCCGCCACACCGAAGGCGGCGGCGACGGCGGTCTCGTGGCCGGGCTCGACCTGCACGAGCGCGGCCAGGCCCCCGAGCATGCCGGGCAGGTCGGCGGCCAGCAGGGTGCCGGCGCCGTCCTTGTGCGCCAGGCCCAGTTCCAGGGCCTCCTTACGGGCCGCGAGGGCGGTGCGCTCACCTTCGGCGGTGCGTTCGGTGTCGCGCAGGCGGTTGAGCTCGGCGTCGGCCGCGGACAGGCGTCGTGCGTACCGCTCCTGCGTCTGGTCGAGTTCGGCGTCGCCCTCGTCGAGCCCGGCCGCCTCCTCGGCGGCCATCTCGTACTCGGTCTGGGCCGCGGCCGCGCGCTCGGCGGCCTGGGCCGCGGCCTCCTCCAGGCGACCGATCTCCGCTTCGTGCGAGGTCACACGGGCGCGCAGGCTCTCCACCCGGGCGGACAGACGGACGAGCCCCTCGTGACGTTCGGCCGCGGCGCGGGACGCCGCCTCCAGCCGACGTTCCTCACGGTGCAGCGCGTCCTCGGCGGCGGCGCGTTCGGTGACGCTCGTCTCCAGGACCTCGCGGGCCTCTTCGAGACGGGTCTCGAGCTCCTCCTCCTGGGCGGCGGCCTCCTCGGCCTCCCTCTCCAGTTCCTCGGGGTCGCGCCGGCTGACGACCTCGCCCTGCACGGCGACCAGGTTCCGGTGGCGTTCGGTGGCCAGTCCGCGCACCGCGTCCAGGCGTTCGGTGAGGCGGGAGAGCGCGTGGTAGGTGTCGTTGGCGCGGGCGAGCGCCGGGGCGGCGGCGGTGGCCTGGGCCTCCAGCTCGGCCTCGCGCTCCTGGGTCTGCTTCAGCGCGGTCTCGGCGGAACCGCGGCGCTGCAGGACCTCCTTCTCGTCCGCCTCCTCCTTGGCGAGCTGGTCGGTGAGGGTGACGATGTCGTCGGCGAGCAGTCGCAGGCGAGCGTCGCGCAGGTCGGCCTGGATGACGGCGGCCTTGCGGGCCAGTTCCGCCTGACGCCCCAGGGGTTTGAGCTGGCGGCGCAGCTCCGCGGTGAGATCGGTGACGCGGTCCAGGTTGCCCTGCATCGCGTTGAGCTTGCGGATCGCCTTCTCTTTGCGCTTGCGGTGCTTGAGGATGCCCGCGGCCTCCTCGATGAGCGCGCGGCGTTCCTCCGGACCGGCGTGCAGGACGGTGTCGAGCTGTCCCTGTCCGACGATGACGTGCATCTCCCGGCCGATGCCGGAGTCGCTGAGCAGGTCCTGGATGTCCAACAGGCGGCAGGTGTCGCCGTTGATCGCGTACTCGGAGCCGCCGTTGCGGAACATCGTCCGCTTGATGGTGACCTCGGAGTAGTCGATCGGCAGGGCGCCGTCGGTGTTGTCGATGGTGAGGCTGACCTCGGCGCGGCCCAGCGCCTGGCGGGTGGAGGTACCCGCGAAGATCACGTCCTCCATCTTCCCGCCGCGCAGGGACTTGGCCCCCTGTTCGCCCATCACCCAGGACAGGGCGTCGACGACGTTGGACTTGCCCGAACCGTTGGGCCCCACCACACAGGTGATGCCCGGCTCGAAACGCAGGGTGGTGGCCGACGCGAACGACTTGAAGCCGCGCAACGTCAGGTTCTTCAGGTACACCCCACACCTCCCACGACGGTCACCGTTCTCGCCACGGGCGATCGCCACGGGGCCGACAACAAGGGTGCCACGAAGCGGTGACCGAAGGGTGGTGTTAGGGGCTTCCAGCCCCGATGAACTGCGCCACCGTGCTCTCACGGTGGCCGCCCTCAGGGGGATCGACGTCCAGGGGGATGTCCGGCGAACACGCAGGGTTACCCTTCGACCCGCCGGGTACAACGGTAAAAAATGCCGCAAGGAAAAGGAAAATCAGCGGCGTGTCACGGGTGGTCGATCCGGCCAGGGACGCCAGGGTCGTCGTCGGCGTCCCCGTCTGTGGATCGACGTCTCGCGTCGACACCCACCCGTACGGGTGTCGGACGTGGTGTCGTTCGGTTCAGGCGAGCGCGGGCTCGCGGTCGGTCGCGCTGGTGGCGACGTCGGTGACGGCCATGCTGAGCTGGTCGTTCTGTGACTGAAGACGGCTGATCTCGTCTTCGAGGTCGCGTACCCGCTTCTGAAGCCGTCGCATCTCCGAGACCATCCGAGGGTCGGAGCCGCCGACGTGGCCGAACAGAGCCTTCGCCATGATGTAGGTCCTCCACGCTGAGTGACCAGTGATGGTGCGCACGTGCGACACCCCGTGCGATCGATCGGCGTTACACCGCTCGTCACGGGCGGAAAATGCGCGGTGTGTCTTCAAGAGTCTCACCATGCGCGTCGCTGGTCAAGATTGGATTACAACAGTCGGTAACGACCACAGCCCAGCAGAAATCCCGCGAGGCATGCGGTAGTGCACCGTACGAGCAGCTCCACCCCCGGCGCCGCGACCGGCCCGTGACGGTGGGTACTCCCCCTCCGCCGTGGCCCGCAGTCTCCGCCGACGGCGTGAACACGCCGCTCCACGGTGGGTGACTCGTACCGCGTTACCCTTCCAGCATACTCATCGCTCGATGAAACCGTCGAAGGAACCCCCCGGCTCGGACCAACGTTCGACCACGGAATCCACATGACCCGGTGTTCCGCCGCCCCTGAGGTGCTCCAGAAGCCCAGCGCACGCGGCCTCGGAGCCCTCCGCGACGACCTCGACACGACCGTCGTCGAGGTTGGTGGCGGCTCCGGTCAGCCCGAGTTCGAGCGCCCTGGACCGCGTCCACCAGCGAAAACCCACACCTTGGACGCGACCCCGCACCCACGCGGTCAGTCGGACCGGTGCGACCTGTTCCCCCATGACGGGAGTTCTCCCTTACCTTGCCGAGACACTTTCATCACCGACACGCCGCACCGACCTGACGGGGGTCGGCGTAGGCGCCCGGACGGCCCCCGACCAGGGACCTCTCCAGAGAACTTCCGCGCCCCGGCGCCCGGTGCGGACGACCGGGCACTCCGCGTCACCGTGATCGCGGCGCGCGCTGACAACGCGGGCAACTGAACGAGGAGCGGTTCATGAAGGCCTCGCGCACGATCGCGGTGCCGCACCGCCCACAGGGCCGGTCCCGACGGCCGTACGCGTTCAACCCGCGTGCGAAGTACCCGCTCTCGCCGTTGACGTTGACGTACAGCCCGTCGAAGGTGGTGCCGCCCACTTCCAACGCCTCGGACATCACGTCCGTCACGTGTTCCAGCAGCTCCAGCGCCTGGACGTTGGTCAGCCCCCGGGTCGACCGGGCCCAGTGCAGCCGGGCCCGCCACAGCGCCTCGTCGGCGTAGATGTTGCCCACACCGCTGATCAGGGACTGGTCCAGCAGCGCCCGCTTGACCTCGGTCCGCTTGGCCCGCAGCGTGCGCACGAACACCGCGGGCACGAACTCGGTGTCCAGCGGGTCCAGGGCGATGTGATCCACCGACGCCGGCACCTCGGCGCGCTCCCCGGGCTCGTCCACCAGCAGGTGGCCGAAGGTGCGCTGGTCGACGAAGCGCAGTTCGTGGCCGTCGGACAGCGGCAGCCGCACCCTCAGGTGCTTCTCGTCCGGCTTGCCCTGCGGCTGCACCAGCATCTGGCCGCTCATGCCCAGGTGCGTCACCAGCAGCTCGCCGCTGTCCAGCACCAGCCACATGTACTTGCCGCGCCGACGCACCGCCGTGGGCCTGCGCCCCTCCAGCCGGGCGGCGAAGTCGGCGGGGCCGGGCACGTGTCGACGGACCGCACGCGTGTGCAGGACCTCGACGGCGCCGATACGACGGCCCACCGCGTGGTCCATGAGACCGCGCCGTACGACCTCGACCTCGGGAAGCTCCGGCATCGCTCAGCCCTGCCCGCCCCGGCCCTTGGCCTTGGGTCCGGTGCCCTTGCCCTGCCCCTTGGCGGGCGCCTCGGCGCTCTGGGCGGCGTTCTCGTCCGAGCGGGCGCGGATGGCCTTCCAGGCCGACTCCGCCGCCTGCTGCTCGGCCTCCTTCTTGCTGCGCCCCTCGCCCAGCCCGTAGCTCTCCCCCGCCACACGGACCGTGGCGCGGAAGGTCTTCTGGTGGTCGGGACCGCTCTCGTCCACGTGGTACTCGGGCACTCCGAGCATCTCGGCGGCGGTGAGTTCCTGCAGGGAGGTCTTCCAGTCCAGCCCGGCGCCCAGCCCCGACGCCGTGGCGATGAGCGGGTCGAAGAGGCGGTGCACGAAGCCCGAGGCGACCTCCAGTCCGCGGTCGAGGTAGACCGCGCCGATGATGGCCTCCAGGGTGTCGGCGAGGATGGAGGACTTGTCCCGTCCCCCGGTGCCCTCCTCACCGCGGCCCAGCCGGATGTACCCGCCGATGCCCAGCCCCCGGGCGACGTCGGCCAGCGCCCGCATGTTCACGACCGCGGCGCGCAGCTTGGCGAGCTGACCCTCCGGCAGGTCCGGGTGCTTGCGGAACAGGGTGTCGGTGACCACCAGGCCCAGCACGGAGTCCCCCAGGAACTCCAGGCGCTCGTTGGTGGGCAGGCCGCCCTTCTCGTACGCGTAGGAGCGGTGGGTGAGAGCGCGGAGCAGGATCCTGGGGTCGACCTCGACCCCGATCGCCTGGTGGAACGACTTTGCCTCGGCGGCGGAGAGTTGACTGGCCACTCGGGTTCGCTTCCCTGGTCGGGCGCGCCGGAGCGCGCGGCTGCTGTGGCGATCCCTCGACCCGACCGGGACGCTCGAAAACGAGGTGATCGTCGCGGGAGCGTGCGCTCCCCCGGCGGCCACCACGAACTCGGGAGTCTCGACGGACCCGGAATCCACCGGTGTCGGAGTGCCGCGAAAGATGACTTCCCCGGCCGTGCGAGATCACTCTACAAAGACCGGGCGACACCGGGACGCCCGAATCCCTTTCTGGACAGCACAACGGGGCGGATCCCCGAGAGGTTCCGCCCCGATGCGTGTTCGTCGAAGACCGGGATCGGGCGTCAGGGCCCGGAGCCGGTACATCGTTACGCCGGGTTCGTGACCTGGCGGTTGTTGTAGGTGCCGCAGGTCGGGCACGCGATGTGGGGCTGCTTCGGGTCACGGCAGCGCGGGCAGTTGACCAGCACCGGGCGCGACGCCTTCCACTGGGAACGGCGGGTCCGGGTGTTGCTCCGCGACATCTTCCGCTTCGGGACGGCCACTTCAATCCTCCTGGGTCACCCCCGCGCGGTCGCGGGAGGTCGCTTATCTGGTCACCCCGCGCGCTGTCGCGGGGAGGGTGTGCTCCGGTCGGTCGGGCCCTGGGGCACCGTGGGCGACCGGTTCACGAGCTCACTGCCTGCCGGGGTCCTCCGCGATGCCGCGGAGCGCCTCCCAGCGCGGGTCGACGCCGTCGCCGTGCCCGTGATCGGGTCCGGCGTCGGCGAGTTTGACACCACACTCGGAGCACAGGCCGGGACAGTCCGGGCCGCACAGCGGCGAGAGTGGGAGCGCGAGCACGACGGCGTCTCGGACCACCGGTTCGAGGTCGAGCAGGTCGCCCTCTAGATAGTAGTCCTCATCCTCGTCGCCCGAGTCCTCGTCACCGGTCCCGACGGCGTCGTCCTCGTCGTCGGGGTAGCGGTACATCTCCTGGAAGCCGGCCTCCAGCTCCTCGGACAGGGGTTCGAGGCAGCGGGAGCACTCGGCCGTGAGCCGTCCGGTGACGGTCCCGGTGACCAGGACCCCCTCCATGACGGCCTCCAAGCGCAGGTCCAGCTCGATCTCCTGCCCCTTGGGCACACTGGCCATGGCCGTCTCGAAACCCTCGGGGAGGGTCACGATACGGCTGACGGTCCGCATCGACCCCGGCTGGCGGCCCAGCGGGCGGGTGTCGACCACGTACGGGTCACGGGCATCTAGACGAGACAGGGTGATCGCGCTTTCACGAGAGGTTCCGGGGGCCGGGCACGAGCTCGCCGACGCGTGCGTCGGTCGTTCACGGTGGTGCTGACCGGCCTGAGCGCACGCCGAAGACCGGCGACGCCCATGGTCGAACCTGGATTCTACCTACCATGTCCCCGACCACCCAAATCAGGCCCCGGGGGCGCATCGACCGGAGGCGTTCGGGCCTCCTCGGCCGGGGCGCCGGCGGGGTTCGCGACGGCGGTGGTGCGCCGCTACCTCGCGTACTTCTCCTGGAGCCGACCCTGGACGTAGGGGGTGACCAGGCTGGAGACGTCGCCGCGGTGCTGGCCGATCTCGCGCACCAGGCTGGACGACAGGAAGGAGTACTGCGGGTTGGCCGTCATGAACACGGTCTCCACTCCGGAGAGCCGGTAGTTCATCTGGGCGATCTGGAGTTCGTAGTCGAAGTCGCTGACCGAGCGCAGGCTGCGCACGATGGTCTCGACGTCGTTCTCCCGACAGAAGTCGACGAGCAGCCCGTCGAACTCGCTCACCCGCACGTTGTCGAACTCGGAGGTCCCCTCGCGGAGCATGTCGAGTTTCTCCGGAACGGTGAACAGGCCGCGCTTGTTGACGTTGTCGAGTACGGCGACGATGACCTCGTCGTACTGTTTGGCCGCTCGACCGATGATGTCGATGTGGCCGTAGGTCACCGGGTCGAAGGAACCCGGACAGACGACTCTGCGCACGTTGGATCGCCCCTCTCCAGAACTACTCACGGGTACCGCGATGGTAGGGGTTCACCCCGGCACCAATTCGGGCAACTCCCCCTTAGTGTCCACATTCACACACAGTGTGGACGGGAAGATCACCCGCACATGACCTCAGCCGGCCCCGGCCCGGGCGTACCAGAGGATCGCCTCGCCGTACTTACGGCTCCGGTCCAGGGCGACCCCCTCCGGCCAGGTCGGTTCCGGTCCGCGCTTGGAACGCTCGACCACGACCACCGCGTCCGTCGTCAGCCATCCCCGCCCGACCAGTTCGGCCAGGACGCCGGCGAGCTCCTCCTCGGTGACCGCGTAGGGCGGGTCGGCCACCACCAGGTCGTAGGGGGCGCCGTGGGGACCGCGCGCCAGCACCCGCTCCACCCGGTCCGCGGCGAGCTCCGCCCCGGGCAACTTCAGGGACGCGATGTTGCCCCGCACCACCTGTGCCGCCTTGCGGTCGGCCTCCACCAGCAGTGCGTGCGCGGCACCACGGGAGAGCGCCTCCAGGCCGATCGCCCCCGACCCCGCGTACAGGTCCAGGGCCCGGATCCCGTCGAGGGATCCCAGGTCGGACCGGACGGAGGCGAACAACGCCTCCCGGGCGCGGTCGCTGGTGGGTCTGGTGGTGCGGCCGTCGGGGGCGTCGATGCGTCGACCGCCCGCCGACCCGGCGATGATGCGGGTCATGCGCACCACGGTAGTGGGACCGACGGGTCGCGTGGGGTGTGCGGGGCGCGACGGGACCGGCGGGCGGCAGGCCCCGGCCGGTTCGACCCCGGAGAGCGTGCCCGCAGGAGTGGTGCCCCGCCCCTCGCGGCGCGGTCCGTGTCGCTCGGGCGGCACCGGTGCGGCGCGGCCACCGACGTCGACCCCGTACGGCCGGACCCGACGGCCCCGGGCCCGCCGCCGGGTCAGGTCTTCTCGAGGTAGTCGGCGCGGTCCTCCGGGAGCAGGGCGGCGAGCGCGTCCGCCAGCGGCGGGTGCGCGGTGAGCGTCGGGTCCTCGGCCACATAGAGTCCGGCCGCCTCCCGGGCCCGTCCGATGAGCTTCTCGTCGTGGACCAGGGTGAGCATGCGCAGTCGGGAACGGGCGCCCGACTGGGCGTCGCCCAGCACGTCGCCCTCGCGGCGCATCTCCAGGTCGGCGCGGGACAGTTCGAACCCGTCGGTGGTGGCGGCCACCGCGGCCAACCGTGCGCGGGCCGGACCGCCCTCCTCCGCCTCGGTGACCAGCAGGCACAGGCCCGGCAGCCGGCCACGGCCGACCCGTCCGCGCAGCTGGTGCAGCTGGGAGATCCCGAACCGGTCGGCGTCCATGATCGCCATGACGGTGGCGTTGGGAACGTCCACACCCACCTCGATGACGGTGGTGGAGACCACCACGTCGGTCTCGCCGGAGGTGAGCCGGCGCATGACCGCGTCCTTGTCCTCCGGTGCCATCCGGCCGTGCAGGGCCTCCACGCGCACGTCCGCCAGGGGCCCCTCCCGTAGACGGGCCAGCAGCTCCAGCACGGCCAGCGGGGGCCGGGCTCCCTGGGGCGCGCCCTCCGGTGGGGCGTCCACCTCGTCGCCGGTCTCGCCGCCACCGGAACCGTCCGTGCCGTCACCGATCCGGGGGCACACCACGAACGCCTGACGCCCCTGGTGGACCTCCTCGCGGATCCGTTCCCAGGCACGGGCGAGGAAGTGGGGTTTCTCGCCGGCCGGGACCACGTGCGTGGACACCGGCGAACGCCCCTCGGGCAGTTGCGTGAGCGCCACCACGTCCAGGTCCCCGTACACGGTCATCGCGACCGTGCGCGGGATCGGTGTGGCGGTCATCACCAGAACGTGGGGGCGGCCGTCGGTCGCCTTCTCGCGCAGGGCGTCGCGCTGTTCCACACCGAACCGGTGCTGTTCGTCCACGACCACCAGCCCCAGGTCGGCGAAGGACACGTGTTCCTGGAGCAGGGCGTGGGTGCCCACGACGATCCCGGCGGCGCCCGAGGCGGCGTCCAACAGCGCCTCCCTGCGGGCGGCGGCGCCCATCGAACCGGTCAGCAACGCCACCCGGGTGGCGTGTTCGGCGCCGTCGATCTGCCCGGCCCGGCCGAGGTCCCCCAACATGGCGCCGATGGAACGGTGGTGCTGCTGGGCGAGGACCTCGGTGGGGGCGAGCAGGACGGCCTGTCCCCCGGAGTCCACGACCCGCAGCATCGCCCGCAGGGCCACCAGGGTCTTGCCCGCGCCCACGTCGCCCTGGAGCAGACAGTGCATGGGGTGGGTGGCGTCCAGCCTCGCGGCCAGGGCCTCGCCGACCTCCCGTTGGCCCTCGGTGAGGGTGAACGGCAACCGCGCGTCGAAGGCGTCGAGGATGCCGCCGCTGGTCCCCGGACGGGGCGCGGCGGGCAGTTCCTCGGCCTTTCGACGGCGCTGGGCCAGGGCGAGTTGCAGCACGAAGGCCTCGTCCCACTTCAGCCGGAGACGCGCGGGCCTGAGCCGGTCCAGGTCCTCGGGCCGATGGATGCGGGTCAGGGCCTCGTGGACGTCGAGCAGCCCCTGTTCGGCGCGCAGCTTCGGAGGGAGTGGGTCGGGGATGTCCACGGCGTAGTCCAGGGCCACACCGATCGACCGGGCGATGGTGGCCGAGTCCAGGCCCTTGACCGCCGGATAGACGGGGATGATCTCGTCGGCGTAGGCGCGGGCGGCCTCGCCGTCCAGACCCTCCTCGTCGAGCAGCACGTACTCGGGGTGGTCGAGTTGGCGGCGCCCCTTGAAGGTGGAGACCCGGCCGGAGAACATGGCCAGGCGCCCCGGGATCAGCGCGGTCTGGTGGTAGGAGCCGCGGTTGAAGAAGGTCAGGTGCAGGCGGCCGGTGCCGTCCGTGACGGTGGCCTCCATCATGTCCATGCGCCGGCGCCCCTGACGGGCCGGGATCGTCCGCCGCCGAGCGTCGAGCACCTGGGCCTGCACGGTGACGTCCTCGCCCTCGCGCAACAGCGCCAGGTCGGTGAGGTCGCCCCGGCGGTCGTACCGGCGCGGGTAGTAGCGCAGCAGGTCGCCGAGGGTGTGCAGGTCGAGTTTCTCGGCCAGGGCCTTGGCCGTCCTGCCGCCGAGCGGTCCCTTGCGCAGCGGCTCATCCCAGGTGCTCACTGTCGTCCCCGTCCTGGACTCGTGCGTCGATCCACTCGCCACGTTAGACCGCCGGTGTGACGGGCGGGGCCCGGTGACGGCGGTGGCCCGTGATCGGTGGCGGTCGGGAAGGTGGGCCGTCGCCCCTCCCGACAGGGGTATACTCGTCAGAGTTCATCGCGTTTTCGCCATGCCCGTGTGGCTGAGCTCGATGCTCCGGTGGTGGTGCTCCAGGCTTCGGCCGCACCGTCTTCCACCGTTGCGCGAACGGATGCCGTCCAGTGGTCCTGATCCACCTTCGGTCTCTTCCTTCGTGTAGTCTTCCACGGTTGGCGTCCGCGCCAGCCTGTCCGCCCGACCTCTCCCGGTCGGATGAACCTTCGCGTGCGGCGACGTGCGCGATCCCGAGCGCTTGAATGGAGTTACCGTGGCTTCCGTCTGCGACGTCTGCGGCAAGGGACCAGGGTTCGGTAACAGTGTTTCCCACTCGCACCGTCGCACCCGCCGCCGCTGGAACCCCAACATCCAGACCGTTCGCACCCGCGTGGGCGGTACGCCCAAGCGTGTGAACGCGTGCACCTCGTGCATCAAGGCCGGCAAGGTGACCCGCTAGGGAACCCGCCCCTGTCTGTATTCATCGAAGGCCCTCCGGCTCCGGTCGGGGGGCCTTCGTCATGCACGGGGTCGATCCACGCGGAGCGGGCGCGACCGGAGAGGCCGGTGGCCCCGGGGACCGAGGTGGACACGGGTCGTGCGGGGATCGCGAGGTCTCGACGGACCCCTGGGATCCCGGGACGCTCAGAGATCGCAGACGTGCCCGTTGAGCGAGCACCGGACCGGGCTCTGCACGGTACCCACCGCGTCGAAGGTGAGCGTCGCCGACTCCCCGGGCTCCAGCGCCGCCTCGGCACCGGACTTGCGGGCCAGGATGCCGTCGTCCAACGACTCCCAGTCCGCGTCACGGACCTCGGTGATCTCGGCGCTCTCGAAGGCCAGCGCCAGTTCCCAGGCGTCCAGCGTGCCGGACGAGGTGTTGGTGACGGTGACGTGTCCGGTGAACCCGACCGGGGTGGACTCCAGGACCCGGTAGACGACCGTCGTCGGTTCGGTCCCGGCCTGGGTCTGCGGCCCGCTGCCGCCCCGCTCGGGGGTGGGGTCCTGCTCGGGGGCGGAGGAGGTGTCGTGGCCCGGTTCGGCCCCGTCCCGCGGCCCGGGCGCCTCGGTCGCGCCGGGGGCGCCGCCGAACTGCAGGTAGATCTGGGTGGTGCTGTATCCGAAGAGCAGCAGGCCCAGGATGACGCCGGAGACGACGAGGACGTTCAACAGTCTCGGGGGTTCGACGCGCTTCGGGACCGTGCTCTCGAGAAGACCGCCGAACCTCCGCAGGGGACCGGCGTTCTCCGGTTCGCTGCGGTGGGCTCCACGGCGGGCACCATGCCGCCTAGCCATACCGCCTCATCAACCGCCTCTCGACGCTGCTCGGTCTCCCCACCGGGGCCCCGGTACTCGAATCGCGTGGCCGGTGGGGCGCCCCCGGCCGCGATGGAACAGCCTAGCGTGTCGGCCAAACAGGACAAATCCAATCGGGCTCACTCCTGACGGAAATGATCCCATCCGCCGCCCTCGACCACCGCGCCGTCCACGGTGACGGTGGGAGCGGCCCCCTCCCCCGAGATCTCCGCGACGGTACCGATCCGGTGCCAATGCTCCGGAAGGTCCACCTCGGCCGGGAAGGTCGCCGCCAACGCGTGGTCCTCTCCCCCCGCGAGCATCGATCGAAGAGCGGTCTCCTCCACCTTTCCCACCGCGACGCCGAGTACTCCCACCGCTTCGAGGAGTGAGGCCTCGGGTCGGAGCGCGTCCGCGTCCAGATCGATACCCACGCCACTGCCCCGGGCGATGTGCCCGAGGTCCTGGAGGAGTCCGTCGCTGACGTCGAGCATGGCGGTGGCCCCGAGCCGGGCGGCCTCCGGACCGGCGCCGTAGGGAGGGCTCGGTCGGCGGTGTTCGCGCAGGCAGGCGTCGGGACCGTCGATCCCCCGTTCGAGGAGGGCCAGGCCGGCGGCGGACAACCCCAGGTGTCCGGTGTAGGCGACCACGTCGCCCGGTCCGGCGCCGTCCCGTCGCACCGGGGCACGACCCTCCAGGTCGCCCAGGGCGGTGACGGCGATGGTCAACACCTCCGAGGCCACCATGTCGCCGCCGACCACCGCTCCCCCGGCGAGCTCGCACTCGTCGCGCACCCCCGCGGTGAACTCCTCGGCCCACTCCACCGGCAGCTCGGGCGGGGCGGCGAACCCGATGAGCATGCCGGTGGGACGCGCGCCCATGGCGACGACGTCGGCGTAGTTCTGCGCCACGGCGCGGTGTCCGACGTCACGGGCGCTCGACCATTCCCGTTTGAAGTGGCGGCCCTCGACCAGCAGGTCGGTGGTCGCGACCGTACGCCCGTCGGGCGCGGCCACGACCGCGGCGTCGTCGCCGGGACCGAGGATGACATCGTCCGTCGTGGGGAAGCGGCTCGTCACGCGTGTGATCAGAGCGAACTCACCCAGACCCCCAATGGTGCTCAACACGAAGATCAGGGTACGGTGACGCTCCGGCGCAGAGGTCCCGGACCCGGCGGTCGGGCCTTATGTTCGTCTTCCGTTCGTCATGGTCGTGCTCCGGCCGTGCCGGGGCTCGGACGACGCCCGCTCTCGGCACACCCCCGTACAGCACGAAGGAGTAGACAACATGGTGCAGGCGTACATCCTGGTCCAGACCGAGGTCGGCCGGTCCGCCGAGGTGGCGGAGCACATTCGTGGGATCGACGGGGTCGAGCAGGCGAACGACGTCACGGGTCCCTACGATGTGATCGTTCAGGCCGCGGCCGAGGACATCGACGCCCTGGGCGCCCTCGTGGTCGCCCGCATCCAACGGCTCGACGGGATCGCCCGGACCCTGACCTGTCCCATCGTCAACATCTGAGTGTCGACCGCGTCGACGGAGCGAGGTTGCTTGTGCTGAAACGGTACTGGGGGGCGGCCGCCGTCGTCGTCCTGCTGGCGGCCGGTTGTGGGCAGACGGTCCAGATGCAGCCCTTCGAGGCCCAACCGAACACGGCCGAGCCCTGTGCCGACCTCGTCGCCGACCTGCCCGACACCCTCCTCGGCGCCGACCGCGCCACGATCCGTCCCGAGTCGGACGTGATGGCGGCCTGGGGCGACCCGCCCATCGGCCTGCGCTGCGGGGTTCCCCGCCCCGCCGGGCTGGAGATCGACTCGTTGCTCCAGGAGGTCGGTGAGGTGCTCTGGCTGCCGCAGCCGGAGGACGCGCCCACCATGTTCGTCGCGGTCCAGCGCGAGGCCTACGTCGAGCTGACCATCCCCACGTCGTACGGTGCCCCCGCGGGCGCGCTGTCGGAAGTGAGCGAACTGGTCGCCGAACATCTGGAGGAGCGCGCCGACAGCGGCGTCTGACGGAACGTCGTCGGGGGCGCGGGAACGGCGGTGTCGCCGCCCGCGCCCCCGTACGTACGACGCCCTGGGGTCAAACGCGGAACGGCCGGGTCTACCGGGACTCCTCCTCGGTGTCCTCCGCCGCGTCCCCGTCACCCGCGTCGGTGTCCTGGTTGTCGGAGTCGGAGCCCTCCTCGTCGCTGTCGGCCTCCTCCAGCGCCTCGGCCTCCTCACCCTGCGCGGCGATCTGCGCCTCGACCTGGGGGGCGGTCTCCTGGACCGCGCCCGAGCAGGCGGCACCGGGTTCGGGGACGTCGGTGCCGCGCTCGTACATCTGCACGTAGCGGGCGAGGTTCTCGTCGTCGGCGCTCTCGGCGGTGATCTGACGACCCCAACTGGAGGCCACGATCGGCGCGTCCATGTCACCCTCGTAGGGGGTGATCAGCAGGTAGTCGCCGGGGTTGTAGAACCCCTCCAGAGCGTCCACCTCGTCCTGGGGGAGTTCCGGGTCGTAGGTGATCCACACGGCGCCGTGCTCCAGGGAGTGCACACCGAACTCCGGCATGACCGGCTCGGGGTAGACACCGCAGTTCTGCCAGCTGCTCCAGTGCTGCCCGCCGACCGGAGGGGACTGCTCGTAGTCGACACGTTCTCCGGTGGCGACGTGGTTGTACTCGTCGATCGTGTACTCTGCGACACCGTCGATGTTGCGGCTGCGCAGCTCCATGAAGATGGCCGTGCCCAGAAGGCCGAGGACCGCGGCACCGGCCACGGAGGCACCCGCGACCTTGAGGGCTTTGTTGCGTCGCTCCTTCTTGCGCTGCTCCTCGCGCAGCGCGGCCGCACGGGCGCGGCGCTCCTCCGCCTTCGACTTCTTGGCCACTGGGACTCCTGAGATACATGTGGTCGTACAGGACTTTCCTATCCTCTACTTTGGCACCAGAGTTGGGCGATTTGACCAGGGTGGTTCGAATGGGGCATGTGACCGGGGCGGACTCCGGCGACGGCGGCGACGCCGAGACGGGCGGACACGAGGACGACGGGGCGCCGCCCGCGGGGTTCTCGGGAGCGACCGCGCAGGCCGACCCCACGCCTCGCGCCCGACGCTCCACTCCCCTGTGGATGACCGTGATCCTGGTCGCGCTGGCCCTGGCCGCGGGCTTCCTTCTGGGCCGACCCTCCTATCCGTTGGACACCGGTGCCGACGCCGGTTTCCTCCGCGACATGAGCGCACACCACGCGCAGGCCGTGGACATGTCGATGGTCATCCTCGACAAGACCGAGGACGTGGAGCTCCACACCATCGCCACGGACATGGCCCGCACCCAGCAGGCGCAGATCGGCATGATGCAGGGCTGGCTGGCCGTGTGGGGTCTGAGCGCCCGCGCCTCCGAGCCGCCGATGACGTGGATGGAGGGGCACGACCACGGCGGTGGTGAGGGCGAGGTGCCCGAGGACATGCCGGGTCTGGCCACCAGCGAGCAGTTGGTGGAACTGGACGACGCCGAGGGCGAGGAGGCCGAGGTGCTCTTCCTGGAGCTGATGATCGCCCATCACCTCGGCGGGATCGAGATGGCCGAGGCCGAGGTGGAGCTGGGCCGCGAGGACCTCGTCGTCGACTTCGCCCAGGGCATGGTCGACGCCCAGCTCTCCGAGGTGGAGAACATGGAACGGCTCCTGGAGATGCGCGGCTGACGCGGACGCGGCGGGTGTGGCCAAGGCCACCGGCGCGCACGGACCGCGCACGGACTCCGGATCCCCGCACCCTCCACCACCAGCGATGACACCTCCACGGTGAACAACACGCGACACGGCGTCGGGATCGACCACGATGAGCCCTGTTTCACAGGGGACCCGCCTCTATTACGACGACAAGTAGCACTACAGTTTGTAGTACTACCGGCAGTCGGTACCAGAGAGGCTGGCATGGAAGCACTAGACCTGGCGCGTTGGCAGTTCGGGGTCACCACGATCTACCACTTCCTGTTCGTGCCCCTGACCATCGGCCTGTCGTTCATCGTGGCCGTGCTCCAGACCTTCTGGTACAAGACCGGACGACACGAGTACCTGCAGGCCACGCAGTTCTTCGGCAAGCTGTTCCTCATCAACTTCGCCATGGGCGTGGTCACCGGCATCGTGCAGGAGTTCCAGTTCGGCATGAACTGGAGCGAGTACTCCCGCTTCGTCGGCGACGTCTTCGGGGCGCCCCTGGCGATGGAGGCTCTGCTGGCCTTCTTCCTGGAGTCGACCTTCATCGGCCTCTGGATCTTCGGCTGGCACCGACTCCCCCGCGGGGTCCACCTGGCCTGCATCTGGATGGTCGCCATCGGCACCAACCTGTCGGCCTACTTCATCCTCGCCGCCAACGCCTGGATGCGCCGCCCGGTCGGTTTCGAGATCAACCCGGAGACCGGCCGCGCCGAGCTCAACGACATCTGGGCCGTGCTGAGCAACGACCAGGCCTGGTCCACCTACCTCCACACCGTCTCGGCGGCGTTCATCACCGCCGGACTGTTCGTGGTCGCGGTCAGCGCCTTCAAGCTCTGGCGCAACATCGGACACAACGACACGGGTGACGTCGGCGTCACTCCGCCCGCGCGGGACTTCGCACTGTTCCGGTCCACGCTCAAGGTCGGCCTCGTCTTCACCCTCCTGGCCGCCTCGCTCACGATCTTCTCCGGCGACCATCAGGCCAAGCTCGCGGCGGAGTACGAACCCATGAAGCTCGCCGCGGCGGAGGCACTGTGGGACACCGAGGAGGGCGCCCCGTTCTCCACCTTCGCGATCGGCGACACCGAGGCGCGCTACAACCCCATCGACGTCACCGTCCCCAACGTCCTCAGCTTCCTGGCCACCGGGCACTTCGACGGCGAGGTGCACGGCATGAACAACCTCCAGGAGGCCTACGAGGAGTTCTACGGACCGGGCGACTACATCCCCAACGTGTTCGTCGTCTACTGGTCCTTCCGCCTGATGATCGGGCTGGGGATGTTCGGTGTGGGCATGGCCGCGCTGGGCCTGTGGCTCACCCGCGGACGAGAACGCACGCCACGGAGCAAGTGGTTCTACTACGGCGCGATCATCGCGCTGCCCGCCGCCCTGCTCGCCAACATCTTCGGGTGGGTGCTCACCGAGATGGGCCGCCAGCCCTGGACCGTCCACGGTGAGCTGCTCACCGCCGACAGCGTCTCCCCCGGCGTGAGTCTGGGCACCGTCGCGATGAGCCTGGGGATCTTCACCGCCGTCTACGGGCTCCTGTTCGTGGTGGAGGCCGGACTGCTCTGGAAGTACGTCAAGAAGGGCCCGTCCCACCTCGTTCCCGACCTGGAGAACGACGAGGACGAGTCCCGAATCCCGCACTTCAGCTACTAGGAGCCGTAGACCATGGAACTGGCCGTCATCTGGTTCATCGCCATCGCCGTGCTGTGGATCGGCTACTTCGTCCTGGAGGGGTTCGACTTCGGGGTGGGCACCCTGCTGCCCTTCATGGGCCGGCGCAACTCCACCGACCGTCGGGTCGCCATCAACTCGATCGGCCCGGTCTGGGACGCCAACGAGGTGTGGGTGATCACCGCCGGCGGCGCCATGTTCGCCGCCTTCCCCGCCTGGTACGCCTCCCTCTTCAGCGGGTTCTACGTACCGTTCTTCCTCATCCTCATCGCGCTCATCCTGCGCGGTGTGGCGTTCGAGTACCGGGGCAAGCGCGACGACCCCCGCTGGCAGGACTGGTGGGACCGGGCGATCTTCTTCGGCAGCGCCACACCCGCGTTCCTGTGGGGCGTGGCCTTCGCCAACATCGTCCGCGGCGTGGCCATGGACGCCGACCAGATCGTCACCGCGTCCCTGCTCGACCTGTTCAACCCGTACGCCCTGCTGGGCGGGCTGACGACCCTGTCGCTGTTCACGCTGCACGGCGCGGTCTTCCTGACCCTCAAGACCGACGGGCCGGTCCGGATCCGCGCCCGGCGGGCCGCGATGTACACCGCCTGCGTCGCGGTCCCCTCCGGAGCCGGCTTCCTGCTGTGGACCCAGTCCGCGCACGGTGCGCCCTGGACCCTGCCGCTCGTCCTCATCGCCGCCGCGGCCCTGGTGGGCGGGGTCGCGGCGGTCTGGTTCCGTCGGGAGGGATGGTCCTTCCTCGCCACGGCCGTGACCATCCTGACGGCGGTGACCGCGCTGTTCGGATCGCTCTTCCCGAACGTGCTGCCCTCCACCACCGACCCGGCGTTCAGCCTGACGGTCGCCAACGCGTCCTCGGGCGACTACACGCTGACCGTCATGACGTGGGTGGCCGTGGTGTTCCTGCCGGTGGTCCTGGGCTACCAGGCCTGGAGCTACTGGGTGTTCCGCAAGCGGGTCACCGGTGAACAGATCACCGGGGCCACGGTCGAGAGCGAGGGCGCACCCGAGAAGACCGCCTGACCCCGCCCGGCACCCACGACCCCGTACCTCCGCCTCCGTATCGCCCCGGAGGCCGGGGGTACGGCGCCGTCCGGGCCACGGGGGCGATACTGGGCCCGTACCGCGACCCAGCGTTCTCCGGCCATCGCGGTCCCGCCCGCACGGGACCGTCCCGACGTCCACACGAGGTCTCCCGCGCATGAAACCGCTCGATCCGCGTCTGGTCCGCACCGCGAGCGCGGTCCGCGTCCACCTGGCCGTCACCGTCGCCGGCGGCGTGCTGATCACCGGCCTGATCCTCGCCCAGGCCTGGCTCCTGGCCCGCGTCATCACGGGCGCCTGGGCCGGGGAGGGCATGGACGTCCTCGGCCCGATGATCGGCCTGGTCGCCGCGGTCGCCCTCACCCGCGCGCTGTTGTCGTACGTCGCCGAGACCTCCGCACTGCACAGCGCCGCCCGCACCAAGTCGCAGCTGCGCCGCAGACTCGTCTCCCACGTGACCGGCTCCGGCAGGGTGTGGTTGGCCGACGGCGGGGACCGCGAGGACGGCGCGCCCAGGGCCGGGGAACTCGTCACCCTGGCCACCCGCGGACTCGACGCCCTCGACGAGTACTTCTCCCGCTACCTTCCCCAGCTGGTGCTCTCCGCGATCGTGCCGCTGGCCGTCCTGGCCGTGGTGTTCTGGGCCGACTGGATCTCCGGGATCGTCATCCTGGTCACGCTGCCGCTCATCCCCGTCTTCATGGCGCTGATCGGCATGCACACCCAGCAGCGCACCGACCGTCAGTGGAAACTGCTGAGCCGGTTGGGCGGCCACTTCCTCGACGTGGTGGAGGGGCTGCAGACCCTGGCGGTGTTCCGCCGGGCCAAGGCCCAGGCCGCGATCATCCGTCAGGTGGGCGAGGACCACCGCAAGGCCACCATGGGCACGCTGCGGATCGCGTTCCTGTCCGCCTTCGCGCTGGAACTGCTCGCCACCCTCGCCGTCGCCCTGGTCGCGGTGGAGGTCGGGCTGCGCCTGCTGGGCGGCCACATGGACTACCAGACCGCCCTGCTCGTCCTGATCCTGGCCCCCGAGGCGTACCTGCCGCTGCGCGAGGTCGGCGCCCGGTTCCACGCCAGCATGGAGGGGATCGCCGCGGCCGACCAGGTCTTCACCGAGCTGGAACGCGAGCGCGGCCACGACTCCGACCGTCCGGCCCCGCCCCCTACCGGCGAGGCCTCCCCGGCGGCCGGCGGCGACCTGCGGCTGGAGGCGGTGGGGATGCGCCACCCCGGACGGGACGCCCCCGCCCTGGCCGGAGTGGACCTGACCCTCCACGCCGGCGAACACCTGCTGCTCACCGGCCCCAGCGGATCGGGCAAGACCACCCTGTTGTCCCTGCTGCTGCGCCTGAACACGCCCACCGAGGGCCGGATCTCCGTGCGCGCCCCCGGTGGCGCGTGGACCCCGTTCGAGGACGTGCCGGTCGAGGACTGGCGCGCGGGCATCGCCTGGGTCCCGCAGCACCCGTACCTGTTCGACGTGTCGGTGACCGACAACATCCGACTCGGGGCCCCCGAGGCCGATCTCGCGCGGGTCCGGGAGGCCGCGCGGCTCGCCGAGGCCGACGGGTTCATCCGCGCCCTGCCCCAGGGCTACGACACTCGGCTGGGTGAACGCGGAGCACGGTTGTCGGCCGGTCAGCGCCAACGCATCGCCCTGGCGAGGGCACTGTGCCGGGACGCGCCCCTGGTGCTGCTGGACGAGCCCACCGCCCATCTGGACCCGGAGAACGCCGCGGCGGTGCGCACCGCGGTGGCCCGGCTGTTGGAGGGGCGCACCGCCGTGATCGTCGCCCACGACACCGGCTGGGCCGCCTCCGTGTCCGGGACCCACCTGCGCACCGCCCACCTGCCCCTGCTCAGCGAGAGGGTCGCACCATGAGCGCCCCGCCCACCGATGTCGCCGTCGACGCGCGCGAACGGCGTCGGGACCCCCTGCTCCGGATGATCGGTCTGGCCCGGCCGCGGAGCGCCCGCTTCGCCCTCGGCGTGCTGTTGGGGGCCGCCGCCACCGGCTCCGGGGTGGCCCTGCTGGGCGTGGCCGCGTGGATGCTGGCCACCGCGGCGAACCATCCCTCGATCACCGCGTTGAGCGTGGCCGTGGTCGCCACCCGCGCCCTCGGTGTGAGCAAGGGCGTGACGCGCTACCTCGAACGTCTGGTGACCCACGACGCCGCGTTCCGCACCCTCGCCCAGGTGCGCGTGCGGGTCTACGAACGGCTGGCGCGGACCGAGCCGTTCGGCCGGTTCCGTTCCGGGGACCTGGTCTCCCGTCTGGTCAACGACACCGAGACCACGCTCGACCTGTTGGTGCGCGGGCTCACCCCGCCGCTGGTGTCCGTGGTGACCGGCGGCGCCACCGTGCTGTTCCTGACCGTGGTGTACGTGCCGGGCGGGCTGCTGCTGGCCGGGGGTCTGCTGCTCGCGGGTCTGGCGGTCCCGCTCATGGCGGCCGCACTGGGCCGGGGACCGGGACGGCGCGAGGCGGCGGCGCGCGGTGTCCTGTCCACCACCCTGGTGGACACCCTCCAGGGCGCACCCGACCTGGTCGCCTACGGGGCGATGGACCAACAGGTGGCCCGGGTCATGGAGGCGGACGCCGAACTCACCCGGGTGGCTCGCCGCGACGCCGCCACCCTGGGGCTGAGCGCCGGGTTCACCGCCCTCATCACCGGGATGACCGTGTGGGGGGCGTTGTTCCTGGGGGTGACGGCCGTGGAGGACGGCGCGATCGGCCCCACCGCGTTGGCCGTGCTGGTGCTGACGACGCTGGCCGCCTTCGAGATCGTCGCACCCCTGCCGGCCGTCGCCGCACGCCTGGGCTCGATCCGGGCGTCGGGTGAGCGGCTGTTCGGGATCCTGGACACACCGCCCTCTCTGGCCGGGCCGTCCCTCGACGAGGATCCCCACCGTGAGGGGTCCTCGGAACGCGAGGCTCCGGTGGTCGATCCGGACGCCGCCGTCCCCGTCCGTGTCCGCGACCTCCGGGTGCGGTACGGGCCCGAGGAACCGTGGGCCCTGGACGGGGTCGACCTGGAGATCGCGGCAGGCGAGACCGTGGCCGTGATCGGGCCGAGCGGTGCGGGCAAGAGCACCCTGGCGTCGGTCCTGCTGCGCTTCCGCGACCCCGACGGCGGGCGCGTGGAGGTCGGCGGTGCCGACATCACCGCACTCCCCGCCGACGAGGTGCGGTGCGTGGTCTCCGGGGTACCGCAGGACCCGCACGTGTTCGGCTCGACCCTGCGCGAGAACCTGCGCCTGGCGCGGCCCGGCTGCTCCGACGACGCGCTGTGGGAGGCCCTGCGCCGGGCCCGCCTGGCCGGTGAGGTCGAGGCGATGCCCCTGGGGTTGGACACCCGGGTCGGGTCGCACGGGCTCGGTCTGAGCGGCGGCATGGTGCAACGGTTGGCCCTGGCCCGCGCGGTGCTGGCCGCGCCCCGGGTGCTGGTGCTGGACGAGCCGACGGCGCACCTGGACCCGGACACCCGGGACGCCGTGGTCGCAGACCTGCTCGACGCCACGGAGGGGTTCTCCACACTGCTCATCACCCACGACCTCACCGGGCTGGACCGGGTGGACCGGATCCACGTGGTCCGCGACGGTCGGGTGTTGCAGTCGGGCACCCACGCCGAACTGCTGTCCGAGCCCGGATGGTACCGAACGGTCTCCGGGCGCTAGGGTTCGGCGTGTGAATCCCGTACGTGAAGCCCTCGCCGGGTTCGGCACCCTGCTCCGTGGCCTGGGCATCGTCCTGCGCCGACCACGCCTGTTCCTGCTCGGCGCCCTGCCGGCCCTGATCACGTCACTGCTGTTCGTGGCGGTGCTGGTGACCCTGGTCCTCAACCTGGAGGACCTGGTGGCGTGGTCGACGCCGTTCGCCTCCGACTGGGACGCCACCTGGCGCGGGCTACTGCGCGGCGCGCTCTCACTCGGCCTGCTGGCCGGGTCGGTGCTGGTGATGGTGGTGGCCTTCACGACCGTAACCCTGGCCCTCGGAGCGCCGATCTACGACAAGATCGCCGAGATGGTCGAGGAGGAACTGGGCGGGGCCCCGGAGGCACCGGAGGAGTCCCTGGTGTCCTCGGCCGTGCGTTCCGTCCGCCAGTCGGTCGGCATCGTGCTGGTCTCCCTCACCGTGACCGTCGGCGCGTTCCTGCTCGGGCTGATCCCGCTGATCGGCTGGATGGTCGGTCCCGTGCTGACCGCGGTGACGGGCGGTTGGTTGTTGGGGGTCGAACTCACCGCGAGCGCCTTCGACCGCCGGGGGATGCTGCGGATCCGCGACCGCCGCCGTCACATGGCCCGCCGTCGCTGGCGGGTGCTGGGCTTCGCCGTCCCCACGTACTTCCTGCTGGCGATCCCGTTCGTGGCCGTGGCGGTGTTCCCCGCCGCGACCGCCGGCGGCACGCTCCTCGCCCGGGAACTGCTCTCCGAAGAGCCGGAGTCTCCGCGGCGGTCCCCGCACGGGGCGCCGCAGGCCCCTCCCGAGGTGTCCTGAGGACCCGGAGTCACCGCGCACGCCCGTCGACGGGACACCTCCCGGACGTGAGGTGTCCCGGGGGCCGTCACCGGCCCGTGGAGGATCGGCCGAACACGGAACGGGGGCGGGCGACCGTGTGATCGCCCGCCCCCGTTCTTCGCCGACCGGCTCCTAGCGCAGGCCCGGGTCGCGACGCAGGGCCGTGGTGATCATGCGCTCCACCAGGGTCGCGTAGTCCACGCCCGTGGCCTCCCACATCTGCGGGAACGCCGAGGCCGGGGTGAAGCCCGGCATCGTGTTGAGCTCGTTGACGAGGATGCGGCCGTCCTCGGTGTAGAAGAAGTCCACCCGGGCCAGGCCCTCACAGCCCATGGCCTCGAACACGTCGGCGGCCATCCGTCGCAGACGGACGACGGCCTCCTCCGGGATCTCGGCGGGGATGGTCAGACTGCTCGTGGACAGGTACTTGGCCTCGAAGTCGTAGAAGTCGAAGCCCTCGGCCACGTGCACCTCGGCGGGCAGGGAGACGTCCGGCGTGCCGCCGTCCTCGGCCTCCAGGACACCGCACTCGATCTCGCGGCCGACGATCTGGGCCTCCACGAGCACCTTGGGGTCGTGTTCGCGGGCGGCCTCGACGGCGGCGATGACGGCGTCGGAGTCGGAGGAGTCCCTGACCCGGGTGATGCCGACGCTGCTGCCGGCGCGCGCCGGCTTGACGAACACCGTCTCGCCCAGCTCGGCGATGTCGTCCAGGACCTTCTTGCGCTCGTCGCGCCAGGCGCGTCCGGTGATGGCGACGAAGTCACTGGTGGGGATGCCGTTGCCGACGAGCAGGGCCTTCATGAACACCTTGTCCATGGCGGCGGCGCTGGAGAACACCCCGGCGCCCGCGTAACGCACGCCCATCATCTCGAACAGCCCCTGGATGGTGCCGTCCTCACCGAAGGGGCCGTGCAGCAGCGGCAGCACGACGTCCACCTCGGCCAGCCGGCCGGTGCCCTGGTCCGGGGACACGGTCATGAGTCGACCGGGGCCGTCGAAGGGCAGCGCCAGCTCCGTGCCGCCCTCGGCGACCGACGGCAGCGCCTTGGACTGCGCGTCGATGCGCAGGCTCTCGGGATCGCCCGAGGTCAGCACCCAGTGACCGGACGGGGTGATCCCGACCGGGACGACCTCGTAACGGTCGGTGTCGATCACGGACAGGACGCTGCCCGCGGTGACACAGGAGATCTCGTGTTCGGAACTACGACCGCCGAAGACGACGGCGACCCGAATCTTGCGCTGCTCGGACGACATGCTGCCAGACCTTATCTCGCCTACCGATGAAACCGGAACACGTGGAATGTCCCGTGTGTCAGTTTCCCCCGTCGAGCGCCGCCAGGGCGTCGTCGATGAGGTCCTGGGGATCCTCCAAGCCGATGGAGAACCGTACCGCGCCCGGGGAGATGCCCGCGGCCGTCAGTTCGGCCTCGGTCATGTTGCGGTGCGAGGTGGAGGCCACGTGCCCGGCCAGGGTGTGCGTACCGCCCAAGGACGCGGCGATGGTGGCCACCCGCAACCGGTCGGCGAAGGCCATGCCGTCGTCGCGACCCCCGCGAGGGTGCACCGTGACCACGGCGCCGTAGCGGCCCTCGTCGAACAGCTTGCCCGCCAGGTCGTGCTCGGGGTGCGCGACCAGGGAGGGGTGGTCGACCCGCGCCACGGACGGGTGGCCCTCCAGCGCGGCGGCGAACGCCGACGCGGTCGCGCACTGGCGCGCGACCCGCAGCGGCAGGGTCTCCAGTCCACGGTGCAGCAGGTAGGCCTCGTCCGGGGCCAGGCACGGGCCCAGATCGATGCGGGCGGAGCGGATCCGCTCGATGAGTTCGGGCGAGGCCACGGCCACGCCGCCGGTGGTGTCGCTGTGCCCGCCCAGGTACTTGGTGGCCGAGTGCACGACGACGTCCGCCCCGAACTCCAGGGGGCGGCAGACTGCCGGCGAGGCGAACGTGGAGTCCACCACCAGGGCGGCACCGGCCTCACGGGAGATCCGCGCCAACCCGGGAAGGTCGGAGACGGTCATGGCGGGGTTGGACAGCGTCTCGGTGAACACCACGCGCGTGTCCGGGGTGACCACGGCGCGCACCGCGTCCAGGTCGGTGATGTCGACGAAGTCCGTGCGCACGCCGAACCGGCGCAGCAGGCGGTCCAGCAACGAGTGGGTGTTGCCGTAGATGGAACGGGACGCCACCACGTGCGCCCCCGACTCGGTGAGGGCCAGCAGTACAGTGCTGATCGCCGCCATTCCGGAGGCGAAGGCCTGACCGCGGACACGGTCCGGGAGACCGGCGCCCTCCAGGGCCGCGACCGCGTCCGCGAAGGCGTCCACGGTGGGGCTGTCGATGCGCGCGTAGGAGTAGCCGTCCCGCGCGCCCGCCAGGACGTCGGCGAACCCCTGTGAGGTGTCGAACGCGTAGGTGGTGGCGCGGTGGACGGGCATCCGCATCGGGCGTTCGGCGGGGACGGGCGCCTCCGGGAGGGAGACCGCCCTGGTGTGCTCGCCGGCGGTCCCGGACCCAGGTGTGTGTGACATCGTGCTCGCTCTCAGACCCCGTACCGTTCCGGCTTGGTGCTGCGGGACATGAACTCCGCGAGCGCCTGGGCCGGGCTCAGGTCGTGGTGCATCATCTTGACGACGGCCTCGGTGATCGGCATGTCGACCCCGTGGGCCCAGCCGAGTTCGAGGATCGACTCGGAGGACTTGACCCCCTCGGCCGTCTGGCGGGTCTCCGCGACGACCTGTTCGAGGGTCTTGCCGGCGCCCAGTTTCTCACCGAAGGTCCGGTTCCGCGACAGCGGGGAGGAACATGTCGCGACGAGGTCGCCCATGCCGGCCAGGCCGGACAGGGTGTGCTCGTCGGCGCCCAGCGTCACGCCGAGTCGGGTGGTCTCGGCCAGGCCGCGGGTGATGAGCGAGGCCTTGGTGTTGTCACCGAACCCCATGCCCTCGGCCACGCCCACCGCCAGGCCGATGACGTTCTTCATGGCGCCGCCGATCTCCACACCCACCAGGTCGGTGCTGGTGTAGGGGCGGAAGTAGGCCGACTTGAACAGCGACTGCAAGCGCACGGCCGTGGGCTCGTGCGGACAGGCCACGACCGCGGTGGCGGGCTGGCGTTCGGCGATCTCCCGGGCCAGGTTGGGGCCGGAGACCACGCCGATCTGCTCCGCGGGCAGCTCCAGGACCTCGCCGATGACCTCGCTCATCCGCATGAGGGTGCCGAGCTCGACGCCCTTCATGAGACTCACCACCGCGGCCTCGCGGGGGAAGGCGTCCTTCCAGGCGGTGAGGTTGCCGCGCAGGGACTGGGAGGGAACGGCCAGCACCACGACGTCGGCGCCGGCCAGCGCCTCGGTGGCGTCGACGGTGGCGCGCAACCCGGCGTTGAGCATGAGACCGGGGTGGTAGTCGGGGTTCTCCGACGACTCGTTGATCGCGTCCACGATCGAGCTCCGGCGCGCCCACAGGACCACCTCGACGGTGCGCCCCTCCCCCGACTTACGGGCGAGGTCGGCGGCGTCGGCGACGACGTTGGCGAACGTGGTCCCCCAGGACCCGCCGCCCAGGACCGCGACCTTCACCTTGTCATCGCTCATGTAGTGGTTCATGCCCCCGTGTCGTTCTTCCCGTTGTCGCCGTCGGTGGTCTCGACCGCGGGCCGCTCGGTCTCGGCGGCGGCACCCTGGTCGTCCGTGGCGGGTTCGCCGCGCTCGACCGCGGCCCGCTCCTTGCGGGCCTTCCTGAAGTCGAAGGGCTCGGCAGGCGGCTGTTCGCCGCGGATCTCCGCCTGCAGGGCGGTGATGTCGGCCATGATCCTGCGGGTGGCCTCGTCCAGCACGGTGGCCGTGATCGGCTGGTCCCGGAACTCCGCCAGGTCCACCGGAGGGCCCGCCGTGAACTGCACGCGCTTGCGCGGCGGCAGCAGGCGGGGCTTCTTCTCGCCGTAGGGCAGGATGTGCTGCTCGCCCCAGTGGGCGACCGGCACGACCGGCACGCCGGTGGACAACGCCAGGCGGGCCACGCCGTTCTTGGCGGTCATCGGCCACAGGTGCGGGTCACGCGTGCAGGTGCCCTCGGGGTAGAAGATCACCGACGAGCCGTCCTGGACCAAGGCCTTCTCCGCCTCGCCCAGCGCCTTCACGGCGTCGGCGCCGCCGCGCTTGACCGGGATCTGCCCCGTGCTCCTGGCGACCGAGCGGACCACGGGGATCTTCATGACGCCGTCCTTCATGGTGAAGGTGGGCCAGCGTCGGGCACCGATGTAGAGGAAGTGGGCGACCGTCAGCGGGTCGGTCACGGACAGGTGGTTGGTCGCGATGATCGCGCCGCCCTGGGCGGGGACGTGCTCGGTCCCCTTCCACTCCGGTTTGGTCACCAACCAGAGGACGATACGGACGATCCGGGACACGACCCACTTGACCCATCGCGATTCTCGTTGCTTGGCCACGGGACTCCTCACTTCGACACAACCGATTCAGTCTAGGGTGTCCGCGCCGCGCCGGTCCCCGAACATCTACCCTCGTCACTGTCGTCGCCGTATCAAGTTCCGGGGGAACCGTGACCGGCAGTGGAGAGCGAGGCGGGTCCTCTCGACCCGGGGTGCGCTGGTCCCTGATCGTCCCAGTCAAGCACCTCGGTCTGGCCAAGAGTCGACTGGCCCGGGCCGCCGGCGACCTGCGCGAGGACCTGGCGCTCGCGATCGCCTGCGACACCGTGGCGGCGGCCCGCGCCTGCCCGTCCGTGGGCACGGTGTTCGTGGTGACCGACGACGCGCGCGCGAACGTCGCGTTGGCGGCGCTGGGGGCGGTCGTGGTGTCCGGGGAGCCCGAGGGCGGCCTGAACCCGGCGTTGGAGCACGGGGCGCGGGCCGCGCGGGCGCACCGCCCCGAGATCGGCCTGTGCGCGCTGTCGGCGGACCTGCCGGCGTTGCGCACGGCGGAGTTGGAGCGTGTTCTGGCCATCGCGGCCGACCACGAGCGGTCCTTCCTGGCGGACACGCCACGGGTGGGCACCACCCTGTTGGCCGCCGCTCCGGGCCGGCCGTTCGCACCGGCCTTCGAGGGGGCCTCGCGCTCCCGACACCTGGACGGCGGGGCGCGGGAGTTGTCTCCACCGGACGTGGAATCGGTGCGCCGGGACGTGGACACCCCCGATGACCTGACGGCCGCGGCGATGCTGGGCCTGGGACCGCGCACACGCGCTCTGGCGGGGCGTGTGGTGCCCCTTGCGCCGGAACGGGCCCTGTGAGGCGCCCCACGGCGCCCTGAGGGCCGTGGAGGGGCCGGAGCGGAGCCCCGCGCACGACCCTGGACAGCACTCCGCCCGGGCCCCTTGAAGGGACCCGGGCGGGTACGTCTTCTCGCCGGTGGCGAGGAGACTACTTCTTGTCGCCGTTGACCAGGGCCTTGAAGTCAGCGCCGGCGCGGAACTTCGGAACGAAGCTCGCGGGGACGTTGATGGTGGCGCCGGTGGCGGGGTTACGCGCGGTGCGAGCCGCACGCTCGGACTTCTCGAAAACGCCGAAGCCCGTGATGGCGACCTTGTCGCCCGACGCCACAGTGGCCTGAATGGTCTCAAGCACAGCGTTGACCGCTTCGGTCGCGGTCTTCTTGTCTCCGAGACGGTCGGAGATCGCGTCGATCAGGTCACGCTTGTTCATAAGGTTCCTCCGGTTCCCCCTTGCTCGCACGAAATTAGGGGAAGCAGCGCCCCTTACACAAATACAAACGCCCGTGGGGAAGGCGTGTCGGTCCCCTCCCGACCTGCGATGTCACGCTCCGCAACGGAAGGGACAGAGGAGACGGAGCAGAGAACGCGTCCCTTTTGCCCTCTTCTGTGGGCCTCAAAAGCCTACGTATAACCGGATTCCGGGCTCCCCGGTCGCCGGCCTTAAGGACACAAAGTCGGTAAGCGAATGCTCACGTCAAGTAAAGGTAAAATTATTCGGGACCGAGGGTGCGCTGCGTCACAGCGACCCTCGATCCCGTGTCCTGACGGGCCTTCCGGCCCGGTTCGCGACTAGATCGTGACCGGCTTCCAGGACGGCCGGGTGCCCTCGAAGGCGGTGATGTCGTCGGTGTGACGGAGCGTCAGCGCGATGTCGTCCAGACCCTCCAGCAGCCGCCAGCGGGTGTAGTCGTCCAGCTCGAAGGACTCCTCCACCTCCGCGGCCGGCACACGCACCCGGCGCTCCAGCAGGTCCACGGTGATCTCGACGGTGGGGTCGGCCTCCACGGCCGCCCAGATGCGGTCGATGACCTCCTGGGGCAGGAGAACCGTCAGCAGACCGCCCTTGAGCGAGTTGCCGCGGAAGATGTCGGCGAAGCGGGAGGACAGCACCGCCTTGAACCCGTGGTCCTGCAGGGCCCACACGGCGTGCTCACGGGAGGAACCGGTGCCGAAGTCGGGACCGGCCACCAGCACGGTCGCCCCCTGGTGCTCGGGGCGGTCGAGGACGAAGTCCGGGTCGGACCGGCGCCACTCGGCGAACAGGCCGTCCTCGAAACCGGTGCGGCTGACCCGCTTGAGGTAGACGGCGGGGATGATCTGGTCGGTGTCGACGTTGCTCGCGCGCAGCGGCACGGCCCGACCGGTGTGGACGTCGAACTTCTCCATGGAGGACTCTCCTATACGGGTCGGGGCGACTACAGGTCGGCCGGGGAGGACAGGGTGCCGCGGACCGCGGTGGCCGCGGCGACCTGCGGTGAGACCAGGTGGGTACGGCCACCGCGGCCCTGGCGTCCCTCGAAGTTGCGGTTGGAGGTGGAGGCGCTGCGCTCTCCGGGCTTGAGCTGGTCGGGGTTCATGCCCAGACACATCGAGCAGCCGGCCTCACGCCACTCGGCGCCGGCCTCCTCGAAGACCGTGCCCAGGCCCTCCTCGTTGGCCTGCTCCTTGACCCGCATGGAGCCGGGGACGACGAGCATGCGCACGCCGTCGGCCACCTTGCGGCCACGGATGATGTCCGCGGCGGCCCGCAGGTCCTCGATCCGCCCGTTGGTGCACGAGCCGAGGAAGACCGTGTCGACGGAGACCTCGCGCATCGGCGTGCCGGCGGTCAGGTCCATGTAGGCCAGGGCCTTCTCCGCGGCGGCGCGCGCCGAGGCGTCCTCGTAGGAGGCGGGGTCGGGCACGGAGGCGTCCAGCGGCACACCCTGACCCGGGTTCGTGCCCCAGGTGACGAACGGGCTGAGCTCGCTCGCGTCCAGGACCACCTCGGCGTCGAACTCGGCGCCCTCGTCCGTGCGCAGGCTCTTCCAGTGCTCCACGGCCGCGTCGAAGTCGGCGCCCTGCGGCGCGTGCGGGCGGCCCTGGACGTAGTCGAAGGTGGTCTGGTCCGGGGCGATCATGCCGGCGCGGGCGCCCGCCTCGATCGACATGTTGCAGACCGTCATCCGGGACTCCATGGACAGGGCCTCGATGGCCTCGCCCCGGTACTCGATGACGTAGCCCTGGCCACCGCCGGTGCCGATCTTGGCGATGACGGCCAGGATGATGTCCTTGGCGGAGACCCCGGGCCGGAGCGTGCCGTCGACCGTGACCGCCATCGTCTTGAACGGCTGCATCGGCAGCGTCTGGGTGGCCAGCACGTGCTCGACCTGGCTGGTGCCGATACCGAAGGCCAGCGCGCCGAACGCGCCGTGGGTGCTGGTGTGGCTGTCGCCGCAGACCACGGTCATCCCCGGCTGGGTGAGGCCGAGCTGGGGGCCCACCACGTGGACGACGCCCTGGTCGATGTCGCCCATGGGGTGCAGGCGCACGCCGAAGTCCGAGCAGTTCTTGCGGAGTGTCTCCACCTGCTTGCGCGAGACCGGGTCCGCGATGGGCGCGAGGAGGTCCATCGTGGGGACGTTGTGGTCCTCGGTGGCGATGGTGAGGTCGGGACGGCGGACGGGGCGACCGGCCAGACGGAGCCCCTCGAAGGCCTGGGGGCTCGTCACCTCGTGAACGAGGTGGAGGTCGATGTAGAGCAGGTCCGGCTCGCCTTCGGCACGTCGGACGACGTGCTCCTCCCAGACCTTCTCGGCCATCGTGCGTGCCATGGGAGATCGCCTCTCTCGTGTCTTCTCGGGTCTACGGTCCCGCCGTACCACTGACGTACCCGGGACCGTCGCGCGGACTTCGGCCCGACTTGCATTCCATATTTCGAGACGGCAATATCAAGCCATGGACAACTCTAGCTCATCCAGCGGTGTCGGTGTCCTGGACAAGACCATGTCCGTCCTCGACGCCCTGGAGTCGGGGCCCGCGTCCCTGGCCCAACTGGTCCAGATCACCGGCCTGGCCCGCCCCACCGCCCACCGTCTCGCCGTCGCACTGGAACGTCATCGCATGGTGACCAGGGACAGCCAGGGCCGCTTCGTCCTCGGGCCGCGCCTGGGCGAGTTGTCGATCGCCACCGGCGAGGACCGTCTGCTGGCCGTGGCCGCGCCGGTCCTGGTCCAGTTGCGCGACCTCACCGGTGAGAGCGCGCAGCTCTACCGTCGTCAGGGCGAGCTGCGCGTGTGCGTGGCCGCCTCCGAGCGCAGCAGCGGCCTGCGGGACACCGTGCCCGTGGGCAGCGAACTGCCGATGAACGCCGGTTCGGCCGCCCAGGTCCTGCTCGCCTGGGAGGACTCTGACCGCATCCGCCGTTCCCTGGTGGGCGCCCGCTTCACCGCGGCCAGTCTGGCCCAGGTACGCCGTCGCCGTTGGGCCCAGAGCGTGGCCGAACGCGAACAGGGCGTGGCCTCGGTGTCGGCGCCGGTGGCGGGCCCGGGCGGCCGCGTGATCGCCGCGGTGTCGGTCTCCGGCCCGATAGAGCGGCTGACACGCTCTCCCGGGCGCATGCACTCCCAGGCGGTGGTGTCGGCGGCGGAGAAGATCAGCGAGTCACTGCACACCTACGAGGGCGGGCACTGACCCCCTCCCTCGTACCACGCGCCCCGGCACGAGGGCGGCACCCGACGCGGGTGCCGCCCTCGTCGTGTCGCCGCTCCACCCGCCCGGAGCCGGCTCGTGGACACTTGTTGACACCCTGTCTAACATGACGGCATGCCGCACGAGAGCGTGACCGGGGCCACGGGTCCGGACCCGGCCGAGCCCGGACCCGAGGCTCCGCGGCCCGACCGCCACCGGCCCCGGAGGCGGTGGTGACGCCCGTCGGCACCCACGACGGACCCCGGTCGGCCGAGGGGACGCGCCTCGCCGCCGAAGCGCCGACCGGCCCGACGACGCTCCCCCGCGCCCGGACGGCCCGCGCCATCACCCCCGGCCACGGCAGCGTCCCCGGCCCGGCGGACCGACGTCCCCGGCGTCGGTTCCGATCGCCCCCCGGCGTCACCGAGGAGGACACGACCCCATGAGCACCCGGCCCCACCGCCACGTCACCACGCCCGACGGCCAACGCCTGGCCGTCTACACGTACGGCGCACCCGACCGACCCACGCTGGTGCTGGTCCACGGTTACCCGGACAACGCGACCGTGTGGGACGCCCTCGTGGCCGACCTGGCCACCGATCACCACGTCGTCACCTACGACGTACGCGGCGCCGGGCGGTCCACCGCCCCCGAGGACCGCTCCGGCTACCTGCTCGACCGGCTCGCGGACGATCTGCGCACCGTCGCCGACGCGGTCAGCCCCGACCGGCCCGTCCACCTGGTCGCCCACGACTGGGGCTCCATCCAGGGCTGGCACGCGGTCACGGAGCCGGAGCACGGGCACCGGTTCGCCTCCTTCTCCTCGGTGTCCGGCCCGAGCCTGGACCACATCGGGCGGTGGACACGGGAGGCTCCCGACGGTGTCCGCACGGTCCTGCGCCAACTCGCGCGCTCCGGCTACATCGGGTTCTTCACCCTGCCGGGACTCCCCGAGGCGACCTGGCTGAGCGGGGTGGGCGGCGCGGCCCTGGCCGGACTCGAACGCCTCGGCGGACGACCGCGGGTCCCGGCCCGGCGCACCACCCGCGACTACCTCAACGGGCTGGAGCTGTATCGCGCCAACATGCCGCGCCGGGTCGCGAGGCCCACCGCGGTCGGCACCACTGTGCCCGTCCAGGTGTTGGCCCCCACCCACGACGCGTTCGTGGTCGAACAACTCCAGTCCGATGCCGGCCGCCGCGTGGCGGACTTCCGCTTCCACCGTTTCCACGGCGGCCACTGGTCGCTGCGTTCGGCTCCCGAGGCGGTGGCCCGGCGTGTCCGCGCCCTCGTCGGTGAGATCGAGGCGGGGGCGCCGCGAGCGGCCCGGCCCGCCACAGCGGCCCGGGTCCGTCGACGCGGCGGCGCCTTCGCCGGACAGGTCGCCGTGATCACCGGGGCCGGCAGCGGCATCGGTCGGGGTCTGGCCCTGGAACTCGCCGCGCGGGGCGCCCGCGTCGTCGCCGTCGACATCGACGGTCCGTCCGCCGAACGCACCGCCGAGCTGTGCTCGCGGGTCACGCCCGGATCCGGCGCCCGACGCGTGGACGTCACCGACGGCCCCGCCATGGAGGCGCTCGCCGCCCACGTGCGCGCGGAGTACGGGGTCCCCGACCTGGTGGTCAACAACGCCGGCGTCGGGGTGGCCGGGCCGTTCCTGGACGCCACCACAGCGGACCTCGCGCGGGTCGTCGACGTGAACCTGTGGGGCGTGATCCACGGCTGTCGCGCCTTCGCCCCGATGATGGTCGCGGCCGGGGGCGGCGGCCGCATCGTCAACACCGCCTCCGCCGCCGCCTACATGCCCTCGCGGGTCTACGGCGCCTACTCCGCCACGAAGGCCGCGGTGCTGGCGCTCAGCCGTTCCCTGCGGGGAGAGCTCGCCGGGCGCGGGGTGACCGTGACCGCGGTCTGTCCCGGTCTCGTCGACACCGACATCGTCGCCCGCGCGCGTCTGTCGGGGATGGGCGAGCCGGAGCGGACCAGGGTCCGCCTCCGTCGGCTCTTCCGGCTGCGCGGCTACACCCCCGAGCGCGCCGCCCGCCGCGTCCTCGACGCCCTGGCCCACGACCCCGACCTCGTCCCGGTCACCACCGAGGCGCACCTCGGTCTGGCGCTGTCGCGCCTGTCCCCCGCCGCCCTGCGCGGCTACGCGCGGGCGACTCCGCCGTTCTGAGCCCCGCGGCCGCGCTCCGGGCCCTCCCCCGGGAAGCCTCGGGCCACGGGAACCACCCACCCCGTGCGTCCCGGGACGCCGGGCGTTCGTGTTCCGCCCTGGGCGCGGGCGCGACCGGGCGGTAGTTTCGAAGCATCGGACCAGGAGCGTTCCAGGAGGTGCGCGACAACGGTGGTGTCCCCGAGAACCGACCGTCACCGGGCGCGGGTGACGGGCACGGAGGTCACGGCCCACGGGCCGGAGGCCGGGCGGCGGCCACGCCGCATGGCGCCGCAGCAACGCCGTGAGGACCTCATCCGCACGGCGCTGCGCGTGTTCGCCCGACGCCCACCGGGTGAGGTCACCCCCGAGGAGATCGCCCAGGAGGCCGACGTCTCGCGGGCCCTGGTCTACCGGTACTTCCCCAACATGGCGGAACTCCGCCGCTCGGCCCTGGCGCGGGCGATGTCGGAGCTCCTGGAGGAGTTGGAGCCGCCAGCGGACCTGCCGCCGTTGGCACAGGTCCGTGCGGCCCTGGACGCCTTCATCGCCTTCTCGGCGGCCTACGCCCCCTCCTACACCGCCCTGCTCAACGGTGGTTCGGTCATCGCGACCGAGGAGACGGAGGCGGAGATCGAACGGGTCCGCCGGGCCGTGCGCGCGCTCATTCTGGGTCGGGCCGGGATCGTGGACCCCTCGCCGCGGCTGTCGCTGGCCCTGCGCTGCTGGGTGTCGGTGGTGGAGACCGCCGTCCTGTCGTGGCTGCGCGAGCGCGACATGGACCGGGGGGAACTGGCCGGGTGGCTGGTGGATCAGCTGGTGGCCATGGTGGGCTCCGCCGGCGGTCCCCCGCAGGAGCGGGAGCGGCTGACCGCCACCGCGGGCTGACCCCGGGAACGACGAAGGCCCCACCCGAACCGGGTGGGGCCTTCACTGGTACCCCCGAGCGGATTCGAACCGCCGTTACCGCCTTGAGAGGGCGGCGTCCTAGGCCACTAGACGACGGGGGCCCGGACACGATCCGCGTGGATCACGAAAACCATGATACCTGCGCGAACCGGACACCGATGACAAGCACCGGCTCAGGAAGACGGCTCCCACAGCGTGGAAACCTCTCCCTGTTGGTACCCCCGAGCGGATTCGAACCGCCGTTACCGCCTTGAGAGGGCGGCGTCCTAGGCCACTAGACGACGGGGGCGCACTTCAGGTCCGAAGACCGTGCCTTCATCACCCGAGGCGATGAAGTTGCTGGCCTACCAGGACTCGAACCTAGACTAACTGAACCAGAATCAGTCGTGCTGCCGATTACACCATAGGCCAATGCTTTGGGAGGACCCGGTCGCTTTCGCTTCCCTGTCCCCCTCGGCGACGTGGACAACTCTAGCGGACATTCCGAGTGCTCGCGAACCGGAAACGGGGCGGTGGGCCTGTGGGCCCGACCACCCCGTCCGGATCAGCTCTCCTGGTCCGCCTTCTCCTCCAGGCGCAGCCTCTCCAGGGCGGATTCCAGGCGTGCCCGCACCCGCTCGCGGCCCAGCAGCTCCAGGGACTCGAACAGCGGCAGCCCGACGGTCCGGCCCGTGACGGCCACGCGCACCGGGGCCTGGGCCTTGCCCAGCTTCAGCCCGAGGGTCGCACCGGTCTCCTCGGTGGCGGTCTTGAGCGCGTCGGCGGTCCAGGGCAGCTCGGGGTCGGCGTAGCGCGCCAGGGCGGCCTCCACCATCTCCCGGCCCACACCCGGCTTCATGGCCTTCTTCCAGCTCTTCTCGTCCTCCACGGGCTCCTTCAGGAACAGGAAGTCCACGTTGGGGACGATCTCGCCGAGCACGGCCACGCGGCTCTGCGCCAACGGGGCCACCGCGGCGAACACCTCGGGGTCGTAGTCGTCCGCGTCCCAGGGGGTGTCCTCCCCGGTGAGCCACGGCCGGCAGCGGGCCACGAAGTCCTCGACGGTCAGCGCGCGGATGTACTCGCCGTTGAAGGCGCGCAGCTTCTTCTCGTCGAAGAACGCGCTGGAGCTGTTGACGTCCTCGACGCGGAACAGCGGCATCATCTCCGACCACGGCATGATCTCGCGGTCGTCACCCGGCGCCCAGCCCAGCAGCATCAGGTAGTTGACCATCGCCTCGGCCAGGTAGCCCTCCTCCTGGTAGGACTCCAGGGCGACCTTGTCCCGGCGCTTGGACAGCTTCTTGCGCTGCTCGTTGACGATGACGGGCAGGTGCGCCCACACCGGCGGGGTGAGCCCCAGCGCCTCCCACAGCAACTGCTGCTTGGGGGTGTTGGACAGGTGCTCCTCGCCGCGGATGACGTGCGTGATGCGCATCTCGACGTCGTCCAGGACGTTGGCCAGCACGAACAGCGGGGAACCGTCGGCGCGGGCGATCACGAAGTCCTCGATGGCGGCGTGGTCGAACTCCACGTCACCGCGGATCCGGTCGCTCACGACGGTGGGGCCGCCCTCGGGCACACGGAAGCGCAGGGCCCGACCGGGGCCCGGCTCCAGGCCGCGCTCGCGGCAGAAGCCGTCGTAGCCCAGGTGCGGGTTGTCACGGCGCTCCTGCACCTGTTCGCGGGTGCAGTCGCAGTAGTAGGCACGGCCGGAGCGGTACAGCTCCTGCGCGGTCTCGCGGTGCTGGTCGACGTAGGACGACTGGAAGTAGGGGCCCTCGAAGTGCGGGTCGCTCTCGTCGATGCCGATCCAGGACATCGCGCGGATGATGCCCTCGGTCCATTCGGGGCGGTTGCGGGCGGCGTCGGTGTCCTCGATGCGCAGCACCATGCGGCCCTCGGGCTGCTGCTGTGCGAGCGCCCAGTTGAAGAGCGCGGAACGGGCGCCACCGACGTGGAACATGCCGGTCGGGGACGGGGCGAAGCGGGTACGAATCGGAGTCTCAGTCACGGGCCCCAGGGTAGCGGTGGCCCGGTCACGGAGCTGCGGACTCGGGGATCGGTGGGGCTACTCAGGAGGTGTCGGTGCTCGGCACGGGGGCGATGGGCAGCGGTCGCGGGTAGCCCGGACCCAGGCCGAACGCGTCGGACAGGGCGTCGGCGAACCCGGCCGCGATCTTGAGTTCCCCGGCGTCGTTGGGGTGGGTGCCGTCGTAGGTGTCGGTCTCCACGTTCCAGGACTCCGCGCCGGCCAGGTCGAGGCCCACCACCGGCGAACGCGCGCTGGACAGCTCCCGGGTCAGCTTGTGGACGAGTTCGTTGTACACGTAGAGGCGCAGCGCGAAGCCCTCGTCACGCTCGGCCATGGTGATGGGCAACGCCTGCGCGAACAGGACGCGGATGTTCGGGTTCGCCTCGCGGGCGCCCTCCACGTAGGCGCGGATGCGCTCCTCCATCTCCCGGTCGGTGACGGGGTACAGCAGGTCGTTGAGCCCGATCATGACGCACAGCACGTCCGGCCGGTGTTCGGCCACGTCCGAGGTGATGGTGGTCGTCGCGTCGGCCAGGGTGCGCCCCCAGCGGGCGTTGTGGTCCTGGTCGAAGTCGGGATCCCGGTAGTCGACGCTGTCGGGGTCGCCCTCGCTCGGATCGGCCCCCACCATCTCCGGCGGCACGATCTGTTCGGGGGTGGCGGGTGCGGTGTAGGGACCCACGAAGTCCAGACCGTCCACGTGCGGTTCCAGGTGGTTCCACAGGTGGTAGCGCCAGGTCCGGTCGCCGTCGGCGCCGTGGGTCATGGAGTCCCCGGCGAGCATGAGGCGCACCTGGCCGTTCCGATCCTCGTCGCCGTCGCCCTCGCGCCCGGGGTCGGACAGGGGCCTGACGAGGAACCACAGGCCGGAGCCGACCAGGGCCAGGACCAGGGTGAGGGCACCGGTGAAGGCGAAAGGCAGGAGACGACGGCTTCCGGAGGCCACGACGGGTCCTTTCGCTCGGTCGGGGCACGCGGCCCGACGGGGTGGACCGTGCGCGGGCCCTCGCCCGCGCACGGCTCGTTCGGGATCAGTCCCGGTGCACCACGCGGTTGGCGATGGTGCCCAGGCCCTCCACCGTGACGGCCACTTCCTGGCCGACCTGCACGGGGCCCACACCGGCGGGCGTACCGGTCAGGACCACGTCGCCCGGAAGCAGGGTCATGAACGAGGTGACGTAGGAGATGATGCCCGGAATGTCATGGATGAACTGTGATGTGCGTCCGTCCTGACGCGTCTCTCCGTCCACCGTGGTGGTGACGCGCAGGTTCTCGGCCTCCTCGATGCTCAGTCCGGTGGTGATCCACGGGCCGATCGGGCAGAAGGAGTCGAACCCCTTGGCGCGCGTCCACTGCTTGTCCGTCTTCTGCAGGTCGCGCGCGGTGACGTCGTTGGCGACCGTGTAACCGAAGATGACGTCCTTGGCGCGCTCGCGCGGCACCTCGCGGCAGGGGCGGGAGATGACGATGGCCATCTCGCCCTCGAAGTCCACGCGTTCGGTCACCGTCGGGTGGAAGATCGGGTCCCCGGGCCCGGTGACGGCCGTGGACGGCTTGAGGAACACCACCGGCTCGTCGGTGGTCTCCCCCGTGATGTCCTTCATCTCCTCGACGTGCTCGGCGTAGTTCTTACCGATGCACACGACCTTGGTCGGCAGCACCGGCGAGAGCAACCGCACGTCGGAGAGCTTGGCGCGCTCACCGGTGAGCTTGATGTCCCCCAGCAGCGGGTGTCCGGTCAGCCGGGCGACGAAGTCCTCCCCGCTGTCCGTGTCCGTCTCGACCAGACCGAAACCGACCTCGTCACCGGCCGCGAAACGCGCGATACGCACCTGATTCCTCCAAGCAGCCCTCTACGACTCACTGTCCGAGTGAAGCGTAGCCTCGCCCGAAGATCGGCCGCGTCCGCAGGCCTGCTCCGTGACGGGCCGGAACTCTGGCATGCTGGAATCCGTCGATCGTCGAGAGGTGGAGGACCGTGCGCTCACGTGGCCCCCGTGCCCGGCACCGCCGGCGCCGCAGGAGCCCCATGGGGCTGGCGCTGGGCCTGTGCCTGGTCTCCGGTGCCTCCGCGGTACTGATGGTCAGCGTGCCCGCCCCCGGCTCCGACCCGAACCCTCCGGAGGAGACCTCCGCGCAGGGTCCCGTCGGCGACGGCGACCCGGACGGCAGCCGCCGCCACCCCGCGGGAACGCCCTCCGCGAGCGCCTCGGCCTCCCCCGAGGAGGAGCCGCCGGTCCTGCTGCGCTCGGTCGAGGAGGAGGTCGACTCCGCCGACGGCGACATCGAGGTCATGGAGGGCGAGGGCGAGGTCATGGGCGAGGGATCGCTCACCACCTTCGCCGTCGAGGTCGAGGAGGGCCTGCCCGGCGAGAACGAGGACTTCGTCGACGCGGTCGAGGAGATCCTGGGCGACCCGCGCAGTTGGGGGGAGAGCGGCGACCGCTCGCTCCAGCGCGTGGACGGCGACGACGCCGACTTCCGGGTGTTGCTGGCCGCGCCCGACACGGTGGACCGCATGTGCGCGCCGCTGCGCACCAACGGGTTCGTCTCCTGCGCCAACGGCAACCGCGCCATCATCAACCAGAACCGCTGGGTCTCAGGCGTGGAGCACTTCGACGACGACCTGGAGACCTACCGGATCTACCTCATCAACCACGAGGTCGGCCACACCCTGGGCCACGGTCACGTCGACTGCCCGGGTGAGGGCGAGGACGCCCCCGTGATGCAACAGCAGACCCTGGGTCTCCAGGGATGCGAGGCCAACGGCTGGGTCGACCCCGACGCCGAGTGAGCCGCACGAACCTCGCACGGATCTACTGACACGGACCGCCTCCACCGTGTTGCATGGGGCGTGGCCCCCCGCAGGGCCGTCCGATGTCGAGAGAGCGAGGCCACTATGCGCGACCGCAGCGAGTCCACCCCCGAGACCGTCCGACCCGAGGTGTCCAGACGATCCGTGTTCGGTGTCGCCGGAGGCGGCGCCGTGGTGGGGGTGGTGACGGCCTGTGGTGGCGAGGAGGCCACCGAGGACACCCCGGCGGGCGGTGGCGGCTCCGAGGGCGACGGCGCCACCGACACGCCGCTCACCACCACCGGCGAGGTGCCGGTCGGCGAGGGCACCATCCTCAGCGAGCACGAGGTCGTCGTGACCCAGCCCGAGGAGGGCGTCTTCCGCGCCTTCTCCACCACCTGCACCCACCAGGGGTGCGCGGTGGACGAGGTGGTCGACGGACAGATCCACTGCCCCTGCCACGGCAGCCTCTTCTCCATCGAGGACGGTTCCCCCACGGAGGGCCCCGCGGACGCGCCCCTGGAGGAGGTACAGGTCCGCGTGGACGGCGACGACATCGTCCTGTCCTGACCCGGAACACGAGACGGGGCCGCGGCGGTACGCCGCGGCCCCGCCGCGCGCTCGCGGGATCCCGGCCTCACGGCGTCGGGACACCCGTCGGGACCACGCGGTGCCCGCCGGGGAGGGCGGGCACCGTGTGACTCACTCCTCCACGGACGCGTTGTACTCCTCGATGGTGCGTCCGACGCCCCCGGCGGCGTCGGCCATGGCCTCCTCCGCGGTGGCGTCACTGGTCAGGGCGGTCTCCCACCCCTCCTCCGCGGCGACGCGGGCCTCGGACATCACGCCCATCATGCAGCCGGCGGTGTTCTCGTTGATCTCGGAGTCGGCGAGCTGGTTCGCGGCCACGGAGAACTGCGGGAACTCCTCGGCGCGCTCCTGCGCCTCGGGGCCGTTGTAGCCCTCGGTGTTGACCGCGAGGTAACCGGTGCCCGCGTGCCAGACCGACTGCGACTCGGGGGTCAGCAGGTACTGCACGAACTCCCAGGAGCCGCGGACCTCCTCCGGGCTGTGCCCCTCACCGTTGATCCACAGGGAGGCGCCACCGATGATCGAGCCGCCGGGGTCGTCCGCGCCGATCAGCGGGAAGTACCCGGCGCCGACCTCGAAGTCGGACTGCTCGATGTAGCCGCCCAGGGAGCCGGTCGACTCCAGGGTCATGGCGGCGCGACCCGAGGTGAAGGCGGCCGCACCGTCGTCGGTGTTGCGGCCGATCTGGACGGCGAGGTCGTCCTCGATCATGCCGTCCCACCACTCGACCAGTTCCACGATCTTGGGGTCGTCGAAGAGCACCTCGGTGGCACGTCCGTCGCGACCGTTGGAGTTGTCGCAGTACGGGACGGCCGCACGCGCCATGAACTGTTCGATGAACCACCCGTAGACGGCGGCGCCGAACCCGTACTGGACGACGGTGCCGTCGTCGTCGGTGATGGTGAGGTCCTCGGCGGCCTCACGGATCTCGGCGAGGTCGGTGGGCGGGGAGTCCGGGTCGAGACCGGCCTCCTCGAAGGCGTCCCGGTTGATGTACATCAGCGGGGTGGAGTTGTTGAACGGGAAGGACCGCAGTTCGCCGCCGACGGTGAAGTAGTTGAGGAGGGCCTCCTCGACCTCGGCCGTGTCGTAGCCGTCCTCGTCGATGAAGGACTGTGCCGGCACGGTCTGGCCGGAGTCGATCATGAACTGCGTGCCCAGGTCGTAGATCATGATGAGCTCGGCGGTGTCGCCCTGCTGGATGGCAGCGCGGTGGTTGGCCAGGGCGGTGTCGTAGTCGCCCTGGAAGGAGCCGGTGACCTGCACACGGCCCTCGTTCTCGGCGTTGAAGCCCTCGATGAGCTCGTCGAGGACCTGTCCGTTGGTGGCGTCCATGCTGTGCCAGAACTCGACCTGGACCGCCTCGTCGAGGTCGTCCAGGACCTCCGGACCGGGGGCGCTGAGGTCACCGCCACCGCCTCCGGCTCCGTCGTCTCCGGAACACGCGCTGAGCAGCAGGCCCAGGCTCGCGAGCAGGGCGGCGGCCTTGACGCCTCGCCGTCGGGGGAAGGTTGTCATCTCTGTTGTCTCCACTAGGTGATTCACGCCCTACTTGACCGCGCCCGCGGTGAGACCCCGGACGATGAAGCGCTGTCCGAAGATCACGAGGGCGAGTGTGGGGAGGACCGACAGCGCGGCGCCGGCCAGGAGGAGCCCAGGGTTGGAGTACTCCCCCACCTTGAGGCTGTTGAGGCCGATCTGCAGGGTCTGCATGTCGGCGCTGCGGGTGATGATGAGCGGCCAGAAGTACATGTTCCAGCTGGTGATGAACACGTACATGCCGACCGCGGTCAGTGCCGGCTTGCTCAGCGGCATCAGGATGGTCCACAGGAACCGCAGGTGGCCCATACCGTCCATGCGCGCGGCGTCGTAGAGCTCCCGCGGGAACTGCTTGAAGCTCTGACGCAGCAGGAACGTGCCGAAGGCGTAGGCCAGGAACGGCAGGACGAGGCCCGCGTGACTGTCCCCCAGACCCCATCCGGTGATGGTGAGGTAGTTGGGGATGAAGGTCGCCTCGGCCGGGACCATGAGCGTGGACAGGAACAGGGCGAACACGACCGCGCTGCCGCGGAAGCGCAGGAACACGAACGCGTACGCGGCCAGGGCCGAGGTGAACAGCTGGCTCGCCGTGATGATGCCCGCCATGACCAGCGAGTTGCCGTACATGCGCAGCATCGGGACGGCGTCCAGGGCCCCCCGGACGTTCTCCAGGTGGAGGCCGCTGGGCAGCAGCCGGGGCGGGAAGGCCGACAGGTCCCGCGACTCCATGAACGTGCCCGCGAAGACGTAGTACACGGGGAACATCACGGGGACGAGGAAGGCCGCCAGCAGCAGGTAGAGCAGGACCCGGCCGGTGACGACACCGGCGGTGAGCCGGTGCCGGTTCCGGGTGGGCGCGGTGCGCACGGGGTCGTCGGCGACGTCACGAACGACGGTCGTCATGAGTAGTGCACCTTCCGCTCGATGACGCCGAACTGGACGACGGTGCACACCAGCACCACCAGCAGCAGGACGAGTGCCTGTGCGCTGGCCCGGCCGAAGTCGCTCGTGCCGTAGGCGAAGGCGTCCTGGTAGACGGAGTAGACGAGGGTCGTGGTGGAACCGACCGGCCCGCCGCCGGTGAGGATGTGGATCTGCCCGAAGCTCTGCAACGCGTTGATCGTGGAGATGACGATCAGGAAGAAGAGCTGGGGACCGAGCATCGGGACGGTGACGTCCCAGGCCAGGCGCGGCCCGGTGGCGCCGTCGATGCGGGCGGCCTCGTTGATCTCCTTGGGGATGGATCCGATGCCGGCCGCCAGGACCAGCACGCCGTAGCCCAGGTTCATCCACACGGTGGTGATGACGATGGACCAGAGGGCCATCTCCTGGGAGGTCAGCCAGGGGACCTGGTCCAGCCCCAGGCGGTACAGGATGCCGTTGAGCACGCTGTTGCCGGGACTGTAGAAGACCGCGAAGATCACCGAGGCGCTGGCCACGGAGAACGCGAACGGGAGCGCGAAGGCACCGCGCAGGAACTTCTGTCCGCGCAGGACCCCCTCCAGCAGGAGGACGATCACCAGTGCGCCGGCCACCCCCGGAAGGACCACCCCGACGGTGAAGAGCAGGGTGGTGACCAGGACCTGGACGTACTCGGGCGACGCCATCTCGGCGAAGTGGCTCAGCCCGACGAAGCGGTTGGGGCGGCCGATGATGTCGTTCCCGTGCATGGACAGGTAGACGGTGCGGCCCAACGGATAGACGAGGAAGAGCGCGAAGACCACCACGGAGGGGCCGAGGAAGCCCCAGGCGAGGAGAGCGTCTCTTCCGGATCGGGCGCGTGTGCGCGGGGGTCTGGGGGATGGCGGTGACACGACCGGCCGGTCGGTCGCCGGGCCGGTGGTCACGCCGTTACCTCCACCCCGTGTGCGAATCGTGGGTGAGGACACGTCCCGCAGTCTTCAGGGGACGGATGACCTGCGGTTCGCGGGAGGGAGAACAGCACGCCAACGGCGAGGCGCACAACGGTTATGTCCGACATCTATCACCACTCGTCCATCGCGAACTCATCGAAAGTTCGCAGTATCGAGTGGCTCAGGACACACTGGCTATGACCTTACGGACAGTACTTTCTTACCCGTAAGTAAGTTTCAAGTCTGTGACCTGCACGGGAACGGCGACGGGCGCGGGCGGATGACGGAGAACGTGACGCTTCCGTCATCCGCCCGAGCGTCAGCCGCGCGGATATCCCTGCCGCAGCAGCCCGTAGGTGATGGCCTGCTCCAACGCCACCCAGGAGGCGTCCACGACGTTGGGCCCCACACCCACCGTCGTCCACTCCTCCGCGCCGTCGCTGAAGGTGATGAGGATGCGGGTGATGGCGTCCGTGCCCGAGGCGCCCTCCAGGATGCGGACCTTGTAGTCGGTCAGCTCCAACCCGCCCAAGGCGGTGTAGGCGCTCTCCATCGAGCTGCGCAGCGCCCGGTCCAGCGCGTTCACCGGGCCGTTGCCCTCCGCGGTGGCGATGACCCGCTCACCCTTGACCCGCACCTTGACGGTGGCCTCGGTGAGGCTCTCGTAGTCGTCGGACAGCGGGCCGGCGCCCGAGGCCGGACGGCGCTCGGTGATGACCCGCCAGGACCCGGTCTCGAAGTAGCGGACCGGCTCGCCCATCTCCTCGCGCAGCAGGAGCTCCAGGGAGGCGTCGGCCGCCTCGAAGCTGTAACCGGACAGCTCCAGCCCCTTGACGCGTTCCACGACCCGGCCGGAGAGCGCACGGTCCCCGGACAGGTCCAGCCCCAGCTCATGGGCCTTGAGCTCGATCGACGCGCGCCCGGCCATGTCCGAGACGAGCATGCGCATCCGGTTGCCGACCAGCTCCGGGTCGGTGTGCTGGTACAGGTCCGGGTCGACCTTGATCGCCGACGCGTGCAGACCCGCCTTGTGCGCGAACGCCGACACCCCCACGTAGGGCTGGTGGGTGTCGGGGGCCAGGTTGACGATCTCGGCGATCGCCGTGGAGACCCGGGTCATCTCGCCGAGGCAGCCCTCGGGCAGCACGTCCCGGCCGTACTTCAGGGAGAGGGCGCCGACCACGGAGAACAGGTTGGCGTTGCCCACCCGTTCGCCGTAACCGTTGGCGGTGCACTGCACGTGGGTGGCGCCCGCGTCCACGGCGGCCAGGGTGTTGGCGACGGCACAGCCCGTGTCGTCCTGGGCGTGGATGCCCAGGCGGGCGCCGGTGGCCTCCAGCACCTCGGTGACCACCCGGGTGACGTCACCGGGCAGCATGCCGCCGTTGGTGTCGCACAGGACCACCACGTCGGCGCCGGCCTCGGCCGCGGCGCGCACCACGGCCAGGGCGTAAGCGGGGTCGTGGTGGTACCCATCGAAGAAGTGCTCGCAGTCCACGAACACGCGCTGTCCGTGTTCGCGAAGGTGGGAGACGGTGTCGGCGACCATGGCGAGGTTCTCGTCACGGGTCGTGCGCAGGGCACGTTCGACGTGGCGGTCGTCACTCTTGGCGACAAGAGTGACGACCGACGCGCCGCTGTCGCGCAGGGCGGCCACCTGTGGGTCGTCGGCGGCCCGCACACCGGCACGGCGGGTCGCGCCGAACGCGGTGAGTCGCGCGTGTTCCAGATCGAGCTCTTGTGAAGCCCTCTGGAAGAACTCGGTGTCCTTGGGGTTGGATCCCGGCCAACCGCCCTCGATGAACGCCACCCCGAAGTCGTCCAGCAGCTTCGCGATGGCCAGCTTGTCGGAGACCCGGAGATTGATCCCCTCGCGCTGGGCCCCGTCGCGGAGGGTGGTGTCGAAGACGTGGAAACTGTCGTCCCTCATGGGTGGAACTCCCGAAGGTGGATGTGTGCGGCGGTCCCGGCCAACAAAAAAGACCCCTCGTGGACACGAGAGGTCAGCGCGCCGGCAGGGTCCGAGTGTGGTTCCCTGCGTCATCGCGGGAAGTCGTCAGCCGGCGCGCCCCGGAATAATCACGACCTGGGACGGCATGAGGCCAGTGTGCCACACGGTTCCCGAAGAGATGCACCTCGGAGCCGGTTCATCTCATATTGCGAGACGATTATTTCTCAGTTCGGACATCTCGGGCCGACGCTCGACGGCGTGCCCGAGGGCCAGTGTCGTCGCCGGGCACGACCCCGCGACGCACCGCGGTCCACGCGCGGGGCGCGAGCCGGAAGGGCGCGCGTCGGCCGGGACGGGCGCGACCACGGGAGCAGGCGACGCCGGTGGGAAACGACGTGGGCCGCCCGGGATCCTCCGGGCGGCCCACGGTGCGTCCGGGCACGGTGGAACGCAGGTGATGCTCTTCTGTTCGCGCGTCGGCCGGCCGTGCTTCCCCACACCCGGGGAGGAGCCGGAGGCCGCCGCCGTGCCGTCAGGTGACCGAGGACGACCTAGAAGCGGGTGATCCAGTTGTGCTTGTCGGTGCGCAGGCCCGTCTGCAGACCGACCAACTCCTCGCGCAGGCGCATGGTGATCGGCCCCGGCGTGCCGTCACCGATGGTGAACTCGCCGTCGTCGCTCTTGACGTGGCCGACGGGCGTGATCACGGCGGCGGTGCCGCAGGCGAACACCTCGGTCATCTCGCCCGACTCCGCGGCGGCCTTCCACTCCTCGATGGACAGCGGCTCCTCCTCGGCGGGGATACCCAGGTCCGGGGCGAGGGTCAGCAACGACTCACGGGTGATGCCCGGCAGCAGGGTGCCGGTGAGCGGGGGCGTGCGCAGGCGCGCGTTCTCACCCTCCCCGAACACGAACCACAGGTTCATGCCGCCCATCTCCTCGACCCAGCGGTGCTCGCGGGCGTCCAGCCACACGACCTGGTCACAGCCCTTCTCGACGGCCTGTGCCTGGGCCAGGAAGCTCGCGGCGTAGTTACCGGCGAACTTCGCCGCGCCCGTGCCGCCGGGGGCGGCGCGGGTGAAGTCCTTGGACAGCCAGACCGTGACCGGCTTGACGCCACCGGAGAAGTAGGAACCCACCGGGGAGGCGATGAGCAGGTAGACGTAGGTGCGGGAGGGGTTGTTCACCCCCAAGCCGACGTCCGTGGAGATCATGAACGGGCGCAGGTAGAGGCTGAAGTACTCCTTGGTCGGAACCCACGCCCCGTCGTGCTCCAGGAGCAGCTCGATGGACTTGAGAAAGAGCTCCTCGGGCAGCTCCGGCATGGCCATGCGCGCGGCGCTCCGGTTGAACCGGGCGGCGTTGGCCTCGGGCCGGAAGGAGGCGAGCGAACCGTCCGGGTGACGGTAGGCCTTGAGGCCCTCGAAGATCTCCTGTGCGTAGTGGAGGGCGGACGTGGCCGGGTCCAGGCTCAGCGGCCCGTACGGCTCGAGCTTGGCGTCGTGCCACCCTGTGCCCTCGGTGTAGCGGATGCTCACCATGTGGTCGGTGAACACCTGGCCGAACCCGGGGTTCTCCAGCAGTGCCTCACGCTCCTGCGGGGTCTTCCGCCGGTCGGAGAGCCGGATGTCGAACGTCAACCCAGTGGTGGTGGTGTTGTTGTTCATGTTGTCGGTGGTCCTCTCGGGTGCAACGGGTCGGCAGCGCCGCCGACCTGGAATCTAGTCTGTCGGAAGTACGCACCCGGTGCCAGACCGGTTCCACATGGGTCGAACGGACGACGGGCGCGCCGGTGTACACCGGACGCGCCCGTGGCCTGGGGTCTGTACGTGACTGAAGCTCCTCGGCCGCGCCCGGTGTCGCGAGGCAGGGCCGGAAGCGTTCGCCTCAGCCCTGCTCGGCTACTCGTGCGGCGAGGTCGTCGCCGATCTGCGAGGTGGACCGGACCGCGTCGCTGTGGGCGCGGGTCTTCAGGTCCGAGGAGACCGCCGCCTCGATCCGGCGCGCGGCCTCGGGAACCCCCAGGTGTTCCAACAGGGTGGCGGCCGACAGCACGGTGGCCGTCGGGTCGGCCTTGCCCTGGCCCGCGATGTCGGGCGCCGAACCGTGGACCGGCTCGAACATGCTGGGGAAGGTGTTGTCCGGGTTGATGTTGCCGCTGGCGGCGAGGCCGATCCCGCCGGTGATGGCGGCACCGATGTCGGTGATGATGTCGCCGAAGAGGTTGTCGGTGACGACCACGTCGAAGCGGCCCGGCTGGTTGACGAAGAACATCGAGGCGGCGTCGACGTGGCAGTAGTCCACGGAGACCTGCGGGTACTCGGCCCCGACCTCCTTGACGGTGCGCTGCCACAGCTCGCCGGCGAAGGTGAGGACGTTGTCCTTGTGCACCAGGGTCAGCTTGCGACGGGGACGCTCGGCCGCCTTGGCGAAGGCGAACCGGACCACGCGCTCGACACCGAAGCGGGTGTTGACGCTGTCCTGGGTGGCGATCTCGTGCGGGGTGCCCTTGCGCAGCACACCGCCGGCGCCGGCGTAGGGGCCCTCGGTGCCCTCGCGCACGACCAGCATGTCGATGTCCTCGGGGGACACACCCGCCAGGGGGCTGTCCACACCGGGGTAGAGCCGGACCGGGCGCAGGTTGACGTAGTGGTCGAAGTCGAAGCGCAGGCGCAGCAGCAGACCGCGCTCCAGGACGCCGCTGGGAACGGTGGGGTCGCCGACGGCGCCGAGGTAGATCGCGTCGTGTCCGCTGAGTTCGGCGGCCACGGAGTCGGGCAGCGTCTCACCGGTGCGGTGCCAGAGCCGGGCTCCGAGCTCGTACTCGGTGGTCTCGATGGCCAGGTCGTGCTGGGCGGCGGCGACCCCCAGCACCTTGAGGCCTTCGCCGACGACCTCGGGGCCGATTCCGTCGCCGGGGATGACGGCCAGTTTCACGGTGCGCGCTGCCATACGGACTGCCTCTAACTCAGACGTGGTCCCGCCCGCGATTCTCACATGGCGAGATCAGATGAACAGTAGGTGAGACAACTGTACCGGTCCGACCGACCGGTACAGTCGCCCACCCGCCACGCGGTCAGTCGCGCCGATTGAGGGCGTCCTGCAGGGCACGGGCGATCTCGTCCTCGGTGTCGGGCGCGGACGGGTACTCGATCATGTCGTACATGTGATCCTCCGGTTGCACTGTGCGATGGCCTGTGCGTACGACGCGGCCATGGCCATGGACGGGCGTGGGCGACGGTGTCCACGAGAAAGAAGGGGACAAGGAGTTCGCCCCGGCGGGATCGCCTGCCGGAGTCGCCTGCGTGGACTCGGGTGGGAGTGGGCGCACGCACAGTGCGCCGCAGGCGGCCTATGAGAGTGGCGGTGGGCGACGGGCGGACGGATCGTGGTGCCCGGCCGTGAACCCTGACCACTAACTCCTAGGACTTCAGACTATCGGATGTCCAACTATATGACCAGACTTTCTCACTATGCGAGACGACTGCGTGTCATGGCCGGTCAGAGCCGGTGATCAACCCCTTCGTCCGGTCCCGAGCAGCAGCAGACGTGTCCACCGTCCCCGCGTCAACGCCGCGATCCGGCGCTCCCACCGTTCCGCCTCCGCCCGCGCGGAGTCCCGTGCGCGTCGCGCTCTGCGACACCGACGCTCCCAGTCCGGATCCGGCCCGTTCGGCTCCCCCATGGCGCTCTCCCCTCTCGTCCGGCCCGACTCACCCGAGAAGCCCGACCAGCAGGCGCCCCGGACGGGTCCGGGTCAGCCACCGATACCGTCGCTCCAGTCGCATCGCCCTGGCCCGATGGGCGGCGGACTCGCGTTCCCACCGCTCCAGGCGGCCCTCGCCCCCCGTGTCGGGGACGGCGCTCTCTCCCGCGGCCTCCTCCGGTCGGTCGGAGGCGGCGAGCAGCAGGGCACCGTCGACCCAGTGCACACCCGACGCACCCTCGACGCACCGCTCCAACCGCGGCCCGTCCGGGTCCTCCCCGGGCAGCACGGATCGGACCAGCGCCACCTTGTACCGCTCGGCCACCCGGACCATCGTGTACACGGCGTCGTCGGCCAGCTCCGTGCCCGGGCGCACCCACAGCACGTACCTCGGCTCCGCGCGTGTCCGCTCCCCCTCCGACAGCCACCGCACCCGGGGCTCGTCCCGGTAGCGCTCCGACCACGCGAGCAGGGGGTGTTCGTCCGCCCCGTCCCCAGCACGCGGCCCGGCCGCGTCGGTGCCCGGGGCGGCGCCGACCAGGCCCACACGCACCTCGTGCCCCCGGCCGGCCAGCAGCGACCGCACCGTCACCTCGACCGGGCCGCTCTCGGCGCCCTCGACCGGAACCAACGCCTCCACCGGCACGCTCACCACCCCACCTCCGCGACGTCCGTCGGCGCACGCCCGTCCCGGCTCGGGCGATCCCGCGGGTCGGCCTCCATCAGTGCGCTGGGGCGCCACCCCGGTGCCTGCCGCTCCGCGTCGAGCCGGAGGAAGTAGCCCGCGCCCACCGTCCAGGTGTGGCCGCCGGCCTTGCGGCGCATCATGTAGTTGAGCCCGTGCGTCCGATAGATCCGCCCGCCCAGGAGCCGGACGGCGGTCAGCAGGTGGGTGTCGACCGCGCGCGGGGTGGGCCGGAACCCCCCGACCTCCTCCCATGTGCGGCGGTCGAACGTGAGCGATCCCCCCGCGGTCCGACGCGCGAGACACTCACCGGACACGTCCCGGCGCAGCGTGAGGTCGAGCGCCTCCAGGTAGACGTACTCGACGGCGTTGCCCACGATGTCCGCACCCGCGTACATGCGGGCCAGCAGCAGGTCGGACACGTGGTGGGGGGCGTACCAGTCGTCGTCGTCCATCTTCGTGAGCACGTCTCCGGACGCCCGAGCGGCGGCGGTGTTGAGGACCGTACCGAGCGGCAGGTCGGCGGCGGCCTCGACCACCTCCAGGTGCCGGCCCGTGGCCCGGAACGCGGCCACCCCCTCCCGCACCACGGCGAGGTCCATGCCGAACCCGTGCAGCCCCAGCACCACCTCGAGGTCGACGTCGCGTTGGCGGGCCGCCTGTCGCAGAGCGAAGCCGACCATCTCCGGGCGACGGGTGCACAGCAGGACCGACACCTTCGGCTCCGGTGAGCGGGGCGCACCCAGGGCGGTGCCGAGCGCACGCCAGCGCGCCCTGGTCCCATGGACGCGCAGCGCGCAGCGACGCAGCCGGACGCTGTGCTCCTCGCGTCGCAACGAGTCACGCAGGTCCGGGGCGGTCACCGAGGTCAGCAGCGTGCGCAGCTCCGGCCCCAGACAGCCCGCCCAGTCCGGCGGCTCCGCACCGAACAACGGGACGCCCGCGGCGGCCAGCCCGACGACCGCGCGGGCCGCGGCCAGCGGCCCGGTGTGCCGATCCCACGTCAGCCGGACCCCGCGCAGGTCGCGCAGGGACTCCACGACGGTGTCGGTCACCGCGCCGTCCTCGGGGACCTCCCACCGATCCCGTCCGGCGGCCCGCAGGACCCAACGTCCGTCGCGGGCGAACAGGCGTCCCGTCTCCGTGGTGGGTCGACGCGCGAACCCGATCGGGTTGACCGTCTGCTCGTCCACCGGCGGCACGTCGTCCACCGCGAACCGACGGGGCGGCTCCCCCGGGGCGACGGGTCGTTCCAGGGCCGACCACGAGGTCTGCGCCGGCGTCCATCGACGCTCACGGACCAGGTCCGGTTCGTCCTCGTGCACCCGGGCGTCCGGTGGGGGTTCCTCGGTGTCCAGCAGGACGTCCACCCGATCGGAGCCGCTCGCGCGCGGGTCGCCCGGGCGCCAGAGTCCGGTCGCCCCGCCGCGGACCCCGCCCACGGGGGTGACGGCCGGCCCGGGTCGGCCCCCGGTCACCCCTCGGGCGAGTGTCTGGAGTAGGGCCAGGGGCGGCAGCGGATCGGCGAAGAAGAACTCGGTCTCCCAGCCGGTGTCGGGGAGACGGCGCACGCGCAGGTCGAGCAGCCCCTCCCAGCCGCCGCTCCCCGGCACCACCGGGACCGGCGGCCCCAGGTGCGCGGCCGCGGCGACGAGCACCACCACGAAGCGCGCCGCCTCGGGCAGACCCGCGACGGCGGGCACCGCCCGACGCAGGTCGGTGGGGGTGGCGGCGACCAACACGACCGTGCCCACCCGGGGGCGTTCGGCGCCGGCCTCGGCCTCCGGCGCGACCTCCGCTTCGCCGACGCGGCGGCGGTCGAGGTCGATCACACGATCACGTCGATCGAGCGCACGGCCGGTCGGTACGTCCCCGGAACCGACACCGATGTGGCAGTACAGCACGGGTCCGGGGGAACGGCGGCGCAACGCCTCGGAGCAGAGCCACGGGCTCATGAGAGCCCCTGCGGGGACCCCGCGCCCCGTACCCGGACACCGCGCGCCCGCACCGGTCCGGACGGGCACCCGGCGACAGCGTCACCGCCGGCGCGAAGCCCCTCGGCGGGGTCGCACACCCATCGGTCGGGCCGACGGAACGGCCCCCGGAGACTTCCCCGGACGGGAGGTGTGCGCCGGGCCGGCACGGTGGCCGCGTCCACGGCCCACGGGCGCCGGGCGGCACCGAGGTCGCCGACCCCCGGGAACACGACGCCGCGGCCCAGGGCGCTCAGAACCCCGAGTGCGGCGTACACGAACGGAAACGGACGCGATCGACGACGGTGCACGGGTACCCCCATCCCACATCGAGGCGCCGACGCCTCGGATGACTCCAGGATGGGGGCGGTCGTCCCCACCGCCCCGGCTACCGACAAAGCGGGCGTGCACGGGGCGATCGGGACGTTCCGCTCGGAGGGTCAGTCCTCCAGGTCGATCTGACGGACGATGTCCGCCTCGATCTCCGCGGCGATCGAGGCGAGGATCCCGTCCGGCACCGCGGAGTCGACGGTGAGCGCGATCAGCGCCTTGCCGCCCTCCTTGTCCCGGATGACCTGCATGCCCGCGATGTTGACCTCGGCGTCGCCGAGCAGCGCGCCGACCTTGCCGACGATGCCGGGGCGGTCCTCGTAGGAGAGGAACACCATGTGCTCGTCGAGGCCGATCTCCATCGTGTAGTTGTTGATCTCCACCAGCTTCTCGACCTGGCGGGGGCCGGTGAGCGTACCGGACACCGACACGCGGGTGCCGTCGGCCAGCACACCGTGCACCGAGATCAGGTTGCGCCAGTCGGTGCTGTCGTCACTGGTGACGAGGTTGACCTCCAGGCCGCGCTCCTTGGCGAGCAGGGGCGCGTTCACGAACGTCACCGTGTCCTCGACCACGTCGGTGAACACGCCCTTGAGGGCGGCCAGCTCCAGCACCTTGACGTCGTGACGGGCGATCTCACCGCGCACCTCGACGTCGATGCGGGCGGCGAGCGCCCCGGCCAGCGAGGTGAACACCCGGCCCAGCTTCTCGGTGAGCGGCAGCCCCGGCTTGATCTCCTCGGCCACACCGGTGCCCTGCACGTTCACCGCGTCCGGCACGAACTCGCCGGACAGGGCCAGCTTCACCGAGCGGGCGACCTGGGTACCGGCCTTCTCCTGTGCCTCGGCGGTGCTGGCGCCCAGGTGCGGGGCGACCACGACGTTCTCGAACTCGAACAGCGGGCTGTCGGTGGTCGGCTCCTTGGCGAACACGTCGATGCCCGCACCCGCCACGCGGCCCTCCGCGAGGGCCCGGTACAGGGCGCCTTCGTCGAGGATGCCACCGCGCGCGGCGTTGATGATCCGCACCGAGGGCTTGACCTTCGTCAGCGCCTCGTCACCGATGAGACCCAGGGTGTCCTTGTTCTTGGGCAGGTGGATCGTGATGAAGTCGGCGCGCTCCAGCAGGTCGTCGAGCGTGGTCATCTCCACGCCGATCTGCGCGGCGCGGGCCGGCTGCACGAACGGGTCGTAGGCGATGACCTTGGTGCCGAACGCCAACAGACGCTGGGCGACCAGGGCGCCGATGCGGCCGAGGCCGACCACGCCCACGACCTTCTCGTAGAGCTCGACACCCGTGTACTCGGAGCGCTTCCACGCGCCGTTGATGAGCGCGTTGTGGGCGGGGGCGGTGTTGCGGGCGCTGGCCAGCAGCAGGTTGATGGCCTGCTCGGCGGCGCTGATGATGTTGGATGTGGGGGCGTTGACGACGAGCACGCCGGCCTTGGTGGCGGCGTCCACGTCGACGTTGTCCAGACCGACTCCCGCGCGGGCCACGACCTGGAGGCGGTCGGCCGCGGCGACGGCCTCGGCGTCCACCTGGGTCGCGCTGCGCACGATCAGGGCGTCGACGCCGGTGAGGGCCGGAAGCAGTTGGGACCGGTCCGCACCGTCCACATGGCGCACTTCGAAGTCGTCTTCGAGGAGCGCGATTCCGGCGGGCGAGAGCTTTTCCGCGACGAGTACGACGGGTTTGGTCACAACGGTTCCTTTTCGGGTGATGCGACCCGATCGCGCAGGTGGAGGCGCTGCCCGAATCGGGTGTGACGGCCGGTCCAAAGTCTACTAGCGGGGTAGGGAAGCCCTCAGGTCGAGGGCCGGAAAGAGGGAGGAAAGATGCGTCACCCTTCCCCCCGCCCCCTGCTGTACGTTCGGGCGCCGGCGGTCACCCGCCGGCGCCCGAACCCGGGCCGCGGCACGGCGCGGGCCCGAAGCGGTCACTCTCAGGCCTTGAGCCAGCTCATCAGCGGACGCAGCTCGGCGCCCACCTTCTCGATCTGCTCGCCCTGCTCGGCCTCACGGCGCTTGGTGAAGGTCGGCTGACCGGCGTCGAACTCGGCCATGAGCTCCTGGGCGTAGGTGCCGTCCTGGATCTCGCCGAGGACCTTGCGCATCTCCTCGCGGGTCTGCTCGGTGATCAGACGCGGACCGCGGGTGTAGCCGCCGTACTCGGCGTTGTCCGACACCGACCAGTTCATCTTGGAGATGCCGCCCTCGTACATGAGGTCGACGATGAGCTTGAGCTCGTGCAGGCACTCGAAGTAGGCGATCTCCGGCTGGTAGCCCGCCTCGACGAGGGTGGAGAAACCGGCCTTGACGAGCTCCTCGGTACCGCCGCAGAGCACGACCTGCTCACCGAACAGGTCGGTCTCGGTCTCCTCGGTGAAGGTGGTCCGGATGACGCCGGCCTTGGTGCCGCCGATGCCCTTGGCCCAGGACAGGGCCAGGTCCCAGGCCTGTCCGCTGGCGTCCTTCTCGACCGCGACGAGGCAGGGCACACCGCGCCCGGCCTCGTACTGACGGCGGACCAGGTGACCGGGGCCCTTGGGCGCGACCATGGCGACGTCGACGCCCTCGGGGGCCTGGATGAGGCCGTAACGGATGCTGAACCCGTGCCCGAAGAACAGCGCGTTGCCGGCCTCCAGGTTGGGCGCGATCTCCTGGGCGTACAGGTCGCGGTGGATGTGGTCGGGGACCAGGATCATGATGACGTCGGCCTCGCGGGTGGCCTCCGCGGGGCTGAGGACCCGCAGGCCCTCCTCCTCGGCCTTGGCGCGGCTCTTGGAGCCCTCGGCCAGACCGATACGGACGTCCACGCCCGAGTCGCGCAGCGACAGCGCGTGGGCGTGCCCCTGGCTGCCGTAGCCGATCACGGCGACCTTCTTGCCCTGGATGAGCGCGAGGTCCGCGGCGTCGTCGTAGTACATCTCTGCTGCCACTTGGGGTTACTCCTTGATTCCTGTGTTACGGGGGCTCAGGCGCTGCGTTCGATCGCTCGCAAGGAGCGGTCCGTGATGGAACGCGGGCCACGGCCCAGGGCGACCAGCCCTGACTTGACCAGTTCCCTGATTCCGAAGGGTTCCAGATTCTTCACCAGGGCATCGAGCTTCTCGGGGTCGCCGGTGGCCTCGATGACGACGACGTCCGGGCTCACGTCCACGATGTGGGCGCGGAAGAGCTCGGCCGTCTGAAGCACATGGGTGCGGCTGGACGCGTCGGCCTTGACCTTGATCAAGAGCAGCTCGCGCTGCACCGACGCGGTGGTGTCCATCTCCACGATCTTGACGACGTTCACCAGCTTGTTGAGCTGTTTGGTCACCTGCTCCAAAGGGTGGAGGTCGCAGTTGACCGCGATCGTCATGCGGGACAGTCCGGGGTACTCGGTCGTGCTGACACTGAGCGAGTCGATGTTGAAACCACGACGGGAGAAGAGGGCGGAGGCCCGGGCCAGGATGCCCGGGGTGTCCTCGACCAGAACGGAAAGCGTGTGACGGCTCATGGTGGTTCGGCCTTCTCCTAGTCCTGGTGTTCCCAGTTCGGCGCCATGTCGCGCGCGTACTGGATGTTGTCGTTGCTGACACCGGGACCGACCATCGGCCAGACCATGGCGTCGTGGTTGACGCTGAAGTCGACGACCACGGGGACGTCGTTGATGGACATCGCCTTCTCGATGGTGGCGTCGATGTCCTCGGGGCGCTCGCACCGCAGTCCCACACAACCGTAGGCCTCGGAGAGACGGACGAAGTCCGGAATGCGGACCTTCTCGTCCCGCGGCGCGGTCTGCAGGTCGGTGTTGGAGTAGCGACCCTCGTAGAAGAGCGTCTGCCACTGGCGGACCATGCCCAGGTTGCCGTTGTTGACCACGGCGACCTTGATCGGGATGCCCTCGATGGCGCAGGTGGCGAGCTCCTGGTTGGTCATCTGGAAGCACCCGTCGCCGTCGATCGACCAGACGACGCGGTCGGGGTCGCCGACCTTCGCGCCCAGGGCGGCGGGGACGGAGAAGCCCATCGTGCCGAGACCACCGGAGTTGACGAACGCGCCGGGGCGTTCGTAGTCGACGAACTGCGCGGCCCACATCTGGTGCTGACCGACACCGGCGACGTAGGTGGCCTCGGGGCCCACGACCTGGCCCAGGCGCTGGATGACGCCCTGCGGCGACAGGGTGCCGTCGTCGGGGGTGTCGAAGCCCTTGGGGTAGGTGGTGCGCAGCTGGTCGAGCCGGTGCCACCAGGCCTCGTAGTCACCCTGGCGGCCCTTCTCCTGGTCGGCGCGCACGGACACGACCAGGTCGGCCAGGACCTCGCGGCAGTCACCGACGATGGGGACGTCCGCGTGCCGGTTCTTGGAGATCTCGGCCGGGTCGATGTCGGCGTGGACGATCTTGGCGTCGGGCGCGAAACTGTCCAGCCGGCCGGTGACCCGGTCGTCGAAGCGAGCGCCCAGGGCGACGATGAGGTCCGCCTTCTGCAGTGCGCCGACGGCGGCGACGTCACCGTGCATGCCGGGCATGCCCAGGTGCTGGGGGTGGGAGTCGGGGAAGACGCCCCGGGCCATCAGGGTGGTGACCACGGGAACGCCCGTGAGTTCGGCCAGGACCCGCAGCTCGGCCGCGGCGCCGGCGCGCAGGACACCGCCGCCCACGTACAGGACGGGGCGCTTGGCGTCGGCGATCATGCGGGCGGCCTCGCGGACCTGCTTGCCGTGGGGCTTGGTGACCGGGCGGTAGCCGGGCAGGTCCAGCCGCTCGGGCCAGACGAAGTCGGCGGAGGCCTGGAGCGCGTCCTTGGAGACGTCGACCAGGACGGGACCGGGACGTCCGCTGGAGGCGATGTGGAAGGCCTCGGCGACGGTGCGCGGGATGTCCCGCACGTCCTTGACCAGGAAGTTGTGCTTGGTGATCGGCATCGTGATGCCGCAGATGTCGGCTTCCTGGAAGGCGTCGGTGCCGATCATCGGCGAGGCGACCTGGCCGGTGATGGCGACCATCGGGACCGAGTCCATGTGGGCGTCGGCGAGCGGCGTGACGAGGTTGGTGGCACCGGGTCCACTGGTGGCCATGCAGACTCCGGGACGTCCGGTGGCGTAGGCGTAGCCCTCGGCCGCGTGCCCGGCTCCCTGTTCGTGCCGCATGAGGATGTGACGCACCCTGGCGGAGTCGTAGAGGGGGTCGTACGCGGGGAGGATGGCGCCGCCGGGAATCCCGAAGACAGTGTCAACGCCGGCGTGCTCCAGCGACCTGATCAGCGATTGGGCGCCGGTCATCTGCTCGGTCATCTCAAGATCCTTCAGCGAGGGCCCAGAGCTGCGGTGAGGCTCTGGAGGTGGTGGTTCCGGTTCTCGTGGCCTGGTGCGGCAATAAAAAAACCCCCACCGCCCGGTGGCGGTCGAGGGGTGGCGCGCAGCAGAAGAAACTCAGTGGGCTGCGCGCCGACCAAGTACGAGAATCAGGGAGTTGTTCTGCACGCTGACAACATTGGCCGAAAGAGCGGGCACCCGTCAACCAGAACTTAATAATGTCTCACTATTCGAGACGTCGATGTCAGCATACGGCAACCCCCTTCCCCGCGAAACCACTCCGACCTGCACGAATACACGTACGGCCCGCACCGGGTGTAACGCAGAACACGTCACAGGGCAACGACACATCGGTCGTTAGGGGGACTGAACAGTCCATAGCGGGCGATTCTTCACCGGCGTGCGCGATGGGCCCCGGTACCCCGGCGTCGACGGGCGGGCCGAGGGTCGCGGCCCGCGCGGGCCCGGAGGCACGCGAACGCGGACCCCAGGGCGCGCCCCGAGACACGGCGAGGGCGCCTCCGGGTGCCCGCCCGGGCCCACCGGCGCCCCGGACACCGCATGCGGCGGTGGGCGCCCTACAGGTTCACGCCGGCCTCGCCGCCCACGAGGGACTCCACACCGCCCGCGGGCATGGGACGGGCCACCAGGAAGCCCTGACCGTGGTCGCAGCCCATGACCCGCAGCTGTTCCAACTGCTCGGGGCGTTCGATGCCCTCGGCCACCACCTGGACGCCGAGGTCGCGGCCGAGCTGGATGATCGTGTGCGTGAGCAGCGTGACCGTGTCGTCGCGGCCCAGGTCGGCGATGAACGACGGGTCGATCTTGATGGCGTCCACACTCAGCTCACGCAGGTGGGCCAGGGACGCGTACCCCATGCCGTAGTCGTCGATGGCCAGCCGCACACCCAGGTCCCGGAGCTCACCGAGGCGTCGGACCGCCTCGTCCTGGTCGTTGAGGAGGACCTCCTCGTCCACCTCCAGGGTCAGCACCTCGGCGGGCAGGCCCGTCTCGGCGAGCACCCCCTCGACGGTCCGCACGAAGCGGGGCGACAACACCTGCTTGACGGACAGGTTGACCGACAGGCCGATGTCCCAGTCCGACACCCGCCACACGGCGACCTTCTCGCAGGCCTCCCGCAGGATCCACTCCCCCAGCGGCACGATCAGTCCGGACTCCTCGGCCGCACCGATGAAGGCGTCCGGACCGACGATCTCGCCGTCGCGGTCCCAGCGCACCAGCGCCTCCACCGCCGTGACCTGGGACGTCCCCAGGTCGACGATGGGCTGGTACTCCAGCAGGAACTCGCCGTTGCTCAGTGCCTGACGCAGGCGGATCTGCAGTTCGAGCCGGGAGACGACCATGTCGTGCATGTGCGCCGCGTACACCTCGACGTTGCCCGCACCGCGCTCCTTGGCCCGGGTCATCGCCACGTCGGCGTTGCGCAGCAGCTCGCCGCTGTCGGTGGAGGGCTCGGCGAAGGCCACGCCGATGCTCGCGGTCAGCACGATGTCCCGGTCCGCCACCTGGAAGGGTTCGGAGGCGATCACCCGGCCCAGGCGTTCGGCCAGGTCCACGACGCGCTGTGCCTTGGGCACGTCCTCGACCAGGACCGCGAACTCGTCTCCGCCCCAGCGCGCGAGCGTCGCGTTGGAGTCCAGTTCGCCGCGCAACCGCCGCGCGGCCTGCCCGAGCATGTGGTCGCCGCGCACGTGCCCGGCCGAGTCGTTGACCGCGGTGAAGCCGTCCAGGTCCAGGAAGATCACCGCGACGTCACCGGCGTGCTCGATGTTGATCGCGCGGTGCGCCAGGACGTCGCTGGCCCGCTCCTCCAGGTAGGCCCGGTTGGGAAGGCCCGTGACGCCGTCGTGGAAGGTCAGGTGCTCCACCTGGTCCTGCAGCGCCACCTGCGCGCTGATGTCCCGCGTGGTCACCAGCAGCCGGTCGGGTTCTCCGGGCTGTTCGTACAGGGAGGCCGTCGACTCGGTGTGCCGCCAGGTGCCGTCGGCGGCGCGCACCCGCAGCCGCAGGTGCACACCCTGACCGTTGCGCTGGTAGAACAGGTCGGAGGCGACCTTGGTCCGGGACAGGTCCTCGGGGTGGATGAGCGTGGTGACGGGGGCGGCCAGCACGTCGTCCAGCCGGTAGCCGAACGCCTCGGCCGTGCCCGGACTCAGGTAGAACACCCCACCGTCGCGGTCGAGCACCAGGATGACGTCGCCGCTGTTGCGGGCCAGTTCGTTGAAGTGCCCCTCCCGGTTGCGGACCATGCGCGTGAGGGTGGCGTTCTCCTCCAGCATCCCCAGCACGCGCACCACCAGCACGACCACGGCGGTCCCCGCGGCGAGCGGCAGCACCGGGGCCACGTCGGGCAGGCGCAGCGACCCCACGGTGAGCACGAGCGTGGCCACCAGGACCGCGCCCAGGGCGGCGAACTCGGGCGCGAACCGGTACAGCCCGCGCCCGGTGATCCGGCGCGGCCGGGCCCCGGGCCGGTGCTCCACCAGCCACGGCAGGGCGCCCAGCAGGGCGAAGCCGAGGAAGCGCACGGGCTGTTCGATGCCGCCGGCCACGGGCGGCCCGGTGAGACGGGTGACCGCGCCGATCATGTCGGAGGCGGCGATGAAGACCAGGGCGCCGATGGCCACCAACACGGCACGGCGCGTGCTGTGCGGCGACATGAACACCAGCGGGATGAGCAGGCACAGGACCACGATGTCGGCCACCGGGTACACCAACGCGAACCCGAGCAGCCCCGCGCCCTCGCCCAACTCCTCGTACAGCGGGGAGAACAGCAGTATCCACACGACGGAGAAGACCGCGGCGGCGCACACGTAACTGTCGGTGATGTGCCGCGTGGCCGTGCGCAGTCCGCCCGGCCAGGGTGCGAACCGCGTGAAACCGATCACGAAGAGTGGCAGCGCGCCCAACGCGAAGAGATCACCCAGGGTGAGGGAGAAGACCGAACCGGCGCTGAACGTCCGTGTGATGGCGTGAGTGAGCGCACCCGCGCACCAGGCGAGGGCGGCGAACCCGAGGAACCGCAGCGCGGCCGAGCCGTCGGCGCCGTCGACGTGGGCCTCCCGGTCGGCCCCGGTGCGGGCCCACCTCCGGGAGGCGAGCAGCAGGGACGCACCCGCCGCGCCGGCGACCACGGCTCCGGGCCATTGGCCCAGCGTGTCCGCCAGTGTGCTCTCCCCCGCGGGGATGAGCGTCCCCAGGAGGTAGAGGAGAAAGAGCGCCCCGAGCCCGAACACCGCCAGGCGGCGTGCCTTGAAGCCCATCAGGGGCCTCCCCTGCGCCAGGCTCTCTCCTCGGACATGGAGTACCCACCTCGTGATCACTCGACTCAGGACGCGGTGGACCGCACGCACCCCCCGTGCGTGGACACCCTACGCAACCAAGGTCACACGGCGATTGAGGACCGGCTGAGAGATGACGACGGAACGACTACTCTCGGTGATCTCGGTTTCGGGTTTCTGCGCCCTACGAAAGGGATCGGCGTCGCGGGGCCCTACGGCCCCACGACGCCGCACGGAGCCGGGGGGACCCGGATCGGCCATCGGCCGTCGGGTCTTCGCCCCGTCGTCCACCGCCGGCGGTGATCCCGCCGGCGACCGAAGACTACTGGGTGAGCTTCTCCAGGATGAGCTCACGGGCCCGCCCCGCGTCGGCCTGTCCACGGGTCGCCTTCATCACCGCTCCCACGAGGGCGCCGGCCGCGGCGACCTTGCCGCCACGGACCTTGTCCGCGGCGTCGGGGTTGTCGGCGATCGCCTCGTCGACGGCGGTGCCCAACGCACCGTCGTCGCTGACGACCTTGAGGCCACGGGCCTCCACCACGGCGTCGGGCTCGCCCTCACCGGCGAGCACGCCCTCGACCACCTGGCGGGCGAGCTTGTTGGTGAGCGTACCCTCGGCGACCAGCGCGATGATCCGAGCGACCTGGGCGGGGGTGATGGGCAGCGCGCCCAGCTCCACCTCCTGCTCGGTGGCGCGGCGCGACAGCTCGTTCAGCCACAGCTTGCGCGCCTCCGCCGAGGGAGCGCCTTGGACGACGGTGTCCTCCACCAGACCGATGGCGTCGGCGTTGACCAGGTCGCGCAGCTCGGTGTCGGTGAGCTCCCACTCGGCCTTCACGCGGGCACGCTGGGCCGCGGGCAGCTCGGGCAGGGTGGCGCGCAGTTCCTCGATCCACTGCTCGGACGGGGCCACCGGGACCAGGTCGGGGTCCGGGAAGTAGCGGTAGTCCTGGGCCTCCTCCTTGGAACGGCCCGAGGTGCTGCGACCGAGGTGCTCCTGGAAGTGGCGGGTCTCCTGGACGACGCGACCGCCGTCGTCGAGCACACCGGCCTGACGCTCGATCTCCGAGCGCACGGCCCGCTCCACCGAGCGCAGCGAGTTGACGTTCTTCGTCTCACTGCGGGTGCCCCACTCCGAGGCTCCGATCGCGTTGACGGACACGTTCACGTCGCAGCGCATGGAGCCCTCCTCCATGCGCACGTCGGAGATCCCGAGGGAGCGCACGAGGTCACGGAGCTCCGCGGCGTAGGCGCGGGCGACCATGGGCGCCAGATCACCGGTGTCGGTGATGGGCTTGGTGACGATCTCCAGTAGCGGGATGCCCGCACGGTTGTAGTCCACGTTGGAGTGGCTGGCACCGTGGATCCGCCCGGTGGAACCGCCGACGTGGGAGGACTTGCCGGTGTCCTCCTCCATGTGCACGCGCTCGATCTCGATCCGGAACTCGCGGGGGCCGTCGGGGGTGTCGACGGTGACGTCGAGGTGACCGTCGACGCAGATCGGCTCGTCGTACTGGGAGATCTGGTAGTTCTTCGGCATGTCCGGGTAGAAGTAGTTCTTCCGGGCGAACCGGCCCCAGGGGGCGATGGAGCAGTTGAGCGCCAGTCCCAGACGGATCGCTCCCTCCACGGCCTTCTCGTTGACCACCGGCAGCGAACCCGGGAAGGCCAGACACACCGGGCACACCTGGGTGTTGGGCTCGGCGCCGAAGGCGGTGGGGCAGGGGCAGAACATCTTGGAGGCGGTGCCCAGCTCGATGTGGGTCTCCAGGCCGAGCACCGGTTCGTACCTGGTCAGTGCCTGCTCGAAGCTTGGAGTTACCGCGTGGGCCATCGCCGCAAACCCGTTTCAGTAGAGGACATACCTTCCCGGTCAGCCTACCGAGGTCGCGGGCCCCTCCGCGCCCGTTCACGGATGTGGTGGGACCGACGGATGTCACGGCCCGCACACGATTGGGCCGCTGTAGAGGTGATCTACCGTCACTCAGGGTGCCGGACCGTTAGTCTTAATTGCCCAGAAACACGAATTCGCCGGTCGGGGCAGGGTCGCCCCGATCGTCCTTCGCCCGGGAGCGCCTGAGCATGTCCGGCATCTTGCGTCGGTGCGCCGCGTTGCTTTCCGCCACCGCACTGATCGGCACCCTCTCCGTTTCGCCCGTCCACGCCGACGATTTCTCCCGCGTGGACCGCGATCCGGTGGCGGGTCTTCCCGTCGTGCTCGACGACGGACGGGAACCGGACACGGCGCTGTTCAGCCTGCGCGTGGCCGACGAGGACTCGGTGCGCGCCTACGCGATGGTGGCGGACGAGGAGGTGCGCCCCCGCACGGCCTACGTGGAGTCGGCGTGGGCCGACCGCCCCGAGTGGACGGACACGGCCTGGGCCACGGACCCGGCCGACCGGGCGAACTGGATCGTGAGCAACTCCTACCCCCACCTGCCGCTGCTCTCCCTGGGCCTGTCCACGGGGGTGCCACTGCTGGAGGAGCAGACGGCGATCGCCGCCACCCAGGCGGCCCTGTGGCACGTGCTGGACGGGGCCGAGCCGGACCGGGAGGCCAACCCCGAGGACGTCCTGCGCGTGTTCGACCACCTGGTCGAGGGCAGCACCGCTGCGCAGGGCGGCACCACCGCCCGGTCGCTGGAACTGTCCCCCACCCATGTGGAGGCCGTGGCCCCCGCCGAACCCCTGGGCCCGTTGACGATCACCAGCGCGGGCGAGGAGCCGGTGCGGCTGTCGGTACGCGGCGCGCCCGCGTCATGGCTGGTCGACTCCGAGGGCCGGGAGGTGTCCCTGGCCTCGGACGGCGACGAGGTCTACCTCGCCGTGGACCCGTCGGTGCCGGCCGGGGTGGTCACCCTGCACGCACGGGGCTCGTCGGTGCCCTTGGAGGAGGGACGACTGTTCACCGGCCGCGAGGGGGTGCGGACCCAACCGCTCGTCACCGCGGAGCCGGGCATGGCGACCAGTTCCACCACGGCGACGTTCACCTGGCATGCGGAGGAACCGGCCGCGGGCGACGTCGACGACGAGCCGATGACCGTCGCGCCGGAGGAGCCGGCACCGCTCGACGCGGAGCCGACCGAGGAACCCGAAGCGGTGACGGAAGTCCCGGAGACCGATGACCGAAACCCCGACGAGGGGTTGGCGTTCACCGGCACCTGGTTGTCCGGTCTCCTGGTCATCGCGGGCGCACTCGTGGTGTCCGGCCTGCTCATCCTGGTTCTGGGAAGAAAACGCCGGTAGGGGAAACCGGGGCGATCCCGAAAAGGGACCGGCATTGGACCGAGAATTCTCTTCAGAGTTCGACACATGCTCTGTAATGCGGACTTGTCGTGATCTGAACGACAGCTGTCCACAATTTCCGCCAACCGGGTTGGAAGCCCATGTTCGGGTCGCTAGTATCGGCCGGGCGGATCGCGACCCCGACGAACACGAACCCCCTTCGTGTTGGAGCCGCTCCCGCTCCATCACAGTGAACGGCAGGCGCCCGTGTGGGTCCCCGCCCTTACGGCCCCTGCCCGTCGCCGGCCATCGCGACCGCCCCCGCACCCGGTGGTCTCGCCGCACGAGTGAGCCATCCGGTAACCCCTAGATAACCGGGACACAATGTGAGCCAGTCTGTTCTCCCCCGAAACGCCGGCCGTGCGGTTCTCGCCGTCGGCGCCGCCGCGGCTCTCGCCTTCGGCCTTTCCGCCCCCGCGGCCGCCGAACCGGCGGAACCCTACGAGGGCGCCATTCGCGCCGAATACCAGGGCGACATCGAGGACGGCATCCCCGTCGACATGGGCCTCGGAGGCACCACCGTCACCCGCGTCTACCAGCTGGTGCGCGAGGACGGCAGCACCCTGCGCACGTACTGCATCGACCACGACACGGGCATCCGCAAGACCTCCTACGTCGAGGGCGACTGGGAGGAGTACCCGGGCAAGGGCGACTTCGACTCCGCCAAGGTCAACTGGGTCCTGCAGAACTCCTACCCGCACGTGGACGTGGAGACCATCGCCGGCGCCACCGGCATCGAGGGTCTGACGGTCAAGGAGGCCGTCGCGGCCACCCAGGCGGCGGTCTGGCACTTCAGTAACGGCTACGAGTTCCAGGGCACCAAGGACGGTGAGTCCGAGGAGAACGTCCGCGCCCTGTACGACCACCTCCTCGCGGAGGCCGTTCCGGTCGAGCAGCAGCCCGACGCCACCCTGGAGGTCGAGCCCAACCACGCCGCGGGCACCGCCGGCGAGGTCGTCGGTGAGTTCACCGTCACCACCAACGCGGGCGAGGTCACACTCGACCTCGACGCGCCCGAGGGCGTGGAACTGGTCGACGTCGCGACCGGTGAGAAGGTCGACGCCGTCGGCGACGGCGACACGGTGGGCTTCGCCGTCCCCGAGGACGCCGAGCCGGGCGAGGCGGGCTTCACCGTCTCCGCCACCACCACGACCGAGGTCGGTCGCCTCTTCAAGGGCGAGGACGAGCGCAAGGGCAAGGAGACCCAGACCCTCATCACCGCCGGTGAGGACGAGGTCACCGTCCAGGCCGGTGCGCGGGTCGAGTGGACCGAGGGTGAGGGTGGCAAGACCCCGCCGCCGCCCACCGACGAGCCGTCCGAGACCCCCGAGCCGAGCGACGAGCCGACCCCGAGCGACGAGCCGACCGAGCCCGAGGAGAAGCCCGCTCCGCCCAAGGAGGAGCAGCCGACCCTGCCCGTGACCGGTGGCGCGCTCGCCGGCCTGGTCGCGGCCGGTATCGCCACCCTGGGCGCCGGCGGCGCGGCGATCTACCTGAGCCGCAAGCGCAAGACCGAGGCCGCGGGCGACGACGCCTGAGCGTTCTCGCCGTACACTCGCGGGTGAGTCCCGCGTGAGGAGGGCCCGTCTCCGCCTCGAACATCGCGTTCGAGGGGTGGCGGGCCCTTCGTGTCGCTCGGATCACGGAATCGTGATCGGACAAAAGCGCTGGTAGCGGACGATGCTTCGCAATCTCGCGCGATTCCCCAAAAAAGTTGTCCGAAACCTGTAATCCGAACGTCCGCATCATCCGTCTCATGCGTGCGGACCCTTCCCGGCCGCCCCAGAGGTCCCTACACCTCCGCGCCGGAAGCCGCACCCCCGCCTGACGGCCGTGGCCCCCGGCCACGCCCGACCCCCGTCCGACACGGATCCCCATTTCCGGCGGATGCCGTTCAGGCTCACTACGAGATCACCGGGATCAACGTTGACTCAGATTTCCACTCTCCCCCGAGTGCGTCGCGCCGTCCTGCCGACCGCGGCCGCCGCGCTTCTCGCCTTCGGCATGGCCGCCCCCGCCGCCGCCGACGAGGCGGAGCGCACCAAGGCAACGTACAACTACAAGGGCCAGTCCGGCATCTCCATCAAGATGAACGGCGAAGAAGGTGTATCCGGCACCAAGCTGTTCGACCTCAACCTGGCCGAGGGCGGCAAGCTCCGGACCTACTGCATCGACCTGGAGACGCCGATCCCCCTGGACATGGGCTCCGTTCCCTACGTCGAGGGGGACTGGGCGGACTACCCGGGCGAGGGTGAATTCGTCGCCCAGTCCGGCAAGGTGCTCTCCGTTCTCCAGCAGGGCTTCCCCAAGACCGACCTGGCCGGCCTGCGCACCGCCGCCGGTCAGCCGCGCCTGACCGAGGCCGAGGCGATCGCCGGCACCCAGGCCGCCATCTGGCACTTCAGCAACGGCAGCGAGTTCACGGGTCTCGACGGGACCCGTGACCGCAACATCGAGCCGCGGATCCGGGCCGTGTACGACCACCTGGTCGACAACGCCGAGGACCTCACCGAGCCCGAGCCCGCCCTCAAGATCGACCCGGGAACGGCCGAGGGCACCGCCGGCGAGATCGTCGGTGAGTTCACCGTCACCACCGACGCCGAAGCACTGGAGCTGGTCGAGTCCGCCGACAACCCCGAGGGCGTCTCGCTGGTCTACGTCGAGACCGGCGAACTCGTCGAGACCGTCACCGATGGCGACGTCCTCGGCTTCGCCGTTCCCGAGGACGCCGAGCCCGGCACCGCCGGCTTCACCCTCACCGGAACCAGCACCGTGTTCGCCGGTCGTCTCTTCCAGGGCGATGGGACCAAGACGCAGACCCTCATCACCGCCGACGACGGCGAGGCCACCGTCACCGCGTCGGTCTCCGCGAGCTGGGGTGCGGTGGACGGCCCCGAGCCCGAGCCGGAGCCGGAGCCCACCCCGGACCCGGAGCCGACCCCGGAGCCCACCCCGGACACGGAGGAGCCCGGCGGGAAGCCGACCCCGACCGACGAGCCCGAGGACACCAAGCCCGCCCCGGGCAAGGATGACGAGCCCACGCTGCCCGTGACCGGTGGCGCGCTCGCCGGCCTGGTCGCGGCCGGTATCGCCACCCTGGGCGCCGGCGGCGCCGCGCTGTACCTGAGCCGTAAGCGCAAGGCCGCCGCGGACGCCTCCGAGGTCTGATCCGGAGCCGCGCGCACGCCCGAGGGCCCGCACTCGTGACCTGGTCACGGGGGCGGGCCCTCGCCGTTTCCGGGGTCGTGTCCCCGCATCCTCCGCGTCGGGAGGCGCCTCGAAGGACATCCTTCGCATACGACCCATTACCCAACGCGACGATCGGTTTACCCGTCACGTCCTACCTGGCTGATAGCGGCCACATTCGCCGAATCTCGTTGTTCGGGGGGCGTCGCTGTGAAAACCTCACCGTCTTCACACCTCCAGGAAGCGACGTGACACCGTGTCCCTCCGCACCTCATCAGCGCTCACGATCCGCGCGACCGCGACCGCCGCACTCTTCGTGCTCATGGCGTTCACACCGGCCACCGCGGAGACCACCCCCTACCGAGGCTCGGTCGAGGGACGCTACACCGGCGTCACCGAGCACGGGCACGCCGTCACCATGGAGGGCGAGCCCTACACCACCACCGCGACCTTCAACGTCCACTTGGAGGAGAGCGACCAACAGCTCACCGCCTACTGCATCGACGTGCGCACCGGGCTCGTCGAGGACGCCTGGTACCGCGAGGACCAGTGGGACAACTACCCCGGGCAGGGCGACTTCGCCGAGCCCGGCAAGGTGCACTGGATCCTCAAGAACTCCTATCCGGTGGTGGACGTCGAGGACCTCCAGAAGCAGGCCGAGGTGGCCCGACTCACCGAGTCCGAGGCGCTCACGGCCACCCAGGCCGCCATCTGGCACTTCAGCAACGGCGTCGACCTGGAACGGGTCGAAAAGGGGCCCGAACTGGACGTGAACGTCAACGCGGGCAACGTCACGCACCTCTACCACCACCTGATCGACAACGCCGTGGACCTGCCGAACGAACCGGCCTCACCGCTCACGATCAGTCCGGACGTGGACTCGGGGCTGGCCGGGGACTCCATCGGCGCGTTCACCGTGGAGACCAGTGGGGAGAGCATCCCGGTGACCGTCGAGGGACCGGACGGGGTCGTCCTGGTCGACGCCGACAGCGGCGAGACCGTCGAGAAGGTGTCCGACGGCGACGTCGTGGCCTTCTCCGTTCCGGCGGACGCGGACGCGGGCGAGGCCACCCTCGTCCTGGAGACCACCGCCGCGGTGGAGACCGGCCGTCTGTTCAAGGGTGAGGACGACGACGAACCCACCCAGACGCTCATCACGGCGGAGGACAGCGAGATCCTCATCGGGGAGATCGCCACGGTCGCCTGGGACGCCGCGGGCGGCACCCCGCCCGAGATGGCCTCGACCGCCGAGCCCGACCCGTCGCCGGCCGCCGATCAGGCCTCGGTGCCCACCAACAACGGTCTGCCGTTCACCGGCGGCACGCTGGTCGCCCTGGCCGCCGCGGCCGCGGTGGCGCTCACCGGTGGTGGCACGGCCCTGCACCTGGCCCGCCGACGCCGGGCCGGAGCGGCCGAGTAGGCCCGATCCAGGCCGTGCGCCCCAGGGCTCTCCCTGCCCTGGACGGGTCGGGGACGACAGGGCCGTCGAGGGGCGCGGGCTCCTGCCGGTCCGGGACCGGTCGAACGGTCGGTCCGGCGCTCCGCGAGGAGCGGCACGGGCCGGTCACGGGACCGGCCGGTCCCCCACCAACGGCCTTCGGCACCCGCCACGGTTCACCGCCGCGGCTCCGGGAATCGGAGCCGGGCCGTGCGCGCGGGGCGTCCGCCGGCGTCGCGGCCGACGTGCGAACGCCCGACCGCACGGCGGGAACCCTGCGGACCCGCCGTGGTGCGATGCACAGACGCTAGGCCACGGCGTAGGGGCTGCGTGCGATGAGCGCGCCGTCCCGACCGGTCAGGGCGCGCTCGACCGCAGCCGCGACCCGGTAGGTGCGGTCGTCGGCCAGCGGCGGCGCCATGACCTGGAAACCGACCGGCAGGCCGTCCTCGGGGGCCAGCCCGCACGGCACCGACAGGGAGGCGTTCCCGGCCAGGTTCGACGGGATGGTGCACAGGTCGGCCAGGTACATGGCCATCGGGTCCTCGGAACGCTCACCGATCGGGAAGGCGGTGGTGGGCGTGGTCGGCGAGACCAGCACGTCCACGTTCTCGAAGGCGGCGTCGAAGTCGCGCTTGATGAGCGTGCGGACCTGCTGGGCGCTGCCGTAGTAGGCGTCGTAGTAGCCACTGGACAGCGCGTAGGTGCCGAGCATGATCCGACGCTTGACCTCGGGGCCGAAGCCCTGGGCACGGGTCAGCGACATGACCTCCTCGGCGCTGCGCGTGCCGTCGTCGCCCACCCGCAGGCCGTACCGCATGGCGTCGAAACGGGCCAGGTTGGACGAGCACTCGCTGGGCGCGATGAGGTAGTAGGCGCTCAGGGCGGCGTCGAAGCTGGGGCAGGACACCTCGACGACCTTGGCGCCCAGGGACTCCAGCAGCTCCACGGTCTCGCGGAAGCGCTGTCGCACACCCGGCTGGAAGCCGTCGTTGTCCAGCTCCTTGACGACGCCGACGCGCAGACCCTCGACGTCGCCGTTGCGGGCGGCCTCGACCACCGGCGGCACCGCGGCCTCGATGGAGGTGGAGTCGCGCGGGTCGTGACCGGAGAACGCCTCATGGAGCAGGGCGGCGTCCAGCACGTTGCGCGCGAACGGGCCCGGGGTGTCCAGGGAGGAGGCGAAGGCGATCATCCCGTAGCGGGAGGAACCGCCGTAGGTGGGCTTGCCGCCCACCAGGCCGCAGACCGCGGCGGGCTGGCGGATGGAGCCGCCGGTGTCGGTACCGGTGGCCAGAGGCGCCTCGAACGCGGCCACGGCCGCCGACGAACCGCCGGAGGAACCACCGGGGATCCGTGTGGTGTCCCAGGGGTTGCGGGTCACCTGGTAGGCCGAATTCTCCGTGGAGGAGCCCATGGCGAACTCGTCCATGTTGGTCTTGCCCAGGATGACCATCCCGGCCTCGCGCAGACGCGCGGTGACGGTGGCGTCGTAGGGCGGACGCCACCCCTCCAGGATCTTGGAGGCGGCGGTGGTGGGCATGTCCCGGGTGGTGAACACGTCCTTGTGCGCGACCGGCACACCGGCGAGGGGGCCCAGTTCGGCGCCCTCGGCCCGCCGGGCGTCCACGGCGCGGGCCTGCTCCAGGGCCTGTTCCCGGCCGACGTGGAGGAACGCCCGGATGTCGCCGTCGACCGTCGCGATGCGGTCGAGATAGGCGGTGGTGGCCTCCTCGGAGGAGACCTCGCCCGTCTTGATGGCGGCGCCGAGTTCCGCGGCGCCGAGACCGATGACCTCGCTCATCTACTCTTCCTCCCCAAGGATCCGCGGGACCCGGAAACGCTGGTCCTCCACCGCGGGCGCTCCGGCCAGGGCCTGCTCGGGGGTGAGGCCGGGCCGGGCCTCGTCGGGGCGGTAGACGTTGGTCAGCGGCAGGGCGTGCGAGCTCGGCGGGATGTCGCCCTGGGCGACCTCCTGCACCTTGGCCACGGCGGTGAGGATGTCACCGAGCTGGGCGGCGAGCGTGTCGAGCTCGCTCTCGTCGAGCGCCAGCCGCGACAACCGGGCGAGGTGCGCGACCTCATCGCGGGTGATGGCGGTCATCAGTTGAGAACCGTTTCTTCGGCGGACGGGTGATCAGCCCAATCCTATTGGCCCCGACCCATGAGGCGGTCCGGTTCCCCGGCACCTGAGGCCGATGACACCTCGGCCTGCGAGATCACTGTGAGCGGGTCGAGTTCTCGGTGCCGTGGGCGGACCACCAGGGCAGGACCTCGCGAGGGTCCATGGGTGCGGCGAAGTGGTGGCCCTGGGCCGCGTGGCAGCCGCTCTCCCGCGCGGCCTCGGCCAACGGTGCGGTGCTCACGCCCTCGGCGGTGGCGCGCATGCCGAGGGCCCGGACCAGGGTGATGGAGGCGCGCACCACGGTGTGGCCGTGCGAGTCGCCGTCCGCCAGGCGCGCGGTGAACGATTCGTGGATCTTCACCTCGTCCAGGGGCAGTCCGACCAGTTGGGCGAGGGTGAAGTGCCCGGTACCGAAGTCGTCCAGGGCCAGACCCACGCCGAGTCCGCGCAGCCGCTCGACCGCGGCGGTCGCGGCCTCGGGGTCGGCGATGAGGGTCTGTTCGCCGACCTCCAGGACCAGCCGTTCGGCGGCCACCCCGTGCTCGCGCAGGGCCGCGGCGACGGTCTCGGGCAGGTCGGGGCACAGGAGTTCGCGCACCCCCAGGTTCACCGACACCGGCAGGCTGAGGCCCTCGGCGTGCCAGCGGGCCGACCGGGCGAGGGTGATGTCGAGTACCTGGGCGGTGAAGGCGCGGAACAGGTTGGAGTGCTCGATGACCGGAAGGAACTCGTCGGGGGTGAGCAGGCCGCGGGCCGGATGCCGCCATCGGGCCAGGGCCTCGAAACCGACGGGCAGGCCGTCGGCCAGTCCGATCTTGGGTTGGTAGCGCATCTCCAGCGCGCCTTCGGCGAGCCCCCGCCGCAGTTCGCTGTACATGCTCAGGCGTGCGGTGGAGTTGCGGTCCTTGCCGGGGTCGTAGCTCTCCACGCCGGTGCGGTCGGACTTGGCGACGTACATCGCGACGTCGGCCCGCTGCATGAGCGACTCGAAATCGGTGGCGTCGTCGGGGTACAGGGCGATGCCGGTGCTGACCTGGAGGTCGAAGTCCATGCCGTCCAGGCGCACCGGTTCGGCGAGGGCGCCGCGTAGGCGCAGGGCCACCTCGCGCGCGGACTCGGTGTCGCGGACCTGGGGCAGCAGGATCGCGAACTCGTCCCCGCCCAGTCGGGACACGAGGTCGTTGGGGCGCACGCTGTGCGTGAGCCGGTGAGCGAGCGTCTGCAGGAGTCGGTCGCCGGTGGGGTGGCCGAGGGTGTCGTTGACCTCCTTGAAACGGTCCAGGTCGAGCAGGAGCAGACCGACGCGGGCGCCGTTCTGGTGGGCCCGCACGATCTCCCGACGGGAGCGGACGGTGAGGAGCTTACGGTTGGCCAGCCCGGTGAGTTCGTCGTGGTTGGCCTGGTGATCGCGTTTCACCAACAGCAGGGAGCTGGTGTAGAGGGCGCCCAGGGGCAAGGCGAACAGCGGCACGTACAGCACCGAGTGGGTCATCGCGATGACGATGAGCGGGGCGAGGCTGAGCAGGACCATCGAGACGAGGATCTGTTGGCGCAGCCCCTTGAACATCACCTGGCGCAGCGGCACCCGCTCGTGCATGGCCACGGCGCACAGGACCAGGATGCGGTTGACCGTGAAGGAGGCGGCCCCGGCCAGGGCGACGGCGGCGATCTCGCCGCCGACCGGCACCCCGGGGGTGGTGATGATGCCCGGCATGACCAGGCGCAGGACGGCGTCGGCCACCCCCAGGGACAGTACGTACTGGGCGGCGTTGAAGGCGGTTCGGTGCGCCGCGTGGGTGCGGACCACCCCGGCGACGACCGTGGCCGTGCACTGGACGAGCGCGGCGATGGGCAGGCCGTAGAAGATGACGAGGGCGAAGGTGAAGGGCAGCGAGGTCGGCGCCCCGGAACCGGGGGCCTGGCCCGGCATGGCGATGGGTCTCAGCTCGCCCAGCACCACCATGCACAGCATGACCCAGACCAGAGGTTCCCGCGCGTGCAGGAACAGCTGGTCCGGGCCGAGGCCGAGGACGGAGACACCGAGAAGGAACGCACCCGCGGCGGTGGCCCCCACCATGTAGAGCCACAGCGGGGTTCCGACACGCGGCCCGATGTCACGGGTACCGATGGGATCCTTCATCCGTGTCCTCGAGCTTCATGACCGTAAACCCGGATACGGCCAGGTCCGTATCCGGGGAGTTGGCGCCCAGCTTACGGGCTTTCGTCACCAACTGTCGTACGGCATGAACTATGCGTTAACCAATTTGTTCGTCGGCCACGTCGTCCTTCGACTCCTCCGGCGGGTTGATACGCACGTTCTCGGCCGCTTCGGGGCCCTGTTCCAGCAGAATGCGGAACCCGGCCTCGTCCAGCACCGGAACGCCCAACTTCACGGCCTTGTCGTATTTGGAGCCGGGTGCGTCGCCCACCACCACGAACGACGTCTTCTTGGAGACCGAGCCCGTGGCCCGACCGCCCTCCTCGGCGATGGCCTCCTTGGCCCCGTCACGGGTGAACCCCTCCAGGGACCCGGTGACCACCACCGTCGCCCCTTCGAGCAGGCGCGACCCGAGGGCCTGGCCCTCGTCCTCCATGCGGACACCGGCCGCCGCCCACTTACGGACGATCTCGGCGTGCCAGTCGACCTGGAACCACGCGTGCACGGACCGGGCGATGGTCGGGCCGACGCCGTCCACCGCCGCGAGCTCCTCCTCGGTGGCGTCGCGGATCGCGTCCATCGACCGGAAGTGCCGGGCCAGGTCCTCGGCGGCGCGCGGACCCACGTGCCGAATGGACAGCGAGACGAGCACCCGCCACAGCGGTTTCTTCTTGGCCTCCTCCAACTGGTCGAAGAGCTTCTCGACGGTCTTCTTCGGTTCGCCCTTGAGATTGGCGAAGAAGGAGACGACCTTGGGCTCTCCGGTCTTGGGGTCGGTCTTGGGTTCGGTGGTGTCCGGGTCCAACACGTGGGTGCGGATCGGCAGCAGCTGCTCGACGGTGAGGTCGAACAGGTCCCCCTCGTCCCGGAGCGGCGGCTCGGACGGTTCCAGCGGCTGGGTGAGCGCGGTGGCCGCCACGTACCCCAGGGCCTCGATGTCCAGGGCCTTGCGTCCGGCGATGAAGGCGACGCGTTCGCGCAGCTGGCCCGGGCAGGAGCGGGCGTTGGGGCAGCGCAGGTCGACGTCGCCCTCCTTCTGCTGCCCCAGCTTCGTGCCGCACTCGGGGCAGTGCTCGGGCATGACGAACGCGCGTTCGGAGCCGTCGCGGCGGTCGGTGACCGGACCGACGATCTCGGGGATGACGTCGCCGGCCTTGCGCAGCACCACGACGTCGCCGATGAGCACCGCCTTGCGGGCCACCTCCTGGGCGTTGTGCAGGGTCGCGAACTCCACCTCCGAGCCCGCGACCACCACCGGTTCCATGACGCCGTACGGGGTGACCCGCCCGGTGCGCCCTACACCCACCTTGATGTCGACCAGCCTGGTGGTGACCTCCTCGGGCGGGTACTTGTAGGCGACCGCCCACCGTGGTGCCCGGCTGGTGGAACCGAGCCTGCGCTGGAGCGCGAAGTCGTCCACCTTGATGACGATGCCGTCGATCTCGTAGGCGGGGTCGTGCCGGTGTTCCTGGTAGAAGGCCACGTAGTCGCGGACCCCGGCCATCGTGCCGAGCACCTTGTAGCGGTCGCTGAGCGGCAGCCCCCACTCCCCCAGCAACCGGTAGGCCTGCGACTGGCTGGTGAAGACGACCTCCTCGCCACCGTCGGCCGCCGGGGTGTAGGCGCCCACCCCGTGCAGGATCATGGTGAGCGGCCGGGTGGCCGTCACCCGCGGGTCCTTCTGGCGCAGGGAACCGGCGGCGGCGTTGCGCGGGTTGGCGAACGGCGCGTGGCTCCCCTCGTCGGCGATGCGCGCGTTGAGCCGCTGGAAGTCCTCGACCGGCAGGAAGACCTCGCCGCGCACCTCCAGCAGCGCGGGGGCGGGGCGCACGCTCTCGTCGAGGCGCTCGGGGACCACACCGATGGTGCGCACGTTGAGGGTGATGTCCTCACCCACCCGGCCGTCGCCGCGGGTGGCGGCCCGCACCAGGCGGCCCTGTTCGTAGACCAGGTCCACGGCCAGTCCGTCGATCTTCAGCTCGCACAGGTAGGCGTCGACGGGTACCTCGGCCGACGCTCGATCGGCCCAGGCGTCGAGCTCCTCGAAGTCGAAGGCGTTGGCCAGGCTCTCCATCCGCACCAGGTGCTCGACCTCGGCGAAGTCGACGCTGATCGGCGCCCCGACCTTCTGGGTGGGCGAGTCCTGGGTGATGAGGATCGGATGCCGGTCCTCGATGTCGCGGAGTTCGAGCATGAGCGTGTCGTACTCGGCGTCGGAGATGATCGGTGCGCCCATGTAGTACCGGTAGCTGTGGTCGTCCAGCTCACGACACAACTCGGCGTGCCGGGCGCGTTCCTCGTCAGGGACGGTGGTGTTGTCGGGCGCGCTCACTGCAGCCTTTCTGGTTGTTCTCGTGGGGGGTGTGGTGTCCAGGGGAGGTCGGGCTACGTGCGAGGCTCGTCCCGCAGGACGCGGGCCCCGTCTCGGACGGCGCGAAGGGCCGCTCTGGCGTGCCGGGGCGAGGCGCCCGCCAACCCGCAGGAGGGCGTGGCGACCACCGCGCGGGACAGCAGGTCGGGTCCGAACCCCAACCGGTTCCAGAGCTCGCGTACGGGGTCGACGTTACGCGCCGGGTCCGACATTTCCGGGCCGTCCACGGAGGGCACGACGCCGAGCATGAAGCCCACGCCGTCCTCCACCGCGGTGCCGATCATCTCGTCGTGGTCGCGGCCGATCACGTGCGCGTCCAGGCCGATGGCGCCGGCGCCGCTGCGGCGCAGCAGGTCGACGGGGACCGACGGGGCGCAGCAGTGCACGGCGGGCACCGCGCCCGCCTCGGTGAGCGCGGCGAACAGGGAGCGCAGCACCGTCTCCACCCGGACCCGGTCGACGGCGGGCAGCAATCCGTACCCACTGGCGGTGGGCAGCGACCCCACCAGCACCGCGGGCAGCGACGGCTCGTCGACCTGCACGATCACGCGGGCGTGGGGCGCACGGGTGCGCACGTCGGCGAGGTGCGCGAGCACCCCCTCCAGGTGCGACTCGACGAGGTCGCGTGCGGCTCCGGGGTCGGAGACCAGCCGCTGACCGTTGCGCAGTTCCACCGACGCCGCCATGGTCCACGGCCCCGCCACCTGGATCTTCAGCGATCCCTCGTAGGTGTGGGCGTGCTCGGTGAGGGCGTCGAGGTCGTAGGCGAGGAAACCGCCCGCGCGGGCCAGGTCACGGCCGGGGGTGTCCGCCACCCGCCATCCGGTGGGTTGGACCTCCACCGGGAGTTCGACCAGGAGTCCGGCGGTGCGGCCGATCATGTCGGCGCCGGCGCCCCGCCCGGGGAGTTCGGGCAGGTGCGGCAGGTCCGGGAGTTCGCCGAGGACGGTGCGCATGGCCTCGTCGGGGTCCTCACCGGGCCAGGAACCGACGCCGGTGGCGGACGCGGAGGGCCAGGGGTAGGGCTGCTGTTGACTCACGTTGCCCAAGGTTAGAGCAACACGGGTTCAGCGCAGGGTGAGCACCGCGCCGTCGGGGGTGGTCTCCAGTGCGCAGGAGGTGAGGTCGTCGACGACAGCGACGGCGCCCAGGCCCTCCAGCGCGGACCGTTCGTGCGATGTGGCCACGGCCAGGACGGTGGCTCCGGAGGCCACTCCCGCCCGGATCCCGGCGGGCGCGTCCTCCACCACCAGGCAGCGTTCGGGGGCGTATCCGAGCGCGGCGGCGGCCTTGAGGTAGCCCTGGGGGTCGGGCTTGCCGACGCTCACGTCCTCGGCGGCGACGAGGACTCCGGGGACGGGCAGACCGGCGGTGGCCAGGCGCGTGCGCATGAGCCGGCGTCCGCCGGAGGTCACGGCCGCCCAACGGTGGTCGGGCAGGGCGCCGAGGAACTCCCCGGTGGCCGGCAGGGCCACCACCCCGTCCACGTCGGCGAGTTCGAGTTCCTCCAGCTCGTCGGCGGCGTCCTGGACCCGGTCGTCGGGCAGGAACAGGGCGATGGTGTCCTCCGAGCGTCGACCGTGGGAGACCGCCAGGACCGCGTCGGGGTCGACGCCGTGGGCCTCCGCCCACAGGCGCCAGGTGCGCTCCACCGCGGGGGTGGAGTCCACGAGTGTGCCGTCGATGTCGAACAGGACCGCGTCCGTCGCAATACGCATGGCACCACCGTAGGGGTCGCTCGACGACCGTCGGGCCACGGGCCGGGGTGGTCGCCGCCCGGACGACGACGGCGGCTCAGGCGGCCTCGGCGGGGGCCTGCTCCTCCCGCGCGGAGGCGGGTGCGTCGTCCTCGTCGGCCCCGGCCCGCTGTCGGCGGTGGCGCAGGACCAGGACGGTGACGACCAGCAGGGCGAGGACCGCGACGCCCATCGCGGTCCAGGGCGAGTTGAGGAACAGCACCAACCAGGTGCCGACGAGCCCGGAGATGACCGTGCCCCACAGGCCCGCCCAGGCCAACCCGCCGACGAACACCGCGGCGAAGTAGACGGGGAAGCGCATGCGCACCGCCCCGGCGGAGAAGTTGATGGCGGTCTGCATGCCCACGGTGAAGAAGCCGAGCGTGACCACCGGGGCGCCGTAGCGGTCGATGCGCGCCTTGGCCGCGTCCAGTCTGGGGCCCAGGCGTGCGCCGATCCGCCCCCGGTTGACCCCCGCGCCGATGCCGCGGCCGAGCAGGTAGGTGGCGGGGGCGCGCAGGAGGATCACCACGAGCAGGGTGACGTAGACGACCCAGAAGGGTTGACCCTCAAGGAACGCGAACTGCGGCATGGAACGACCCCTTACTGACCTCGACCCCACCAACTTTGCATTGCCTAACCTAAGTTCGGCAAGAGGCGAAGGTCGCAGAACCCGATTGGTGGCCTCGACGTGACCGACGCGACGTCAGACGTCGACCGGTCGGGCGTCGGCGCGCGACGTGGCGGCGATGGTCGCCGACCCCAGCACCGTGTCGCCGTCGTAGACCACCACGGCCTGGCCGGAGGCCACACCCTGGGCGGGCTCGGCCAAGCGGACCAGGAGCTCGGGCCCCTCGTCCGTCTCCCGCTGCCACACCGTGGCCGGGTAGACCTCTCCGTGCGCACGCAACTGCACGTGGCACTCGGTCGGCGCGGTGAGCGGCGCGCCACCACTCCAGATCGGCCGGCGTCCCACGATCTCGTCCACCCGCAGCGACGCACGCGGGCCCACGGTCACCGTGTTGTTCACCGGCTCGATGGAGAGCACGTAGCGCGGGTCCGGAGCCCCGCCCAGCCCCAGGCCCTTGCGCTGGCCGATGGTGAAGGCGTGCGATCCACGGTGAGAGCCGACCACGTTGCCTTCCTCGTCCTGGATCGGCCCGGGCTTCTCCCCCAGCCGACGGTTGAGGAACCCGGCGGTGTCACCGTCGGCGATGAAGCAGATGTCGTGGCTGTCGGGCTTGTCCGCCACCGACAGCCCGCGCCGTTCCGCCTCCGCGCGCACCTCCTCCTTGGTGCAGTCGCCCAGCGGAAACATCGCGTGTTCCAGCTGCTCCGCGTCGAGCACGCCCAACACGTACGACTGGTCCTTGGCCTCGTCCACGCTGCGCACCAGACGTCCGTCGAGCTTGCGCACGTGGTGGCCGGTGGCCACGGCGTCGAAGCCCAGCGCGACCGCGCGGTCCAGCACGGCCTCGAACTTGATCTTCTCGTTGCAGCGCAGGCACGGATTGGGGGTGTTGCCGGCCTCGTACTCGGCGACGAAGTCCTGCACCACCTCCCGGTCGAACTCCTCCGACATGTCCCATACGTAGAAGGGGATGCCGATGACGTCCGCCGCGCGGCGGGCGTCGTGGGAGTCCTCCACCGTGCAGCAGCCACGGGCGCCGGTGCGGTAGGACTGTGGGTTCTTGGAAAGGGCCAGGTGGACGCCGGTGACGTCGTATCCCGCCTCGGCCACGCGGGCGGCGGCGACCGCGGAGTCGACCCCGCCGGACATGGCGGCCAGTACACGCAAAGTCATAGTGGTGTCCAGGGTATGCGCACGGGGACGGCGGAGGTACTCGTCGGTTTCTGCGAAAATCGACACATGGCTCTGTTCCGTCGTCGCCGCTCCAACGACTCCACCGACTCCGCAGCCTCCGCGGCCACCGCCGCGGTGACCGCGTTCTGGGACGCATGGTCCTCCGTGCGCTCGGCGCTGGCCGAGTCCGTGGACTCCGACACGCCCGTCCCGGCCGAGGTGTCCGAGAAGGTCACCACGCTGCTCCGAGCGATCCATCCGGACCTGGACTGGGAGGTCGGCAAGGCCCCCGAGCCCCAGAGCGGCGGACTCGACGACATGGACCTGTCGACCGACATCGACCCCGCCAAGCTGCTGGAACAGCTCGCCGCGCTGGACGACCCCTCCAGGTTCACGAACGCGCCCGCCTACGCGATGACGCTCCGCCCGGGAGCCTCCGAGGACGCGCGCGTCCTGTCCGAGAGATGGTCCCGTTCGGCCCCCGAGGACGCCCAGTGGATCTTCCGGCCGGTCCTTCCGGCCGACCATGACCGGCTCTCGACCACGGTGCGCTGGGACGACCACGAACTCGACCTGTCGCACGTGTCCGTGTCGATGCGCGTCGACCAGGGCAACGGCAGGATCGACGTGGGCGTGTACCACCCCGACAACATGTTCCTGTCGACGGAGACCCGACAGGCCCTGGCCGACCACGTCACCCTGCTGGCGTTGGGCGAGGACGAGGTGGTGCGCTGGGTGGGCCGGGTCGCCCCCCTCGACGAACGCCCCCTGGACCCGCTCTCGCCCACCTCCATGCCGGCCGTCGCCAAGCAGATGGGCGACCTGCTCGGCGGCACCGACGGGTGGGTGACCCTGCACGGCCGGTTGCCGTTGCAGGGCGCGGTGGAGATCCTGCTCCGCCACCCCGTGACCCGTCGCGACTTCCCCGCGCTGTCGCTGTTCGTGCAGGTACTGGCGCCCTACACGCACGCCGACGCGGACCGGCTGCCCCAGGACACCTCCACCACGGCCCTCGCCGAACTGGAGGCCCGGATCGCCGGGATCCTCGGCGACAACGGCGCCCTGTTCATGCAGCAGACCGGCTCCGGGCAACGGATGTACGTCTACTACCTCGACCCGGAGTCCGGGGTGCTGCCCGAGTTCGAGACCGCGCTCATGGACTGGCCCGAGGGGAAGATCCAACTGCGCACCCAGCTCGACCCCAAGTGGGCGCAGTTCGACGCGGCCCGCCGCCCCTACGTGCGGCGTTTGGGCCGCTGAGAGACGCGGTCTCGGCCGATCCCCGGGCGGCTCATCTGGCGCCCCGGCACCAAGAGGCGTAACGTGGCCCTTCCGCCAGGAGGATGGTCCGGGTTTGATGAATGGTGTCCCACCACGCGCGAACACGGACCGATCTCGGATCGCCGCGGTCGGTTCGATCCTCGTGCTGTGCCTGGTGGCGGCCCCGACCATGGCGCTGTTCCCCATCGGGGTCTGGAACATCCAGCGCGCCCTGTCCCTGAGCGGCGTGAGCCTCGGGGCCCTGGTGCTCACCCCGGTCGCGGTCGGCGGCATCCTGATCATGTGGTCGCTGGCCCGTCGATGGCTGGCGCGTACGGGCTTCGCGTACGCCACGGCGACGGCGGCGCTGGTGGTCGGCACGGCCTTGGCCGTGCCGGTGACGCTGGCGCTGCTCGCCCCCTCGTTCACCCCGCTGCCCGGCGGTATCGCCGCGAACTCCGCGGCGGTCACCGCGCTGGTGACCACCGTCGCCATGGGCGCCTGCACGCTCACGTTCCGGACTCCGGCCCCCTGGCGACCGGGTGTGCTTCCCGGTCTGGCCGTGGCGGTGGCGGCCCTGGCGATGCTGCCCCTGGCCTCCGAGGTGATGCGGGACAAGTACGCGGACCAGCGTTCGCTCGCCCAGGTCCAGGACTTCCAGTACCGGATCGCCGTCCTGGACCATCGCGGATGGTCGCCGGTGCGGGTGCACGAGGTGCGTGAGGGACTGCGGGTCACCTACGTGCGCGGAGGTGAGGACTCCGGGGGCGTGCACGTGATCAGCTGGTCCAGTGAACAGAACCGACGGGGCGTGCTCGCCGACTGCGACTTCACGGGCGTGGAGTGTCTGGAGGAGAGTGGGTTGGTGTGGGTGCACCGTGGCGCGCGGGAACCCCGGCGCGGCGCCCCGGCGGAGGTGCGCGCGCGGCTGTCGGACGGGGCCATCGCCTCCGTGCAGCCGCTGGGCACCACCGGTGAGCGGGACCTGCGCATCGTGGCCGAGGCGCTGCGCCTGGAGTACCCCGACGAACGCCGGGACCTCGCCCAGACCATCGTCAGGGAGTGAGGGGGCGCCGTCGGCCCGGCCGCGACGGGACGGCCGCGTACGCCCTTCGGAACGCCCCGGGGCGGCGGATCGGACCGCTCTCCGAGATCGTGCGCCTGAGGCGGAGCGGGGCGCATCCCGTCGTGAACCCGGGTTCCCGCGGACGCGCCGTTCAGCCTTCGGGGCCGCCGTCATCGGAGGGGGACCGCAGCGCGGTCAACTCCGCGTGGAAACGGGCCGTCTCCGCCTCGGTGGGGGGTCGATCCCGTTCGGCGATCAGGGCCTCCGCCGCGCCGGGCGGGTACGCCCACGCCCCGTCGGCCGCACGGTGGTTACGGTGGACGACGCTCGCGTCCCGGTCGACGACGCAAACGGCGTGCACCGCCGGATCCTCCTCCAGGCCCCGCACCACCGCGGGCAGGGCCGTGTACGCGCGATGGTGCTCCTCCGGATCCACCCAGCGGGCGAACCCCTGCTCCGCCAACCCGCGCTGGAACCTCCGTGCCAGTCCCAGGAGACTGACCGAGTCGTGGACCGCCACCAGGACCACGCCCACGCGGTAACCGGCCTCCGCGAAGGGACGGACGAGCCGACGCGCGCCGTCGAGGTCGCCGAGCGGGTCCACCACCACGGCGTCATAGGGGCCGGAACGGATGTGCTCCAGACACGCGCGCGCGAGCGCGGGGTCCAGGTCGTCGGCGGCCACACGCGCCGCGGCGAGGTGGTCGTCGGCGAAGATCTGCGCGAACAGCGGGTGGGCCTCGACGTCGTCGACCGGGTCGTACACCACGGTGCCGGGAGCCCCCGACCGGTCGCGCAGCACCTCCCGCAGTGAGGCCTTGCCCGCGCCCGGCTGGCCGCCCAGGAACCACACCCGGGGGTGTTCTCCCGGCTCCCGCCGTCGCGGCGCGACCGGGGTCAGCGCGATCCGGCGGCGGCGAACGACGAGTTCCCGTTCACGTGTGCTCAGAGCGCGCTCGCCGCGTCGGCGCAGCAGTACGGACAACTCCTCGGCCAGGAGCGGATACTCGCGCAGCACCACGTCCCGGGCCTCCTCACCGAACAGGTGGGCGCGGCGTTCGACATCGACGTAGAAGAGCACGCCGCGTTCGTAGTCGGCCTGCTCGGGTGAGCCGTCCTCGGCGGTCGCCGCGAGTTGTTGGTAGAGCACGCGGACGAGCCGGATGGCACCGAGAAGGCGCTCCCGGCGCTCCCGTTGGACGGTCATGCGCCTTTCTTACTCCGGGGTGAGGTCGGGGGACCAGAGCCCCGGCGTGGCTCGGCGTGGCCGGGTGCGGTCAGGCGGCGACCGACCGCCCGGGGCCGGGCCGCCCGGTCGTGCGCCCCCGCGCGGTTCGGCGCGCTCGCCCGTGCCCGGCCGTCCCGTGGGTCGGCGTCGACGCCGTGGACCGCCACGGAACCCCTCCCCCGGCGGCGAACACGGCCGTCGGCGCGCGCCGGCCCGTCCCCAGGGCCACGCACCGGCCGCACGGGCATGACGGCACCGACCGGAACCGGGGCGTGGACCGCGCGACGCAGGGACGCGGACGGGGCCACACGGAGGGGGACGCGCGGATGTCCCGGCTTCGGGGTGCTCGATCGCCCCTCCCGTCCGTTTTCGGTCACGTTTCGGGCACGCCGACTCGGCGACCTGGGCTAACAAAAACGATGGGATTGACTCCCCTGCGTGAGGGGAACTGGATCGACCGAAACCCCCTAACCCTGGGAAGGGTGTGGCTGTTGGCTCCCCGACACGGCGACAAGAACGGACCCGTTCCCATCCCCGAACCGGTCGCGCACTTCCAACCGCGCGAGCACCATCCGCCGCTCGACGAGGAGCAGGTGCTCACGGGGTCGGCCGGGACGGGCAAGACCCAGGCGGCGGCCCACCACGCCCGCGCCCTGCTGTCCGCCGCTCCGGACGCCCTGGTGGTCTGGGCCGACGCCACGTCCCGGGACGGGGTCGTCTTCGCCTACGCCCACGCGGCCCGTCGTCTGCTCGACCGTTGCCCCGACGACCCCGAACTGGCCGCCGGACGGTTCCTGTCCTGGTGGAGCGAGCCACCGCAGGGCGTGGAACGGCGCCGACTGGTGGTGTGGGACCACCTCACCGACCCGGACGCGTGCGCCGACCTGTGGCCGGCCACCGGGCACGACCGGGGCCGGATGATCGTCACGACCCGCCTCTCCCGCGCGGACCTCTCGCCGGGCCACCGACCCGTGGTCGAGGTGGGCCCCTTCACCGAGGCCGAGGCCCGCGGGTACCTGCGCGCCGCCCTCACCGAGGCCCGTGTCCCGCACACGCTCACCGAGCTCACCGCTCTCGCGGAGGTCCTCGACCGGCACCCGCTCGCTCTGGGCCAGGCCGTGGCGTACATGGCGGACCGACGCACCTCCTGCGCCGCCTACCTGGAGCTGATCGCCGACTCACGGGACGCTCGCGAACCCGCCCTCGCCCGCGCCGACCGCCACCGGCCGATCGGCGTGGCCCGCCCCCTCATGGGCCTGATCTCCCTGCTGAGCCCGTTGGCCGCGCCCGAGCAGGTCCTGGTGTCCCGCCCGTTCCGCACCCACCTCGGGCGGCGCGTCTACCCACCGCGCCGGCTGGCCGAACACGAGGTCCGGCTGGCGTTGGCGTCCCTGGAACGCCTGCACCTGATCACCCGGGACACCCCGTTGGTGATCGCCGCCCACGACCACCCCCACGTCCCACCCGGGCAGGAGAGCGTGCGCACCGCGGCCGACGGGCTCATGACCGTGTGGCCGGACACCTGCCGGGGCGCGCCCCTGGAGTGGCGGCTCCTCGCCAGTACCGAGACCCTGCGCGCCCGGGCCCCGGAGGGTTCACTGTGGGACGTCGAGCCGCACCCCCTGCTGTTCCGTACGCGCACGCCCCTGTGGGCGGGCGCGGCGGAGGGCCCGCTCCCCTACCGCGAGATGTGCCTGGAGGGGTCCCACAGAGCGCTGGAGGAGACCTACGAACGGCACCTGGTGGTGGAGGGCCCCGACGGGCCGACCACCCTGCGCGCCCGGTACTCGCTGGCCTACCTACGGGCGTGGGCCGGAGACCTGACGGGTGCCACGGTCCGCTTCCGACACCTGCTGCACGACCTGCGTCGGTGGCCGGGCGCGGACCGGCCGGAGGTCCTCTGCGTCCGCGGTGCCCTGACCCTGTGCCGCGCCGACGCCGGCGATCCGATCGGAGCCGCCGCCGACGCGCGACGGCTGCTCGAGGAGCAACGCGCGCGGCTGGGCCCCGACCACCCGAGCACGCTCATCACCCTGCACAATCTCGCTCACTGGCGCGGAGCGGCCGGTGACGCGCGCGGCGCCGTCGAGGACCTGGAGCGGTTGGCGGGCGTCCACGCGGAGGTGTCGGGCGCCGACGACCCCGCGACCTTGCGCTGTCGACACGACCTCGCGTGCCGACGGGCGCGGGCCGGCGAGCCCGCACGGGCGGCGCGGGAGCTGGAACTCGTGTGGCGGGACCGTCGCCGGGTGCTGGGCCCCGACCACCCGGACACGGTGGCGACGCGGCGTCGATGGGAGAGGCTGCTCCGTGAGCGTCGGATCCGCGCCGAGGAAGAGCGGCACGGGGTCGGGTCCACCGGAACCGGTGGCGCACCGACCTCCGTGGGCGCCGGCGCCGAGGACGACCATGGAGGCCTCCCCGGCGACGAGCCGACCGGGCCCCGGTCCGCCGAACGTCTGCGCGGCTGAGCCGGCGGGGGTCGCCCCGGCGCGGGCGGCCCCGCCGGGACGTGGAGAGCGCGGGCCCGGCGGCGCGGCCGGCGGGACGCGGTGGCGTATCGACGTTTCCCGGATCGGTGTCCGCGCGGACCGCCGCGTCGATCCCGCGCTCCGGTACGGGACGGTCGCGTGGCCCGCGGCGACGGCCGGCCGGGCTCCGGGGCCGCGTGACCTCGCCGAACGGTCACCCGACCCCGGATCCCTCGGTCCGGGTCCTCCACCGGTCCGAGGCGTCGACCTCCCGAAGGGTGGATTCACTCGCCGCCCCGCCGCGGCGACCGGTCAGAGCTGACCGTGCGCCTCGCGCCACTCCCGTTCCTTCTTGATCCACGGGTTGTCCTGCGGGAACTCGTCGATGGTGCTCACCCGACGGATCTCGGTCTTGAACCCCGAACCGGCAGCGGGCATCCGCCGGGCCCAGTCGACCGCCTCCTCCTTGGAGGCGACGTTCAACAGGTAGAAGCCACCGAACAGCTCCTTGGCCCCGCCATAGGGACCGTCGGTCACCGTCGGCGGCTCGGAGGCGTAGTCGACCACGGCACCTTCCTCGGGCCCCCGCAGGCCCTCCGCGGCGAGCAGCACACCGGCCTCGGCGAGTTCCTCGTTGAACCGGCCCATCGTCTCCAGCATCTCGTCGAAGTCGAACTCGCTCATCCGCGCGTAGCCCTTCTCGGTGGCCCGCATGATCAGCATGTACTTCATGGTCGATCTCCCTGTGTCTCTCGGGCCCGTTCCGGCCCTCTCACGCCCGGCTCGCACGGGCACGGCACCGATCGACGCGGCTCCGGCGGTCGCTCCGTGAGCGCTCCGTGTCGCCCCGGGCCGTGTGCCGGTGGACCGGTGCGCGCCGCGCGGAACCCGGGCCGGCGTGTGGGGAAGCGCCCACCACACGCCGGCCCGGTCCTGGTCGGCCGGCGGCGTCCGCCACTCGGGGCTCCCCGAGGGCTCGGTCGGTGTCCGCCGGCCACCCCTCGGAACGCTCCCACCCCCGGCGCGGGAGGCGTCGAAGGCGCGAACAGGCCGGCCGGGAGTGGTCACCCCTCGTGTCGGTCGGCGCCGTCGGCGATCCGTGCGGTCTCGATCCGGTCGGCCTCGGTGACCACGCGGCGCAGCGCGGGGGCGGCCAAGGCCAGGGAGACCAGCACCAGGACACCCGAGGCGAGGGGCACGTAGTGGAGCTCCACCCGGCCCAGAGCACCGGCGAGCAGGGCCGCCACCGGGCCGAAGGCGGTTCCCGACACCTGGACGAACGACATCACCCGGCCGAGCCGGTGGCCCGGGACGATGAGCTGGATGGCGCCGAGCATCACGATGTTGGAGGAGGTGATCACGTAACCCAGGAGCATCCAGGCCGCCATGGCGACGTAGGCGTCGGGGGCCGCCCCGAAGGCGAGGAAGCACAGCCCGGTGGCGCTGATGAGGACCAGCTCCAGGCGGAACCGGCCGACACGGGCGACGAGAAGGCCGACGGTGGTCGCGCCCAGGAGCGCGCCCACGGCGGAGGACCCCAGGAACACCCCGTACAGGGCGGCGGGAACACCGAAGTGATCCTGGGCGATCAGCACCATGACGGCCATCAACGCGGTGAACGCCGTGTTGAGCGCGAGATTGAACAGGAGGATCGGGCCGAGGGAGCTGCCCCGGAAGACGAACGCGAACCCCTCCCGCAGGTCGGCCAGGGGCGAGGCCCGCACGGTGCCAGGCTCCTCGTGGCCGGGGACACGGCGGACCGCCAGGGGCAGGCCGAGCAGGACCAGGGCACCGAGGGCGTAGGCACCGGCGTTGACCGCGATGGGCGCGAACGCGGCGATCGCGAAGAGGAAACCGGCGAGCGGTCCCCCCGCGAAGTCCTGGGTGACGGTGCGACCGCCCTCGATCCGCCCGTTGGCCCGGTCGATGGTGCCGGCCGGTGCGAGATCCGGCATGAGGGCCCGGCCGGCGAGGTCGTGGAACACCTCACCGGTCATCACGATGAACATGACCGCGTACAGCACCCAGAGGCCGGCGTGGCCGGTGGCGATGCCCACCGCCAGGGCGACGAGCGCACCGGTCCGCACGAGGTTGGCGGCCACCATGAGCCGCACGCGGTCGACCCGGTCCACGATCACCCCCGCCGCGAGGCCGAACAGCAGAAAGGGCAGGTAGCGGGAGGCGATCAGCCCGGAGACCAGCAGAGGGTCGTCGGTGATCAGGGCGGCGGCGAGGGGCAGGGCGATCAGCATCATCCCGTCCCCGAGGTTGCCGGCCAGGCTTCCCAGCCAGAACCGGTGGAAGTTCCGCCCGAGACCGGGGCCGCGAGCGGGGGTGGCCTTCTGCACGAGGGGGCCTTTCGGGACGTGAGGGGGGTGAGGGCCGTGGGATCCGGCCCGGACTCATGGTGGCCGGTTCCCCGTCGCCTCCGGTCAAGGCCCGATCACGGCTCGGCCACTGTTGTCGAGGCCGGTGAGAACGGCGGCGCGCCTCTCACGTCTCACGATCCGGGATCGGCCGCACGGGTCCTCGCGACCGTCGAACCGAGCAACGCGCGCGGATCTCGACCATGGTCCCGAGACTCCGAGAAACAGGAACCCGACCCCGTTCGGGACGGAGGTCCCGATGTGCGTCACCGCGGGTAAGGCGGAGGCACGGGATCCGAGGGGTCACGGCCCCGACATTCGACACCGATCCTCCCAGGGTGCGCGAACGGAGACTTGTCTCCTTCGCCCCCGTTCGGGCGATCCCAGGAAGGAAAACCCACAAGGGTTCCATCAAACCCTCGCGCACACCCCCTCCGGTCGTCCATAATTCCTAGCGAGGGTAGGGACGGCCCACCGGGGTTTCACTACTCGTTTTCCCGGTGGGCCCCTTTTCCTGCACCTTTTCGCGGCGGCATTTCTCAGCCGGACGCGTCGCGTTCCCCGGTTTCGGCCTCGGGACCAGCGCCGTCCCCCGGCGACCCGGAGGGCACCCCGTGGTCGCCGTGCGCGGCGACGGACTCGGTGGACGCGGAACCGTCGGGGTGCGGCGAGCCGGTCGCGATCCGATCCTCGAGATGACGCACCTGGGCGCTCAGTTCCGCCAGCCGGGTCATCACCGCGTTGTGCTGGACCAGCTCCAACTGCTGGTCCTCCTCCCAACGGCTCTTGCTGAACTCCTGCTCCATCGCGGTGACGATGACACCGATGACCAGGTTGAGCATGATGAACGCGGTGAGCACGATGTACAGCACGAAGAAGAGCCACCCCTGCGGGTGGTGTTCGAGCACCGCGTCCGAGACGTCCGGCCAGTTCTCCGTGGTCATGAGCAGGAACATCGTGTACAGCGTGGTGCCGAGGTCACCGAAGAACTCGGGCACCGCCTCACCGAACAGCTGCTGGCCCAGGATCGCCGACACGTAGATGACGATGAGCAGCAACCCGATCACCGTGCCCATCCCGGGAACCGCCCGGAAGAGCGCGCCGATGATCTGCCGCATCTGCGGCACCGCGGTGATGAGGCGCAGGATGCGCAGTACGCGGAGGATCCGCAGCACCGCGAACGGCCCGGCCGCCGGGATCAGCGACACGAGGACCACGGCGAAGTCGAACCAGTTCCAGCCGTCCTTCCAGAAGCTCCCCCGCCAGGCGTAGAGCTTGAGGAGCATCTCGACGACGAACAGGCCGATGATGAACCGCTCGGCGACGAGGAGATACGGAAGCACCGAACCCCCGTAAGTCGCCCATCCCAATATCACGGCATTGACCAGAATCACCATGAACATGGCATTCGAGAACCAACGGCTCTCCACTATTCGTGTGACCTGACCACGCCGCAATGTCGCATCCCCCTCGACGCTGAGCCCTTGAATTGGGACAAGGTGCACCAAACATATCGAAGCAGTTGTTCGCGCTTCGCGGTGCCTCTCCCCTTACGAAGAACACCCATCCCATCACGGGTGCGAGGGTCCCCGTCCCGGCGACCGACAGCACCCCCGGAAGGTACGACGGACCGGCGACGAACGCGTCTCGAACGGATCACCCGCCACCGCCCCCACAGGTGCCGTGCACCACACCGCGGACGCGACTTCGGCCCCTCACTGCCCCTCGCCCGAGGTGAAACCGCCCAGCCACGGGACCCCGCACGACGCGTGCGGCCCACGGGCCCCACAGCGACCCGAGCGCGGTCGCGCGAGGGCGCGGATCGGGTGGAGTGGGCGGGGTGCGCCGCTGGTATGTTCACCTCTGGCCTCGGCGAAGTACCGGGGCGCCCCTGCCCAGCGCCCCCGGCCGAGGAAGAGACATGGCGGAGCTGAAGTACTTCACCGGTTCGATGAACTCGGGCAAGAGCACGATGGCGCTCCAGGAACACCACTCGCGCGGCGGCGAAGGCGTTCTGTACACGAAGCAGGACCGGGCCGGTTCCGGCATCATCTCGTCCCGCCTGGGCCTGAAGTCCCCCGCGGTCGAGGTCGGGGACACCCTCGACCTGTACGACGACATCGCCGACCGCAAGGCCCCGTACGTCATCTGCGACGAGGCACAGTTCCTGTCGTACAAGCAGGTCGGCCAGCTCGCGGGCGTGGTCGACGGCATGGGGATCGACGTCTACTGCTACGGCATCCTCACGGACTTCCAGGGGCAGCTGTTCCCGGGCTCACAACGTCTGGTGGAGCTCGCCGACAAGATAGAGATCCTGCCGGTCTACGCGCGCTGCTGGTGCGGCAACCGCGCCACGCACAACGCGAGGGTCGTGGACGGCGTGATGGTGTACGTGGGCGAACAGGTCCACATCGGCGGCAACGAGTCGTACACGACCCTGTGCCGCCACCACTTCATGGCCGGCGTCGCCTGACCGGGCTTCGATTTGACTTCAGGCAGGGATGACCCTGTAGAGCCTGCCATCCAGCCTGTTCACCAAGTCGCGTGCCTGACGCTCGAAGTCGAACTCCGGCACCTCTCCAGCCTCGACGCCGCTGGTGTCTCCCGTGAACCGAATTTCGTACGTCGCACTGCGCGTCTGCGCGACAACGAGATACTGAGACGCGCCGGACTCATCTGTCCCGTAGAAGGACTGGACATCTTGAGTCCAGTCATGAGAATCCTGATTCTGCAAACTCTGAAATTCTTCGCTTACTGAAGATATTTTATCTGCAAAATTATCAGATGCAGCCTGATCCCTGCCCGAATCAGCACTCTGGATCACCGCATCAAACTCGAATTCGAAATCCCAGAGTGCGGTACTGCCATATTGCGGTGCGATCGTAAAGCGACACTCGCCCGAAACCATTCTCCCCTGGGAGGGTTCATAGGAGGCGTCTTCAGCCTCATCGAAGTGGCTACTATTCCAGGTCTCATTGATGCTGATCTCAGAAATACTCGGCAGATAGTCATCACAAAGGTTCATCGCCCCTGGCGCCAACTCTTCCCTGGGTTGAGCTGACTGCGTCCCGGTCAGTGCACTTTCTTCCGATCCCGAGAATCCAGAAGACGCGCTATTGATCAACAGGCTGAGCACACCCACGATCACTCCGAAAACACCGAAGGCGGCGATCGAGCCACAGCCGAAGATCGCCGCAGCGGCCTTCCAACCGTGCAGTCCCTTTGTGGCCGGTGCCTCGCGCTCGGAGGGGTCTTCAGTCGCCGTATCCGACACGGTTAAGCCTGCGCTTCCAGCTGGGCCTTCACTTCGGGGTGTTCGAGCGGACGGGTGAAACCCACGATGTCCGCGCGATTGGGGTCATCGTACTCGCGCACCGCGATCGGTCCACAGTTGGTGCACCACGCCTCGACCATCAGGCCATCGCCGATCACCATCGCCATGTGCCCCGGGCCCGGAGGCTCACCTGGCCGCGTCACATCGAAGAAGACCAGGTCCCCGGGTTGTTCTTCGCCCATCGGCACTTCCGGGCCGAAACTCCACTGGTCCTGCGAGACCCGGGGCACCGTCACCCCGATGCTCTCGTAGGCCTTCATCGTCAACCCGGAGCAATCGTAGCCGGCGGGACCGGTACCACCCCAGATGTAGGGCTTTCCGCGCTGGTCCAGAGCCCAGTCGACCACGGCCTGGGTCAGCTCGTCGGGGGCACGTCCGATGGGCGCCCCCTCTTCGTCCAATTGACAGAGCACCGCCGAACGAATGGAGTCGGTGGTGTCGAAGTCGCCCTCGGCGTAGCGGTCGGCCCACTCCAGGACATCGTCCACGTACCACCAGGCGTGGTTGTAGCCGTAGATCGCGCGGCGCACGTCGTCCTCGAGCCCGTGGGCCAGGAGGTAGTCGGCCGCGGCGGGGATCGCGTCGGCCGGGTCGTAGACACTGACGATCCCGTCACCGTTGCCGTCCACGCCGTATCCCTGCTCCGGGCGATCCTCCACGGCCTGGATCGGCTCGCCGCCCCAACTGTTGCCCGCCGCGGAGCCGTCCAGGGATCCGAACTGCATCGGGCCCGAGGCGCCCCAGTCGTTGTGCCCTTCGGTGATCCCTGGTCCGTCCCAACGCCCATGATGGGACTCGACTTGACCGACCCCGGCGAGGATGTTCCACGGAACCCCGCGATCCTCACCCGCCTCACGGTAGAGCTCCAGGTAGTTCTCGGGGATCGAGTCCATGGCGTACTCACTGCTGTCCGGCTGGTCGGCGTCGGCGTTGGGGCCACAGACCACTCCGGACGCGAGCCAGGATCCGACGTCGTTGTTGGTGATCGCCGGAACCACCATCAACGTCAGGAAGACCAGACCGGCGACACCGACCGCCGCGATCACCCCCGCGCGGGCCAGGCACGAACCGTTCGCCTCAGGGAATGGGGCTTGCCGCTGCCAGAGCACGTGGCTACTCCTCTCCGAACTGGCCCGCGTCGGCGGGCTGGAAGTCGAAGACCGCCCAGGATCCGCCGTCCTTGAGCACGGTGACGGCGAACTCGCCCAAGTCCTCGTCGAACCCCGCGTCACCCGTCTCGGTGATGGACTGGGCGGTGACCACGAACGTGAGGGAGTCGGCGCCGAAGGTGCGAACGGACTCCACCTCGGCCCGCCCCTGGGCGACCGCCTCCGCCTCGCTCATCTCCTCCCAGAAGGCCCCGACCCGGTTCGCGTCCGAGAGCACCTCCGCGTACTCGTCGGTGGCCAGTGCCTCCATCGACGCGTAGTAGGTCTCCGGCGATCCGGAGTAGTCGATGGTGCCGTAGGCCTCGGTGAAGGCCGTGGCCGTCGCCCCGGCGGCCTGGAACTCCGCCTCGGTGAATGGGAACCAGCCGAGCACGTCCTGGTCGTCGACGTCGGTGGTCGGAATGGGGCTCGGTGGCACCGTGGCCAGTCCGCCGGGGGTGCCGGGCGCGTCTCCCTCTTCCACTGAGGGAGCGGTCTCCCGGGGAAGTTCCGAGGCCTCCTGGTCCTCCCCGCCGAATCCGCCGAGACTGAAGTAGATCCCGAACCCGGCCAAGGCCACGATGAGACCGATCACGATCCACCGCTGTGCGCGTTCGGGGAGAGGGTTGGGCATGGTCGTCCGTTGCCTTGTCGTCTACTCGGAGGACTAGTCGTCGTTCAGCCAGAAGGGCACATCGCGTTTGCGGTCCCGCGTGGAGTTGCCGCCCTCGCCCCAGAACGGGGTGATGGGAGCACTGTCGCGGCGCCGGTCGGACCCGGACAGCCAACCACCTTCGCGGTCGCCTCGGCCACCACCCGCGGGCGGCGGGGCCGGACGGGACGGACGCTGGGGCGCCGGCCGTTCCCGCTTCTCCCTGGGGCTGCCCCACCGTGAACCACGGCTCCCGATATTGCCCTGTGCCGGGGTGTCCTCGCGGCCGTTGAAGATGCCCCGCCCGGTACTCGGCTCAGAACGCTCGGCACCGGCGGCCCGGGAGTTTCCGGCGACACCACCGAACCCTCCGCCCCCGCCCGAACCACCGGACTGGTTGCGAGCCGGGGCGTCGTTCCTGCCCCCGGGGCCGAAGACCGCGGCCCAGCCGCTGTCCCCGGTGCCGGTGTATCCGCCCGTGGGCCGAGGAGGTATGTTCCCATTCCCCGAGTTCGCGTTACCGGAGAGGCTGGGGGCCTGGTCCGACGTACGGCCACCACTCGTAGTCCGACTCGTGGCCGGGGCACCGCGCCGGTTGACGTTGAGGGGAGGCGCGGTCTCGTTGCCCCGCACCCGACCGTAGCCACCCGCGCCCCGCGCTCGGACGGGCTCCCCCACCTCTCCCGGGGCGTCCTCCGTGGCCCGGGCGTCGGTGGTCGCGCCGGGAGCGGGGGTCCCATTGGCGGGGACACCCGCCGCGGCACCCGCGACCAACCCGGCATTGCGACGGCCCCAGTTCTGTGCCTTGAGGTAGGCGACCGGGGGCAGCACGGCCGCGCTACCTCCGAGCGCCTGGCTGCGCGCCGCGTCGTTGACGATCCGCGAGGTGAAGGTGTTCGCGTTCACCGAGGCGAACAGGTAGACGAAGGTCTTCCGGTAGATGAAGAGCGCCAGAGTGAAGAGGGCCAGCAGGATCATCTGCAGCCCCCATCCCAGACTCGTCGACATGACGATGCCGTAGCTCATCACCAGCAAGGCGATGAGCAGGACCACGAAGATCTGCTTGAGCAGGAAGCCCACCATCAGCTCGACCCATCGCAGCAAGACCATACGCCCATAGCCAGGATGAATACCGATGAGCAGGAAAATCGGAGATAGCATGAAGAGCAACATGAATCCGATTTTCAGAACAATAAGCGCCACCGAACCGGCAAGAATCAATCCGCCTGCAAAGAGCGAGGCGAAGAGGGCCAGGGTCGCGACACCGATGCGACTTGCCTGATCCTCGCCAGAGAACACGGGATAAACGCTCGGATACGTTGACTCGATATCAGAGGAGATAGCCTGATAAGCCTCTTGCTTTTCCGTGAAAAGCGAAGCGGCATCAAGTTCCTCGTCTAGAATCTGTTGCTGCTCGATTCGACTGACCCCTTGGGCCGCGATCAGGTCCATCGAATGGTCGATCGCAACGTCCTCCGCAAGACTTCCGCTTCCGAATTGACCCGCGACCCAGGGCTGACAGACCAGACTCGACCACATCATGTCAGCGTTTCGGCGCACCTGGAAGTCGGACTCGGACTCCCAGTCGGCCCGCTCCGGCGGCTCAGCTCCGGCAGGACAGGTGCCAGAACCTCCGCCGTAAGGCACCTGACCGACGACACTGGTCACCAGTTGAGTACCCGAGTTCACCAAACTGCTGCCCAACCCCATCACCTGTGCGGGGTTGATGAGGATCCACATCCCGAGCGTCGTCGCCGCCACCATCCAGATGGTGGACTCAATGGTGAGCGTCATCCGCTTACGGATCAGACCGAACCACCCGAGCCAGATCGCCCCCAGAATGACGATGGTCGGAATCAGCGGACGCCACACGCCTTCCCGTAGAGCGATGACGACGCTCTCGACGGTCTCCGTGAAACTGGCGAGCAGGCCGTCGGAGGTCGCCGCCTGGTACACGGTGATGGTCGACTGGTTGATGGTCTTCGAAAGGTCCCAGGCGGAGTTCGCCAGAGTTGCCTGGGCACCGTTCGCGATCCCGTCGACGCAGGACTCGGTGATCATGTGCCACTGCTGCCCGGCCGTCCCGTACTGGCCGTACATGCTGGCATCAGGTGGCAGACCGTCCGGCGCCCCTTCGATGGCCGACTGAGACCTGGGCGGCACCAACAAGCCATCGGACCCACTATCGGCCGACTCCGGCACCGGGGCCGGCTGCCCGGGGCACAGGGGGTTCGCGGTCGCGCTGGTCAGTGGGAGGAGGATGAACCCGCTGAGCATCAGGAACGTCATCAGGAGGCGTCGCCATCCCCGCCGGTGGACGTGCTGATGCGTCATCTGCTGAGCTCCTGCGTCGTGTGTTCGTCCGGGGTCGATGGCAGACCAGAAGGCCTCACGCCGCACACACGCCTACGCACCGTTCGGCACGCGGCCCGCCACGACCACAAGGCCCCCGCATGTCTTTACCCCATCCTCTATGGTGCGTCATCACGGGGCCGTGAGTCGGGTGCAACGCGAGTCGTTTTCTCCGTGACACCTCAGGACCACTCCACCGCCAGTGGACGATTCACCGATTCGGGGACGTTTGCGCAGGTAAGGACGCCGAACGGACATCCGGAACTCCCCAAAACCGCAAGGCCACAATTTGCTGACCCGTCGAGGCATATGAGACGCGTCACACCCCCTTTTGAGAGGGAAAGTGGACATAGCGCAACCTATCGGACTGGTACCGCGTCCCTATCCGCCCTTCCGAGAGATCCTCAGCCCATATTGACGTTGGGCCGAAACGGTTCCGCGCCCCCAGGGCCCCGCCGTTCCTCCGCGGTCTCAGTGCTCCCTCCGAACACGATGAGCCCCGAGGGACCTCCAGCCGCACCTTCCACGAGACTCGGGCGACCGCACGGAGTGGCAGGGCGTCGCACGACGACTCCTCTCCACGGCGCCACATCGACGCACACGACCCCGTCGACGGGGCACGGGCGGAATGGCCTCTCTGGCACCTCTGCGCGCTCTGAGGGCCGCTCACGCCACGGAC
>NZ_QOCZ01000400.1 GCF_018207095.1 Nocardiopsis sp. MG754419 | reverse complement strand
CACGGCCAAGCCGACCAGGCCATCGTCGGCCTGGGCGGCCAGGTGTTCATGCGCAAGAACTCCCAGGACGCCATCAACGAATTCCGCCCCTACTTCGACAACGCGCCGGTCTATGGTGGTGGTCCCTCCCTGGAGGAGTTCACCCGGGAGACGCCGCTGACCGTGGGCAGTCCCCAGCAGGTCATCGACCGTACTCTGGGCTTCCGGGAGTTGTTCGGGGACTACCAGCGTCAGCTCTTCCTCATGGACCACGCCGGCCTTCCGCTCAAGACCGTCCTGGAGCAGTTGGACATCCTGGGCGAGGAGGTCGTCCCCGTCCTGAGGAAGGAGTTCGCCGCGAAGAAGCCGCCGCACGTGCCCGACGCA
>NZ_QOCZ01000399.1 GCF_018207095.1 Nocardiopsis sp. MG754419 | reverse complement strand
TGCGTCGGGCACGTGCGGCGGCTTCTTCGCGGCGAACTCCTTCCTCAGGACGGGGACGACCTCCTCGCCCAGGATGTCCAACTGCTCCAGGACGGTCTTCAGGGGGAACCCCACTCCGTCGATGTTGAAGAGTTGGCGCTGGTAGTCGCCGAAGTTCTCGCGGAAGGTGAGGGTCTTGTCGATGACCTGCTGGGGACTGCCCACGTTCAGCGGGGTCTCGTCCATGTACTCCTCCAACGACGGTCCGCCGCCCATCAGGGGGGAGCGGTCGAAGTAGGGGCGGAATTCGTTGATGGCGTCCTGGGAGTTCTTGCGCATGAACACCTGGCCGCCCAGGCCGACGATGGCCTGGTCGGCTTGGCCGTG
>NZ_QOCZ01000398.1 GCF_018207095.1 Nocardiopsis sp. MG754419 | reverse complement strand
TCTATCTACTGTCCTCGGTCATGCGCTCACGTACCGCGGGTAGCGCGGTCAGCGGCACGATGACCGAGGACAGTAGATAGATGCCGCCAGACCCACGGTCATGACGCATTGACTCGTCGCACAGGGCGATGGTTCCAGTCCCCAGGTCGTCGGGGACGTCGTACGGATGGGCAGCACGCATGTCCAGCCTCCTCGGAGCCTTTCGGCTCTACGCAGGAGGCCGACCGCGAAGGTCCGTCTTCCTGCACTTCGTTGCGTGAGGGCACTCGTCGCTCGCGCATTTCCAGTGGTGGACCGAGGGAGTCGTACGCCGACGACAGGCTGGACGGGAGCGGTTCCTCAGAGGAACTTGCCCGCCAGGCGTGAAGG
>NZ_QOCZ01000397.1 GCF_018207095.1 Nocardiopsis sp. MG754419 | reverse complement strand
GTACGAGTGACGCGGTGCCGTGCCGGTGAACGCCTTCACCACCCGTTTCGCGTTCAGGACGGACTCGTGCACGGCGCGGTGCCCCCAGTCGACGATGATCTCCGGGTTGGCCGCGCCCTGCACGAAGACGTCCGGGTCGTCGCCGGTGTGCCCGGTGTCCGTGCCGACGGTGACGTATCCGGCGCTGAGCATCCGGCCCATGGAGGCGAAGTCGATGGCCGAGCTGTAGCCGCCGTTGCCGAACATGAGCAGCCTGCGGTTCCAGTCCCGCTGGGGCAGCCAGACCTCGAACCCGATGCGGGAGTTCGGTACCGGATTCGCGACGCCGTGCACACGGCAGAACGCCGGCACCGGCATCGTCCGGCCGTCC
>NZ_QOCZ01000396.1 GCF_018207095.1 Nocardiopsis sp. MG754419 | reverse complement strand
CCCGAGCAGCCGTCCGGCCGCGCTGGCACTGGTGATGACCATGTCGGCACCGGACTGCTTCAGCAGCGGCGCGTTCTCCTCTTCCCGTACGGCGACCACGATCTTCGCCGAGCGGTTGAGCTGCCGTGCCGTGAGAACGGCGAGGACCGCGGTGTCGTCCCGCTGTGTGGCGATGATGATCTGCCGCGCCCTCTGCGCCTCGGCCCGCAGGAGCACATCACTGCGGGTGGCGTCTCCTACGACCCCCGCGTACCCGTCGGCTGTCGCCGCCTCGACCACCTTGGAGCTGGGGTCGACGATCACGACCTGCTCCTTCTTCAGCCCCTGGGCGCAGACGGTCTGGATCGCCGACCGCCCCTTCGTCCCGAAGC
>NZ_QOCZ01000395.1 GCF_018207095.1 Nocardiopsis sp. MG754419 | reverse complement strand
GGTTCGTGTGGTGAACGGGTACGGTCCGGCGGAGAACATGGGGTTCTCGACCAGTTTCGAGGTGGCCTCGGTCGAACCCGGACAACGCTCGGTACCCGTCGGGGTGCCGCTGCGCGGCACACGGGCCCGTGTCCTCGACGAGTGGTTCAACCCGGTTCCCGTTGGTGTGCCGGGTGAGCTCTACCTCGCGGGGAGAACGCTCGCGCAGGGTTATCTCGGGCGTTCGGATCTGACCGCCGAGCGGTTCGTGCCCGATCCGTATGGTGCTCCGGGGGAGCGGATGTATCGCACGGGTGACCTGGTGCGGTGGTCGTCCTCGGGGGATCTGGACTACGTGGGCCGGGTGGACGACCAGGTCAAGATCCGCGGTTTCC
>NZ_QOCZ01000394.1 GCF_018207095.1 Nocardiopsis sp. MG754419 | reverse complement strand
GGAAACCGCGGATCTTGACCTGGTCGTCCACCCGGCCCACGTAGTCCAGATCCCCCGAGGACGACCACCGCACCAGGTCACCCGTGCGATACATCCGCTGCCCCGGAGCACCGAACGGATCGGGCACGAACCGCTCGGCGGTCAGATCCGAACGCCCGAGATAACCCTGCGCCAGGGTGCGTCCGGCGATGTACAGCTCACCGGGCACGCCCACCGGGACGGGCCGCAGACGGGGGTCCAACACGTAGACGCGCGAACCACCGATCGGAGCGCCCACGGGTACCGAGCGTTGTCCGGGTTCGACCGAGGCCACCTCGAAACTGGTCGAGAACCCCATGTTCTCCGCCGGACCGTACCCGTTCACCACACGAACC
>NZ_QOCZ01000393.1 GCF_018207095.1 Nocardiopsis sp. MG754419 | reverse complement strand
CTTGGCGATCACGGGCAGCATCACGTTGAGCTCGAAGTTCCCGGAGGCACCCGCGGTGGTGATGGTCACGTCGTTGCCGATGACCTGAGCGCAGACCATGAGGACGGCCTCCGGGATCACCGGGTTGACCTTGCCGGGCATGATCGAGGACCCGGGCTGGAGGTCGGGGAGCCGGATTTCGGCGAGCCCGGTCCGCGGGCCCGACGCCATCCACCGCAGGTCATTGGAGATCTTTGTCAACCCGACGGCGATGGTCCGCAGTTGCCCGCTGGTCTCGACGATCCCGTCCCGGGCCCCCTGCGCCTCGAAGTGGTTCCGCGCCTCGGTCAGCGGCAGCCCCGTGGCCCGGGCCACCTCCTCACGCCACTGGGCGAGGTCA
>NZ_QOCZ01000392.1 GCF_018207095.1 Nocardiopsis sp. MG754419 | reverse complement strand
CGGTGGTGGCGGCCGGATCTGGTGGTGTGGGAGCCGACGACCTACGCGGGGGCGATCGCGGCCGAGGCGTGCGGTGCCGCCCACGCCCGCCTGACCTGGGGAGTGGACTTCCACGGTGCGGCCCGGGAGCACCACGTGCGCCTGCGCGACGAGGTGCCGGGCCGGGAGGACCCGCTGCGGGACTGGATGTCGCGGTGGTCCGACGCCGTGGGGTCCGCCCACCGGGAGGAGTCCGCGCAGGGCCACTTCACCATCGACCAGCTCCCGGAGTCGCTGCGGGTGCCCACGGGGCTGGACCAGGTGGGGATGCGGTACGTGCCGTTCAACGGTCCGGCGGTGGTGCCGCGGTGGTTGCGGGCCGATCCGGAGCGACCTCGGGTGGCG
>NZ_QOCZ01000391.1 GCF_018207095.1 Nocardiopsis sp. MG754419 | reverse complement strand
GGCCAAGCACTCCACGGTGGACAGCCACTACTACTCCCAGATCACGATGATGCGGACCATCGAGCAGATCCTCGGGATCCAGCCGATGAACCAGAAGGACACCGCGGCCACCCCGATGGCCTCGGCGTTCACCCAGAGCCCGGACTTCACACCGTTCAAGGTGCTGCCCAACCGGACCTCGCTGACCGCCGGTGTGAAGACTGCGCCATCCTGTGGTCTGGACACCCCCGCGGCGCAGGACCTGAAGGCAGCGGCCGTGCCGTCGCCCTCGGTGCCGGCGGACATGAAGGACATCGCCGCCCAGTGGGACGAGTGGAAGCCGAAGCAGCGGCTGACCGGTCCCAATGCCGTTCCGGACTACGCTCCCCCCGCCCAGATGAACCAT
>NZ_QOCZ01000040.1 GCF_018207095.1 Nocardiopsis sp. MG754419 | reverse complement strand
CCCCCGAACATGCCCACCGGCGGACAGCCCGGCATGGGTCCCGGTCGGCCGCCGATGTACCAGCAGGGCCCGCCGCCCATGGGCGCGCTCCCCCCGGCCCCCGCGAAGGAGGAGCCGGTCTTCCCGGACGACTCCATGGGCGCCACCCAGAACCTGAACGCGGTGCCGGCAGCGAGCATGGGCACGGGCCCCTCGGCCCGCCCCCTGTACCGCGACGAGGTGCCCGAGGACGCCGGGGCGGACACGGCCCAGTTCGACGTCCAGCGCGATGACTACGACGACTACGACGATTACTACGACGACGGTGACGACGGCCGTCGCTCCTCCGGCACCACGAAGCGCAACGTGCTCTTCGGCGCCGGTTTCCTCGTCCTCCTCCTCGTGGTCGGCGGGGGCGTGTTCCTGTTCGCCAGCGGGGGCCTCGGGGGCGGCGGCTCCAGCGCCACGACCGTCGCCGACGAGGGCAGCGACCCGGGCACCCTGTCGGCCGAGGCGCTCTTCCCCGAGGAGGTGGAGGTCGACGGTCAGGGCACGTTCACGCGTGTGGCCGTCGACGACACCGAGGACTGCGCCACGGGCACCCACGGCGACTACGGGGACGTGCTCAGCGCCAACGAGTGCCGCCAGTTGGTGCGGGCGTCCTACCTGAGCGAGGACCAGAACCACGCCGTGACCGTCGGCGTCGCGGCGATGCCCGGCGACACCGAGGCCGAGGAGGCCCTGTCCGGCCAGGACCTGGTCGGCGCCCACTGGTTCTCGGGCCTGCCCGGCGAGGAGGGCACCCCGGCCGAGCGTCTGGGGTACTCCGGCGGCCACGGCACCAGCGGCCAGTGGGGGCGCTACCTGCTCTTCTCCCTGTCGGCCAACAGCGACGGCAGCGGCGAGGAGGAGGCCGACGCCACCGAACTGCGCGACATCGGCGACGGCTTCATCGACACCGCCTACGAGAACCTCGTCGACGACCGCTCCTGAGGTCCCCGCCCGGGCGGGCCTCCGGCGCGACCCACCGGAGCCCGACCGGGCCCATGCGAACGGCGCCGTCCCCCGGCCGGGGGACGGCGCCGTTCGCGCGTGCGGAGGGTCAGTCGCGGTCCCCCTTGCAGGGCAGCTCGCGCACACGCCGGGTGAGGGAGGCGCGCCCCGCCAGCTCCTCGTCGGCGGGGTAGCGCACCTCCTCCAGACTCAGCCCCTGGGGACCGACCACGTGCACGGACGAGTCGCGCACAGCGGCCCCGAGGACCCGTCCCGGCCACGTGACCTCGCGACGACCGTCCCCGACCGCCAGCAGGGCGCCCACGAGCGCGCGGACCATGTTGTGGCAGAAGGCGTCGGCCTGGATGGTGCCGGCCAGGACGTGCTCCTCCTCGCGCACCCACGACAGGCGCAGCAGCTCACGGATCGTGGTGGCGCCCTCCCGCTTCTTGCAGAAGGCCGCGAAGTCGTGTTCGCCGACGAGCAGAGCGGCCGCCTCGTTCATGCGGTCCACGTCCAGTGGATGCCGGTGCCAGAGCACGTCACGGCGGCGCAACGGGTCCAGCCCGTAGGGCGCGTCGCCCACCCGGTACACGTAGCGGCGGAACAACGGGGAGAAGCGGGCGTCGAACCCGGGCGGGGCCGGCCGCACGTCGTTGACGCGGACGTCCTTGGGCAGCACCCCGGCCAGTCGCCGCAGGACCCGGTCGCCCTCGTTCTCCCAGGTGAGGCGCGGCACGTCCAGTTGGGCCACCTGCCCGCGGGCGTGCACACCCGCGTCCGTGCGCCCCGCGCAGGTCACCGAGGCCTCGGGCAGGCGCAGCACCCTGGCCAACGCCGACTCCAGTTCGCCCTGCACGGTCCGCCGGGTCGGCTGGGTCGCCCACCCGGAGAAGTCCGTTCCGTCGTAGGCGATGTCCAGCCGCAGCCGGACGGTCGGCTCCGCCGACGCCTCGTCCGACGACCGTGCGGCCCCCTCCGGCGCCGTCTCCTTCTCGTCCATCCCCACCCCGTTCACGTCACCGGCCCCTGGGCCACGACACAACAGAAGTGCCCGACCCCCGCAAGGGTCGGGCACTCCACGAGGGCGACGCGCGGGCCTCGCCGGCCGCGCACGCGCACCCTACTTGCTCTCGGCGCTCTCCTCGGAGGCCGCGGGGGCCTCCTCGGTCGTGGCCTCGGCGGTCTCCCCGGCGGCGGGGGCCTCGGGGGCCTCCTCGGCCGGGGCGGCAGCGGCGGCCGGAGCGGCGGGGGCGTTCAGCGCCTCGACCAGCTCGATGATCGCCATGGGGGCGTTGTCGCCCTTGCGCGGACCGATCTTGGTGATGCGCGTGTAACCACCGGGGCGGTTCTCGAAGCGCGGGCCGATCTCGGTGAAGAGCTCGTGCACGACGGCCTTGTCGGTGATCTTGGTGAGCACCTGGCGACGGGCGTGCAGGTCACCGCGCTTGCCGAGGGTGATGAGCTTCTCGGCGTACGGACGCAGGCGCTTGGCCTTGGCCTCCGTGGTGCGGATACGGCCGTGCTGGAACAGCGAGGTGGCGAGGTTCGCCAGGATGTGCCGCTCGTGAGCGGGCCCGGAACCCAGACGGGCGCCCTTGGTAGGCGTGGGCATGGTTTCGTTCTCCTAGTGATGCGGTCCGCGGCCGCACTCGGCCGGGGACCATTGGGCGACGAAGGTCTAGAACTGCTCCGTCTCGACGAAGGACTCGCCCTCGTCGTCCTCGGAGCCGAAGGAGTCGGCCGCGGTGCTGGGGTCGAACCCGGGCGGGGAGTCCTTCAGGGACAGGCCCATGTCGACGAGCTTCTGCTTGACCTCGTCGATGGACTTGGCACCGAAGTTACGGATGTCCAGAAGGTCCTGCTCAGAGCGGGCAACCAGCTCGCCAACGCTGTGGATGCCCTCGCGCTTGAGGCAGTTGTAGGAACGGACCGTGAGGTTGAGGTCCTCGATCGGCAGCGCCAGATCGGCCGCCAGGGCGGCGTCCGTCGGCGACGGGCCCATGTCGATGCCCTCGGCGTCGACGTTGAGCTCGCGCGCCAGGCCGAACAGCTCGACCAGGGTCTTGCCCGCGCTGGCCACGGCGTCACGGGGACGGATGGCCGGCTTGGTCTCGATGTCGACGATCAGGCGGTCGAAGTCGGTGCGCTGCTCGACACGGGTGGCCTCGACCTTGTAGGTCACACGCAGCACGGGCGAGTAGATGGAGTCGATCGGGATCCGACCGATCTCCTGGCCCTGCTGCTTGTTCTGCGTCGCGGAGACGTAACCGCGGCCGCGCTCGACCGTCAGCTCCATCTCCAGCTTGCCCTTGCCGTTGAGCGTGGCGATGTGCAGGTCGGGGTTGTGCACCTCGACACCGGCCGGCGGAGCGATGTCCGCGGCGGTCACCACACCCGGGCCCTGCTTGCGCAGGTACATCAGCACCGGCTCGTCGTGCTCGGAGCTGACGACCAGACCCTTGAGGTTGAGGATCATCTCCGTGACGTCCTCCTTGACACCGGGCACGGTGGTGAACTCGTGCTCGACGCCCTCGATGCGGATGCTGGTGACAGCCGCGCCGGGGATGGAGGACAGCAGGGTACGACGGAGCGAGTTACCGATGGTGTAGCCGAAGCCCGGCTCCAGCGGCTCGATGACGAACTTCGAGCGCCACTCGGAGATGGTCTCCTCGGTCAGCGTGGGACGCTGTGCGATCAACATGGTCCGTGTCTTCCCTTCCACATGGCCGCCCGCTATATGACGGCCACCGGACGGACACCACCCGGTCGGTGGTGTCCCCTACTCGGATTCCTACCCGGTCCGCCCCGGACCCCACCGGGGTCGAGGCGGACCGCACCACGAGGCGCCCGCGGGTAGGAGACGCGGGCGCCGGCGCCGACTCAGACGCGGCGACGCTTCGGCGGGCGGCAGCCGTTGTGCGGAACCGGGGTGACGTCCTGAATGGAGCCCACCTCGAGGCCGGTCGCCTGCAGCGAACGGATGGCGGTCTCGCGGCCCGAGCCCGGGCCCTTCACGAAGACGTCGACCTTGCGGACGCCGTGCTCCTGGGCACGACGAGCGGCGGCCTCGGCGGCCATCTGGGCGGCGTAGGGGGTGGACTTACGCGACCCCTTGAAGCCGACCTGACCGGAGCTGGCCCACGAGATCACCGCACCGGTCGGGTCGGTGATGCTCACGATCGTGTTGTTGAACGTGCTCTTGATGTGAGCGTGCCCGTGGACAATGTTCTTCTTTTCCTTGCGGCGCACCTTGCGCGCTGCACCCTGACGGCCCTTAGGCGGCATGAGTGAAACTCCCAGAGATCATCGGTCCGTATTCGTCTCGGACGCGGTTGACAGGTCCGAGGCGGACTACTTCTTGCCGGCCTTCTTCTTGCCGGCCACGGTCTTCTTCTTGCCCTTACGGGTGCGGGCGTTGGTCTGCGTGCGCTGACCACGCACCGGGAGACCACGGCGGTGCCGAATGCCCTGGTAGCTACCGATCTCCATCTTGCGACGGATGTCGGCCTGGACCTCGCGTCGCAGGTCACCCTCGACCTGGTAGTTGGCGTCGATCCACTCGCGCAGCGTGACCAGGTCCTCTTCGGACAGCTGGTGGACGCGCGTGTTCCCGTCGACACCGGTGTTCTTCAGGGTTTCGATGGCGCGCGTACGGCCAACCCCGAAGACGTACGTGAGAGCGATCTCCACCCGCTTGTCGCGGGGGAGGTCTACGCCGGCAATACGTGCCATGTGGGCGAGACTCCATCCATGCATGTGCGGAGGTCTGACCCGTTCCCTCCTCTCGTCGCCCAATCGACGAGGCCCCGGCCTCCGACCGGGGGTTCTCCCCCACCACCGACGGGCGGGAGATCGGAACAGGTATTTCGTTGTTTCCACGGCCCGGCCGGGGAGTTTCTTCCCCTACCCGGGTCCTGTTAGCGACGCGGAAGTCGCGGCCGGCGAACCGGGGCTGGATCAGCCCTGGCGCTGCTTGTGCCGCGGGTCCGAGCAAATGACCATGATCCGGCCGTTACGGCGGATCACGCGGCACTTCGCGCAGATCTTCTTCACGCTCGGCTTGACCTTCATGGTGACTCCGAACTCATCACATCACCAGTCTTGGGCCGTCCGGCCCCTGACGGGCTACTTGTAGCGGTAAACGATGCGCCCGCGCGTGAGGTCGTACGGGCTCAACTCCACGACGACCCGGTCGTCGGGGAGAATGCGGATGTAGTTCATCCGCATCTTGCCGCTGATGTGGGCAAGGACCGTGTGCTTGTTGTCGAGCTCTACCTTGAACATAGCGTTGGGTAGCGACTCGACAACGGAACCCTCGATCTCGATGGCGCCGTCTTTCTTCGCCATGTCCTCCACGCCTCGCTCATCAATTGGTTGATCATGACAACCCGACGCGACCCCAGTGGCCTCGCATGACACGAAGACTAGGGCGATCGCGGTGAACCGGGATCGCCGAAGCCGAAACACACTGGAAGCTCGGGCCAACTGCGAGAGAGCGTACGTCGATGGAATGACGTGGCACAAAGAAGGCAGACTGACCCAACAGCCCGCGTATGGGCAGTGTCAGTCTATCCCCTTCCGGCAAGTGCTCCCGACCACAGAGCAGAGCAGCCTACACGGTCCGTCCCCTCGAACGAAAACGCGCAAGGCGCCCCGAGACCGACATCGACCCCGATCCCCCCGACGCACCAGGGCGACAACCGCCCAGACGAGGGACCTCTTCCCCTGTGGGAAGCGCGTCGCCCGCCGGGGATCCACCCTTCGACCTCGGGCGTGGCGCCGCCGGCACGTCGGACGCCTGGGACCCGGAGGCGGGGGTCAGCCCTGACCCTGGTGCTCGTCGCCCTGACCGCCGCGCTGGGCGGCCAGCACACCGAACGTCACGACCAGCATCAGGATCCCCCAGGGACCCAGCACCCACAGGAACCACGGGTACGAGGCCCCGGTGGTGAAGTACACGATGAGCCAGATGGTGAAACAGAGGACGTTGACGCCGCCGTAGAGCCACCACGGGACCATGAGGGCGGGGTCGCGCAGACGCAACGGGGGCGCCGCCGCGCCGAGATCGGCGCCGGCCGCGCGCCCCACGTCCACCAGGTCCTTCTCGGGGAGATCGGCGGTGACCCGCGCGAGATCGTCCACGGTCTTGGCCTTGTAGGCGAGGCCGAGCCGCTCGGTGAACTCCTCGTGGTCCAGCCGCCCCTGGGCGAAGTGCTCCTGGAGCAGCCGGGCGACATGGTCGCGCTCGGAGTCGGACGTGCGGATCGACGGCACAGGTTCGGACACTGCGCGCACCTCGCCTTCACACCTGTGAGTGGTCGCCACCCCATAGCCGCCGGGATCCGGCGGGACACGGGGGTGGGCCCGCCGTCACCAGGTCGGCTGGACGAACCCCATCGCGGTGATTTTATCGCGATTCGACTCGCGTGCGGTCAGGACCATCGGTCCGTCCGCGGTGATCGCCACGGTGTGCTCGAAGTGCGCGGCACGCCTGCCGTCCTTCGTGACCACGGTCCAACCGTCGTCGAGCTCCACCACGTCGTGTCGACCGAGCGTGGTCATCGGCTCGATCGCCAGGCACATGCCCTCGCGCAGCCGCAGACCGCGGCCCCGCTTGCCGTAGTTGAGCACGTGCGGGTCCATGTGCATCTGGGTCCCGATGCCGTGGCCGCCGTACTCGCGCACGTTGCCGTAGCCACCGTTCTGCGCGATGTGACCGCCGATCGCGAAGCCGATGTCCCCCAGGCGCTTGCCCGGGACCATCTCCGCGATACCCCGCCACATGGACTCCTCGCACACCTCCATCATGGCGAGGTCCTCGGAACGGGCCTCGCCCACCGCGATGGTGACCGCGGAGTCGCCGTGCCAGCCGTCGAGGATGGCACCGCAGTCGATGGAGATGATGTCGCCGTCGGCCAGCACACGGTCCGCGCTCGGGATCCCGTGCACGACCTCCTCGTTGACCGAGGCGCAGATCGAACCCGGGAAACCGTGGTAGCCCTTGAACGACGGGACGGCCTCGGCGTCACGGATGACCTTCTCCGCGATCGCGTCGAGTTCGAGGGTGGACACCCCGGGCCGCACCGCGGCCCGGAGGGTGTCCAGGGCGCGGGCCACGACCTGGCCCGCCGCCCTCATCTTCGCGATCTGTTCCGGAGTCTTGATCTGCACCTCGGGATCGCCCTTGCGGAACATCAGACGGCCGATCGCTTCTCGGCGATGGCCCCCTGGGCGCGGGCCGTCACCTCGGCCACGGGACCCGTGGCGGAGATGGTGGCCAGCAGACCCTCGGCGGAGTAGTACTCCACCAGCGGGGCCGTCTGCTCCCGGTAGACCTTGAGGCGGTGCCGGATGGTCTCCTCGCGGTCGTCCTCACGCTGGTACAGAGCGGCGCCCTCGTTGTCGCACGCGTCCGCGGTACGCGGGGCGTCGTACTCCACGTGGTACACACGGCCGCACTCGGGGCAGGACCGACGACCGGAGAGCCGCTTGACGACCTCCTCCTCGTCGACCCTCAGCTCCAGGACGACGTCCAAGCCGCCGCCGAGGTCGGCGAGCATGCGCTGGAGCGTCTCGGCCTGGGCGACGTTGCGGGGGAACCCGTCCAGCAGGAAGCCCTCCGCGGCGTCGTCCTGGGCCAGGCGGTCCTTGACCATGGCGTTGGTGACCTCGTCGGGGACGAGGTCGCCACGGTCCATGAACTCCTTGGCCTTCTTGCCGAGTTCGGTCCCGCCGCTGACGTTGGCCCGGAAGATGTCACCGGTGGACACCTTCGGGATCGACAGTTCTTCCGCGAGGATCTGGGCCTGGGTGCCTTTACCGGCCCCAGGCGGCCCCACCAATACTGCACGCATTTATCGCAGAAAACCTTCGTAGTTCCTCTGCTGGAGGTGACTCTCGATCTGCTTCACCGTGTCCAGCCCGACACCGACCATGATCAGGATGCTCGTCCCGCCGAACGGGAAGTTCATGTCGGCACCGGTGGCACCGAGAGCGACCATCGGCAGGAGAGCGATCACACCCAGGTACAGAGAGCCGGGGGTCGTGAGCCGCGTGAGCACGTAGTCGAGGTACTCGGCGGTCGGACGCCCTGGTCGGATACCCGGGATGAACCCACCGTACTTCTTCATGTTGTCGGCGACCTCAGTGGGGTTGAAGGTAATCGCCACATAGAAGAACGCGAAGCCGACGATCATGACGAAGAACGTCGCCATGTACACGGGGTGGGTGCCGGTGAGGAAGTAGGTCTGGAAGAACTGCGCCACCGGGTGGGTGGAGTCCTGCCCGATCAGACCGACGATCAGCTGCGGAAGGTACAGCAGGGAGGAGGCGAAGATCACCGGGATGATGCCCGCCTGGTTGACCTTCAGCGGGATGTAGGTGGAACTGCCTCCGTACATCCGCCGGCCCACCATCCGCTTGGCGTACTGCACCGGAATACGGCGCTGGGCCTGCTCCATGAACACCACGGCGGTGATCAGGGCGAGACCGGCGATGCAGATGATGGTGAAGATCCAGACCGAACGCTCTTCGTACAGACCCATGATCGAGGACGGGAAGACCGCGATGACCTGGGTGAAGATGAGGAGCGACATACCGTTGCCGACACCGCGCTCGGTGATGAGCTCGCCCATCCACATGATGATCGCGGTACCCGCGGTCATCGTGAAGACGATGGTCACCAGAGTGAGGATGTCCTGGTTCGGCATGTAGGAGGAGACCGGGATGGCGTTCTGGAACAGCGCGCCGGTCCGGGCCATGGCCACGATGCTGGTCGCCTGCAGCACCGCCAGCATGAGCGTGAGATAACGGGTGTACTGAGTGATCTTTCCCTGGCCGGCCTGGCCCTCCTTCTTGAGGGCCTCCAGGCGGGGGATGACCACCGTCAGCAGGTTGATGATGATGCTCGCGGTGATGTACGGCATGACACCGAGCGCGAACACCGCCAGTTGCAGAAGCGCGCCACCACTGAACAGGTTGACCAGGGCGTAGACGCCGGACTGGTCGGCGGAGGTGATGGTCTCCATCTGCTCCCTGATCGCCGCCGAGTCGATACCCGGTGCCGGGATCACCGACCCCAGACGGAAGAGCGTCAGGATGAACAGTGTGAACAGCAGCTTATTGCGCAGGTCGGGCGTGCGGAATGCACGAACGAACGCACCTAGCACGTCTCCTCCTGCGCGGCTTCGGCGGCGGAACCGGTTCCAGACATCGCGGCCGATCCTGAATCGTCGTAGAACGTCAGCAGCGGGCACGTCGCCCGTTGCTCGGAAGTACTCACATTACGTCAATCGGGGACCCCGAACAGATGGCACTGTAACAGCCATCACCGAACAGCAGGGTTCGAGCGTCATAACGATCAACATTCGCAACGCCAGAGGGCGTCCGACCAGCGGATCCTGTCGGATCAGCCGGGCGGACGCCCTCGATACGGCATCGTAGGGATGCCCCTACAGCTCGGTGACGGTGCCACCGGCGGCGGTGATCTTGTCCTTCGCAGCGGAGGAGAACGCGTTGGCGCTCACCTGCACGGCGACGGTGATCTCACCGGTGCCCAGGACCTTGACGAGCTGGTTCTTGCGAACCGCGCCCTTGGCCACCAGGCCCTCGACGGTGACCTCGCCACCCTCGGGGTAGAGCTCGCTCAGCTTGTCCAGGTTGACGACCTGGTAGGACGTCTTGAACCGGGCGTTGCTGAAGCCCTTGAGCTTCGGGACCCGGCGGATGAGGGGCATCTGCCCACCCTCGAAACCGGGACGAACGGTGTTACGAGCCTTGGTGCCCTTGGTACCGCGACCCGCGGTCTTACCCTTGGAGGCCTCGCCACGACCCTTGCGGATCTTGGCCTTGTTGGCACCCGGGGCGGGACGCAGGTGGTGCAGCTTGAGCGGCTCGTCGGGGTTGTAGTCGCTCATTCTGCGACCTCCTCGACAGTGACGAGGTGCGAGACGATCGTGATCTGCCCGCGAACCTCAGGGCGGTCCTCACGGACGGTGGACTTGCCGATGCGACCCAGAGCCAGCGACTGGAGAGCAGCGTGCTGCTTCACCTTGCCGCCGATCTTGGAGCGGGTCTGCGTGATCTTGATCTTGGCCATGATCAGGCTCCTGCCTTCGCCTCAGCACGAGCGCGCAGCATGGCGGCCGGGGCGACGTCCTCGATCGGCAGACCACGACGGGCGGCGATCTCCTCGGGCTGGTTGAGGCCCTTCAGAGCGGCCACCGTGGCGTGCACGATGTTGAGCGGGTTGGACGAACCGAGCGACTTGCTCAGGACGTCGTGGATACCGGCGCACTCCAGGACGGCGCGGACCGGACCACCGGCGATCACACCGGTACCCGGGGCGGCCGGACGCAGCAGGACGACACCCGCGGCCTCCTCGCCCTGGACCTGGTGCGTGATCGTGCCCTGGATGCGGGGGACGCGGAAGAAGTTCTTCTTCGCCTCCTCGACACCCTTGGCGATGGCGGCCGGAACTTCCTTGGCCTTGCCGTAACCGACACCCACCATGCCGTTGCCGTCACCGACGACGACGAGCGCGGTGAAGGAGAAGCGACGGCCGCCCTTGACGACCTTCGCGACCCGGTTGATGGTCACGACCTTCTCGATGTAGGAGACACCCTTGTCTGCGGCGCCGCCGCGGCGATCGTCACGGCGATCACGCCGCTCGCCACCGGCGCCGCGCCGCGGTGCTGCAGCCATCAGTGGTTCCTCTTCTCGTGGTTGTACTCGGCCTTTACAGACGTCATCAGAACTCCAGCCCGCCCTCGCGCGCCGCGTCGGCGAGCTTCACGATACGACCGGCGTAGCGGTTACCACCGCGGTCGAACACGACCTGGGTGATACCGGCGTCCTTCGCGCGCTGCGCGACGAGCTGGCCGACCTTGACGGACTTGTCCGACTTGGTGCCATCGACCCCACGCACGTCGGCCTCGACGCTGGACGCGGCGACCAGGGTGTGACCCTTGGTGTCGTCGATCAGCTGGGCGACGATGTGCTTGGAGGAGCGGAAGACGGCCAGACGGGGACGCTCAGCGGTCCCGACGACCTTCTTGCGCACGCGGAACTGACGACGCTTGCGCGCGGTGGTGGCCTTAGCGGTGCGCTTGCGGCTCACGGCGATGCCCATGCCTACTTACCAGCCTTTCCGGCCTTACGGCGGATGTGCTCACCCTGGTACCGCACGCCCTTGGCCTTGTACGGGTCAGGCCTGCGCAGACCGCGGATGTTCGCGGCGACCTGGCCCACCAACTGCTTGTCGATGCCCTCGACGTGAAGGATGGTCGGCTTCTCGACCCGGAAGGTGATGCCCTCCGGCGGCTCGACCACGACGGGGTGGCTGTAGCCCAGCGAGAACTCCAGGTTGGAGCCACGGGCCTGGACGCGGTAACCCACACCGTGGATCTCCAGCGTCTTGGTGTAGCCCTTGGAGACACCCTCGACGAGGTTGGCCACCAGTGCACGGGTCAGACCGTGCAGCGACCGGTTCTCCGGCTTGTCATCGGGACGAGCCACCGTGACCACACCATCCTCGAAGGAGGCGGTGATGGGCTCGGTGATCGTGTGCTTCAGTTCGCCCTTCGGCCCCTTGACAGTGACGTCTTGCCCGTTAATCGTGACCTCGACGCCCTTGGGGACCGAGAGCGGCAGTCGACCGATACGCGACATGCTTTTCGTCTCTCCCTAGTTACCAGACGTAAGCGAGGACTTCGCCGCCCACGCCACGCTTCTTGGCCTGCTTGTCAGTCATCAGGCCGCCGGACGTCGAAATGATGGCCACACCGAGGCCACCCAGAACGCGAGGAAGGTTGTCCTTCTTCGCGTACACGCGGAGACCGGGCTTGGAGACCCGGCGGATGCCCGCGATGGAGCGCTCACGCGTGGGGCCGTACTTCAGCTCGAGAACGAGGTTCTGGCCGACAGTGGCCTCCTCGGTCCGCCACCCCTGGATGAAGCCCTCCGCCTGGAGGACCTCGGCGATGTGCGCCTTGATCTTGGAATACGGCATCGTCACGGTGTCGTGGAAAGCCGAATTCGCGTTACGCAGACGCGTCAACATGTCTGCGATCGGGTCGGTCATTGTCATGGCCGACTGGCCCTTCCTCACCGCGGTTTCCGAGTGCGGGCCTTCCCAGAGCCTGCCCCCTGCGGAGTCTCCCCCGTGGAGTGCACAAACGGACCTACGGCGTGGTCGTGGGCACCGCGGTCCGCGTGGGACTGCCGTGCCCTGGTGAATTGGATGTTGCTCTTCCCGTCAGCCTCGGAGGAGGAACGTGACGGGCCCTGCATCGAGCCCCCTGGAGGGGGGCGTCTCCGGGGGCCGACCGCGCTGTCGCGTCGGATCGGCCCCGCCGGAAACTACCAGCTCGACTTGGTGATACCGGGCAGCTCGCCACGGTGCGCCATCTCGCGGAAGCAGATACGGCACAGGCCGAACTTCCGGAAGACGGCGCGCGGACGGCCGCACCGCGAGCATCGAGTATACGCCCGAACGCCGAACTTCGGCTTCCGGTTCGCCTTGGCGATCAGTGACTTCTTAGCCATCGTTAACCCCTCAGGCTTCCTTGAACGGGAAACCGAGCCGCTTGAGCAGGCTGCGGCCGTGGTCGTCGGTCGTGGCGGTGGTGACGACAGTGATGTCCATCCCACGCTGCCGGTCGACCTTGTCCGGGTCCACCTCGTGGAACATGACCTGCTCGGTCAGTCCGAAGGTGTAGTTGCCGTTCCCGTCGAACTGCTTCGGGGACAGGCCGCGGAAGTCCCTGATACGGGGCAGGGCCAGCGAGAGCAGCCGGTCGAGGAACTCCCACATCCGGTCGCCGCGCAGCGTGACGCTGACGCCGATCGGCTGACCCTCGCGCAGCTTGAACTGCGCGATGGAGTTCTTGGCCCGGTTGATCTTCGGCTTCTGCCCGGTGATCGCCGAGATGTCGGCGATCGCACCCTGGATCAGCTTCGCGTCACGAGCCGCCTCACCGACGCCCATGTTCACCACGATCTTCGTGAGACCGGGGATCTGCATGACGTTCTCGATGCCGAACTCGTCCTTGAGGCCCGCAGCGATCTCGTTGCGGTACTTCTCCTTGAGCCGCGGCATCGGAGGGGCCGTGATGTCGTTCGTAACCGTCATCAAATGTCCTTACCGGTGCGGCGGGAGACGCGAACCTTGGTTCCGTCCTCCTCGAAGCGGTAGCCCGCCCGGGTGGCCTTACCGTCCACGGCGAGCGCGACATTGCTCACGTGGATGGGAGCCTCCTTGGTCACGACCTCGCCCTGCTGGCCGCCGGCCGGGTTGGCCTTCCTGTGCTTCTTGACCAGGTTGACGCCCTCGACGATGACACGGTCTTCCTTCGGCAGGGCCTTGACGACCTTGCCGGTGGCACCCTTGTCCTTGCCGGCGAGAACGATGACCTCGTCGCCAGATTTGATCTTCATCGCTTAGAGCACCTCCGGCGCCAGCGAAATGATGCGCATGTACTTCTTGTCACGCAGCTCACGGCCGACCGGGCCGAAGATGCGGGTGCCTCGCGGGTCCCCACCGTCCTTGATGAGCACGGCAGCGTTCTCATCGAAGCGGATGTAGGAGCCGTCGGGCCGGCGGCGCTCCTTGACGGTGCGCACGATAACGGCCTTGACGACGTCGCCCTTCTTGACTCCAGCGCCAGGCAGGGCGTCCTTCACCGTGGCGACGATGGTGTCGCCGATCCCGGCGTAGCGCCGACCCGAGCCACCGAGAACACGGATGGTAAGGATCTCCTTGGCACCCGTGTTGTCGGCGACCTTGAGTCGCGACTCCTGCTGAATCACGTCTGCTCCTGATGTGATGCGTGCGGTCCACTGCCGCACGGCTAGGTGGTCTCACCCCTCGCGTCGGCGGCCGACAACGTGTGTCGGCCGCCGACAGGCCGGGGTTACTTAGCCTTCTCCAGGATCTCCACGACGCGCCAACGCTTCGTCGCGGAGAGCGGCCGGGTCTCCATCATGCGGACCCGGTCACCGACGCCACAGGAGTTCGCCTCGTCATGGGCCTTGTACTTGGTCGTCCGACGGATGACCTTGCCGTACAGGGCGTGCTTGACGCGGTCCTCGACCTCGACAACGACGGTCTTGTCCATCTTGTCGCTGACGACGTAGCCCTCGCGCACCTTGCGGTAGTTGCGGGTCGCGGTCTGGTTCTCAGTCATTCGGCTGCTTCCTTCGTCTCCTCAGCCGACTCACCAGACAGCGAAACGATGCCCAGCTCGTGCTCGCGCAGGACCGTGTAGATCCGCGCGATCTCGCGCTTGACCGTGCGAAGACGGCTGTGGTTGTCGAGCTGGCCGGTGGCGGCCTGGAAGCGGAGGTTGAAGAGCTCTTCCTTGGCTTCCTTGAGCTTCGTGACCAGGTCCTCGACGGACTGGTCGCGCAGCTCGTGGGCAGTCACGGACTTCGCCATCACTCCCCCTCCCGCGTAACAAACTTGCACTTCATCGGGAGCTTGTGCATCGCACGGCGCATGGCCTCCTTGGCCACGGCCTCGGGCACGCCCGACAGCTCGAACATCACGCGACCGGGCTTGACCGGTGCGACCCACCACTCGGGTGAACCCTTACCGGAACCCATGCGGACCTCGGCGGGCTTCTTCGTCAGCGGACGGTCCGGGAAGATGTTGATCCACACCTTGCCGCCACGCTTGATGTGACGCGTCATGGCGATACGAGCGGACTCGATCTGACGGTTCGTCACGTAGGCCGACTCCAGCGCCTGGATGCCGAACTCACCGAAGGTGACCGACGTCCCGCCCTTGGCCTTGCCACGAAGGTCCGGGTGGTGCTGCTTGCGGTACTTGACCTTACGAGGAATAAGCACGGGTCAGCTCCCCTCGGTCTTCGGAGCCTCGGCGGAAGCACCCGCCTTGGCCTCGGTGCCCTGACCGCCCGCGGCACCGCCGCGACGACGGCGCTGCGGACGCTCGCGGCGCTGGCCGCCACCGGCGGTGCGCTGCGCGGCCTGGGCGGCCTCGCGCTCGGCGCGGGTCACCGGGGCGTCGCCCTTGTAGATCCACACCTTGACGCCGATGCGACCGAACGTCGTACGGGCCTCGAAGAAGCCGTAGTCGATGTCGGCGCGCAGCGTGTGCAGCGGGACGCGACCCTCACGGTAGAACTCCGAGCGGGACATCTCGGCCCCACCCAGGCGTCCACCGCACTGGATACGGATGCCCTTGGCACCGCTCTTCATCGCGCTCTGCATGGCCTTGCGCATCGCGCGGCGGAACGCCACGCGGCTGCTCAGCTGCTCGGCGACGCCCTGGGCGACGAGCTGCGCGTCGATCTCCGGGTTCTTCACCTCGAAGACGTTCAGCTGCACCTGCTTGCCGGTCAGCTTCTCCAGGTCCGTACGGATCCGGTCGGCCTCCACGCCGCGGCGGCCGATGACGATGCCCGGCCGGGCGGTGTAGACGTCCACGCGAACACGGTCACGGGTACGCTCGATCTCGACCTTGGAGATGCCCGCGCGCTCCATGCCACGGGTCAGCATCCGACGGATCGCGACGTCTTCCTTGACGTAGTCCTTGTAGGACTTGTCGGCGTACCAACGGCTCTTGAAGTCGGTGGTGATGCCGAGGCGGAACCCGTGCGGGTTAACCTTCTGCCCCACTATCGGGTCCTTTCCTTCGTCTTGGACGAGGCGACCGCGTCATCGGCGACGACCACGGTGATGTGGCTCGTGCGCTTGGTGACACGGAAAGCCCGGCCGAAGCCTCGCGGACGAATGCGCTTCAGGGTCGGACCCTCGTCCACCCAGACGCGCTCGACCACCAGGTTCTCTCGGTCCAGCTTGTCGTTGTGCTCGGCGTTGGCGATGGCGCTAGCCAGCACCTTGCCAACGGGCTCACTCGCCGACTGGGGAGCGAACCGGAGCACCGCCTGTGCCTCGTCAGCGGGCAACCCGCGAATAAGGTCCGCCACCCGGCGAGCCTTGCGGGGCGTAACGCGGACGAACCGCGCCTGTGCCCTCGTTCCCATCGCTTTTCCCTCGCTCACGGAAAATGTCTTCTCCACTCACCGCGGAGAACATGGTTCTTACAACTGCTGCAACCGCTAACGGCGGCTACGGCGGTCTTCCTTGACGTGGCTACGGAAAGTACGCGTGGGAGCGAACTCACCGAGCTTGTGGCCGACCATCGACTCCGACACGAACACCGGAACGTGCTTGCGGCCGTCGTGGACGGCGATCGTGTGACCGATCATCTCCGGGACGATCATGGACCGCCGGGACCACGTCTTGATGACGTTCTTGGTCCCCTTCTCGTTCTGTACTTCCACCTTCTTGATGAGGTGGTCGTCGACGAAGGGACCCTTCTTAAGGCTACGTGGCATCAGACGTGCTCCTTACCGCTTCTTCTTACCGCTACGCCGACGCCGCACGATCAGCTTGTCGCTGGCCTTGTTCTTGGCCCGGGTCCGGCCTTCCTTCTTGCCCCAGGGGCTGACCGGGTGACGACCACCGGAGGTCTTGCCCTCACCACCACCGTGCGGGTGGTCGACCGGGTTCATGACCACACCACGGACGGTCGGGCGCTTGCCCTTCCACCGCGAGCGGCCGGCCTTACCCCAGTTGATGTTGGACTGCTCGGCGTTGCCGACCTGGCCGACGGTGGCGCGGCAGGTGATCTCCACCAGGCGCATTTCACCGGAGGGCATACGCAGCGTGGCGTAGCGCCCTTCCTTGGCCAGGAGCTGGATCTGAGATCCCGCGGAGCGGCCCAGCTTGGCACCGCCGCCCGGCTTCAGCTCGACCGCGTGCACGAACGTACCCGTGGGGATGTTGCGCAGCGGGAGGCAGTTGCCCGGCTTGATGTCGGACTGGGGGCCGTTCTCGACCTTGTCGCCCTGCTTGAGGCCGGCGGGCGCCAGAATGTAGCGCTTCTCACCGTCCACGTAGTGGAGCAGAGCGATGCGAGCGGTGCGGTTGGGGTCGTACTCGATGTGAGCGACCTTGGCCGGCACGCCGTCCTTGTCGTGACGACGGAAGTCGATCACGCGGTAGGCGCGCTTGTGCCCGCCACCCTGGTGACGAGCGGTGATCCGGCCGTGGCCGTTACGACCGCCCTTGGAGTGAAGCGGACGAACCAGGGACTTCTCCGGCTCCGAACGCGTGATCTCGACGAAGTCGCTCACGCTGGAGCCGCGACGACCCGGCGTCGTCGGCTTGTACTTACGAATGCCCATCTTCTTCGCGCATTCCTTTACGTGTTACTTGGTGTGTAGCGGTCAGACCCGGAAACTCACTGACCGAAGATGTCGATGCGGTCACCCTCGGCGAGGCTGACGATCGCGCGCTTCGTGTCAGGGCGCTTCCCGAAACCGAAGCGGGTGCGCTTGCGCTTACCCTTCCGGTTGATCGTGTTCACGGCCGTGACCTTCACTTCGAAGATCTTCTCGATCGCGATCTTGATCTGGGTCTTGTTGGCGTCCGGGCGAACGATGAACGTGTACTTGTTCTCGTCCATGAGCCCGTAGCTCTTCTCGGAGATCACCGGCTCGACGATGATGTCCCGGTGGTCGGCGATCCTCACTGGTCGTCCTCCTCGGACTCAGCGGCCTTGGAGGCACCGGCCGCGTGGGCCAGGAACTCGGCGTAGCCCGCCTCGGTGAAGACCACGTCGTCCGAGTAGAGGACGTCGTAGGTGTTCACCTGGTCCGCGTCGAGGATGTGGACCTCTTCGAGGTTGCGCAGGGCGCGCCGGTTGTGCTCGTCCTCGCGGGCCAGGACGACGAGAACCTTGTCGGACTCGGTGACCTGGCGCAGCGTCGTCAGAGCGGTCTGCGTGAACTTGCTCTCCGCGTCGGCGGCCACGAACTGGCCGACGACGTGGATACGGCCGTGGTTCGCCCGGTCCGAGAGGGCGCCACGCAGGGCGGCGGCCTTCATCTTCTTCGGGGTCCGCTGGCTGTAGTCACGCGGCTGGGGACCGTGAACGGTGCCACCGCCGGTGTACTGCGGAGCGCGGATCGAGCCCTGACGAGCCCGGCCGGTGCCCTTCTGGCGGTACGGCTTCTTGCCACCACCGCGGACCTCGCCGCGGGTCTTGGTGGCGTGCGTGCCCTGACGGCCGGCGGCCAGCTGGGCGTTCACGACCTGGTGGATCAGCGGAATGCTGACCTGCTGGGCGAAGACGCTCTCGGGAAGCTCGACGCTGCCCTTGGAGCCGCCCTCGGGGTTCTTGACCTCGATCTGGGCCATGACTTACTTGTCCCCCTTCACAGCGGTGCGGACGAGCACCAGACCGCCGTTGGGACCGGGCACCGCACCCTTGACCAGGATGAGGCCCTTCTCCGCGTCCACGGAGTGAACGGTCAGGTTCTGGACGGTCTTGCGCACGTTGCCCATGCGCCCGGCCATCCGCATGCCCTTGAAAACGCGGCCGGGCGTGGCGCAGCCGCCGATGGAACCGGGCGAGCGGTGCTTGCGCTGCGTACCGTGCGTGGCGGAGAGACCACGGAAACCGTGGCGCTTCATCACACCGGCGAAGCCCTTGCCCTTGCTCTTGCCCGTGACGTCGACCCTCTGGCCGGTCTCGAACGTCGCCGCGTCGACCTCCTGGCCGAGCGTGTACTCGGAGGCGTCGGTCGTGCGGACCTCGACGTAGTGGCGGCGCGGGGTCAGGTCGTTCGCGCGAAGGTAGTCGCCCAGGGGCTTGTTGACCTTGCGCGGGTTGATCTGCCCGTAGCCGAGCTGGATGGCGGAGTAGCCATCGGTGTCCGGAGTCCGGATGCGGCTCACGACGCACGGACCGGCCTTCAGGACGGTCACGGGCACGATCTTGCCCGCGTCGTCGAAGACCTGGGTCATGCCGAGCTTTTCGCCCAGAACTCCCTTGATCTGCTTGGTGGCCATGTCTGTGCGTCCTTAAAGCTTGATCTCGATGTCAACGCCGGCCGGCAGGTCGAGTCGCATGAGCGAGTCGACCGTCTTGGGGGTCGGGTCGATGATGTCGATCAGCCGCTTGTGGGTGCGCATCTCGAAGTGCTCGCGCGAGTCCTTGTACTTGTGCGGCGATCGGATGACGCAGTAAACGTTCTTCTCCGTCGGCAGCGGCACCGGGCCCGCGACCTGTGCGCCAGTTCGCGTCACGGTCTCGACGATCTTCTTCGCCGAGCTGTCGATGACCTCGTGGTCATAGGCCTTTAGCCGAATGCGGATCTTCTGTCCCGCCATGTGGCCTGTTCGTCCTTCGCTTCAGTGTCCGTAACGGTGAGCAGTCCCGGTCACAGAAGCCCAGGCCCGTCGGCGAATCCGCCGGCGTGTCGGCCGTGAGCCCCTATTCCCTTGAGAAACCGCAACAGGGCTTGCCCCTGCGGTGCGTCACCGTCACAGAGCCCGATGACGTCTTGTCAATGTGGTGGGTGGGCCGCGGTGATGCGGCCCACCCGCCACGTCGGGACGGCTCCTCGCGGGGCCATCCCGACGTTCGTATTACTTGAGGATCTTCGTGACGCGACCCGCGCCCACGGTCCGGCCACCCTCACGGATGGCGAACTTCAAGCCCTCTTCCATGGCGACCGGCTGGATGAGCTGGACGGTCATCTCGGTGTTGTCACCGGGCATGACCATCTCCGTGCCCTCCGGCAGCGTCACGACACCGGTGACGTCGGTGGTGCGGAAGTAGAACTGGGGGCGGTAGTTGTTGAAGAACGGCGTGTGGCGGCCACCCTCGTCCTTGGACAGGATGACGACCTGGCCCTCGAACTCGGTGTGCGGGGTGGTCGTGCCGGGCTTGATGACGACCTGGCCGCGCTCGACGTCCTCGCGCTTGATGCCGCGCAGGAGCAGACCGACGTTGTCACCGGCCTGGCCCTGGTCGAGCAGCTTGCGGAACATCTCAACACCGGTGACGGTGGTGGTCTGCTTGTCTTCCTTGATGCCGACGATGTCGACGGTCTCGTTCACGTTGACGATACCGCGCTCGATACGACCGGTGACGACGGTGCCGCGACCGGTGATCGAGAAGACGTCCTCGATCGGCATGAGGAAGGGCTTGTCGGTGTCACGCTCGGGCTCGGGGATGAACGAGTCCACGGTGCCCATGAGCTCCAGGACGGCCTGGCCCCACGTGGCGTCGCCCTCGAGCGCCTTGAGCGCCGAGACCTTGGTGACGGGAACGTCGTCGCCGGGGAACTCGTACTCGCTGAGGAGCTCACGGACCTCGAGCTCGACGAGCTCGAAGATCTCCTCGTCGTCCACCATGTCGGCCTTGTTCAGGGCGACGACGATGGCGGGGACGCCGACCTGGCGGGCCAGGAGCACGTGCTCCTTGGTCTGCGGCATCGGGCCGTCGGTGGCGGCCACGACCAGGATCGCACCGTCCATCTGCGCCGCACCCGTGATCATGTTCTTCACGTAGTCGGCGTGGCCGGGGCAGTCGACGTGGGCGTAGTGACGCGCCTCGGTCTGGTACTCGACGTGAGCGACGGAGATGGTGATACCGCGCTCGCGCTCCTCAGGAGCGTTGTCGATGTCCTCGAACGGAGTGAACGGGTTCAGCTCCGGGTACGCGTCGTGCAGCACCTTGGTGATGGCAGCGGTCAGCGTGGTCTTGCCGTGGTCAATGTGACCGATGGTGCCGATGTTGACGTGCGGCTTAGTCCGCTCGAACTTTTCCTTCGCCACTGGAAGTCTCCTAGACGTACAGAACTATCTGACTGTGGTCCAACCCCGCGGGCACGGGGAACAGCCTGGTTGCGTGTTCGCGACTATTCGCCGCGAACCTTCGCCACAATCTCTTGGGCGACAGCGGACGGAACCTCCGCGTAGGAGTCGAACACCATCGAGTAGTTGGCTCGACCCTGCGTACGGCTGCGCAGGTCACCCACGTAGCCGAACATTTCCGAGAGGGGCACCAGGGCCTTGACGAGACGGACACCGGAACGCTCGTCCATGGACTGAATCTGTCCACGGCGGGAGTTCAGGTCGCCCACCACATCGCCCATGTACTCCTCGGGCGTGGTGACCTCGACGGCCATCAGCGGCTCGAGGAGAGCCGGCTTCGCCAGCTTGACGGCCTCCTTGAAGGCCATCGAACCGGCGGTCTTGAACGCCATTTCCGAGGAGTCGACCTCGTGGAACTGGCCGTCCGTCAGGCGCACCTTGATGCCGACGAGCGGGTAGTGCGCGAGCACACCCAGCTCCGCGGCCTCCTGGCAGCCGGCGTCGACCGACGGGATGTACTCCCGCGGGATACGGCCACCGGTGACGGCGTTGACGAACTCGTACCCCGAAGCGGTGCCGTCCTCGGTCTGCAGCGGCTCAAGGTCGATCTTGACCTTGGCGAACTGACCGGAACCACCCGTCTGCTTCTTGTGGGTGTAGACGTGTCCTTCGACCTTCTTGCGAATGGTCTCGCGGTAGGCCACCTGCGGCTTACCGATGTTCGCCTCAACCTTGAACTCGTCGCGCATGCGGTTGACCAGCACCTCGAGGTGCAGCTCGCCCATGCCGGAGATCACGGTCTGACCGGTCTGCTCGTCCGAGGCCACCTGGAAGGAGGGGTCCTCGTCCGCCAGGCGCTGGATCGCGATGCCCAGCTTTTCCTGGTCGCTCTTGGTCTTGGGCTCGATGGCCACCTCGATGACCGGAGCCGGGAAGGTCATGGACTCCAGGACGATGGGCGACGAGGGGTCGCACAGCGTCTCACCGGTGGTGGTGTCCTTCAGACCCATGACGGCGACGATGTCACCGGCGCCGGCCTCGGCGATCTCCTCACGCTTGTTCGAGTGCATGCGGTAGATCTTGCCGATGCGCTCCTTGCGGCCCTTCAGGCTGTTCTGCACCTGGGTACCGCTGGTGAGGACACCGGAGTAGATGCGCACGTAGGTCAGCTTGCCCAGGTGCGGGTCGCTCATGATCTTGAAGACCAGAGCGGACATCGGCTCGTCCACGCTCGGCTTGCGCTCGAGCTTGGTCTCCTCGGTCTCGTCCTTGGGGTCGTGGCCCTCGATGGCGTCCACGTCCAGGGGCGAGGGGAGGTAGGCGGTGACCGCGTCGAGCAGGGGCTGAACGCCCTTGTTCTTGAACGCGGTGCCGCAGACCACGGGAACCGCGGTGCCGGCGATGGTCGCCCGACGGATCGCGACCACGAGCTGCTCCTCGGTGGGCTCCTGGCCCTCGAGGTACATCTCCATGATCTCGTCGTCGGCGTCGGCCAGCGTCTCGATGAAGGAGTCGCGGGCCTCACGGGCGGCGTCGGCGTGCGTCTCGGGGATGTCGACGGTGTCGTACATCTCGCCCAGCGCGGCCTCGTCGTTCCAGACGTAGGCCTTCATCTTCACGAGGTCGATGACGCCCTTGAAGTCGCTCTCCGCGCCGATGTTCAGCTGGATCGGCATGGCGTTCGCGCCGAGGCGCTCACGGAACATGTCGACGCAACGCTGGAACTCGGCCCCGATCTTGTCCATCTTGTTGACGAAGCAGATGCGGGGGACGTTGTAGCGGTCGGCCTGACGCCAGACCTGCTCCGACTGGGGCTCGACGCCTTCCTTGGCGTCGAACACCGCGACGGCACCGTCGAGGACACGCAGCGACCGCTCGACCTCGACCGTGAAGTCGACGTGGCCGGGCGTGTCGATGATGTTGATGGTGTGGTCGTCCCAGTGGGTGGTGGTAGCAGCCGAGGTAATGGTGATACCCCGCTCCTGCTCCTCCTTCATCCAGTCCATCGTGGCGGCGCCATCGTGGACCTCGCCCACCTTGTGGGTCACACCGGTGTAGTAGAGGATCCGCTCGGTCGTCGTGGTCTTGCCCGCGTCGATGTGGGCCATGATGCCGATGTTGCGGACCTTGGCCAGGTCAAGCACAGTCTTAGCCATGAGGCTCGTCTTCCCTAGGTCTCAAGGAATCGATTCGCCGCGGGATTACCAGCGGTAGTGGGCGAAGGCCTTGTTCGACTCGGCCATCTTGTGCGTGTCCTCACGCTTCTTGACAGCCGCGCCCAGACCGTTGCTGGCGTCCACCAGCTCGTTCATCAGACGCTCGGTCATGGTCTTCTCACGACGCTGACGCGAGTAGGAGACCAGCCAGCGCAGGGCCAGCGTGGTGGACCGGGAGGCGCGAACCTCGACCGGCACCTGGTAGGTCGCGCCACCGACACGGCGGCTGCGGACCTCGAGCGCGGGCTTGACGTTGTCCAGGGCTCGCTTGAGAACGACGAGCGGGTCCTGACCGGTCTTCTCGCGAGCGCCCTCGAGGGCGTCGTACACGACGGCCTGAGCGATGGAGCGCTTGCCGTCGAGGAGCACCTTGTTGATCAGTGCGGTGACGAGCGGCGAGCCGTAGACCGGGTCGGTGATGAGCTGGCGCTTCGGCGCCGGGCCCTTGCGCGGCATGCTTACTTCTCCTTCTTGGCGCCGTAGTGGCTACGGGCCTGCTTGCGGCCTCGGACACCCTGGGTGTCGAGCGAGCCACGGACAATTCGGTAGCGGACGCCCGGCAGGTCCTTCACACGACCACCGCGGACCAGCACGATGCTGTGCTCCTGGAGGTTGTGACCAATGCCGGGAATGTAGGCCGTGACCTCGATGCCGCTGCTCAGCTTGACGCGAGCGACCTTACGCAGAGCGGAGTTCGGCTTCTTCGGCGTAGTGGTGTAGACACGCGTGCACACACCACGACGCTGCGGACTCCCCTTCAGCGCCGGGGTCTTGTTCTTTGCGACCTTGTCCTGTCGGCCCTTGCGGACCAGCTGCTGGATGGTGGGCACCGCGTCTCCGTCTTCCTCGTGACCTACGCCGGTTCTCGTAGCCGATATCGCTATTGACCTGCTGAATTTCCCGAATCTCCCCGACCCCCGGGGTCGGGCGTGTCGGCCTCGTTCCCACGCATGGGGAAAGGATGAACACCCGGCCTTGAGGCCGATTCACAGGAGGGGGTTCACATGCGCCGCGCGCCTTGCGTCCGTCCTGAAGAGGACTGGGGCGCCGCTCACACACGTGTGACCCGTCGACTCACGGGCACAATCACACAGGCTACCGCTACCGGACCAGCCGGTCAAAACGGTGTGCGACAAGGCGAGAACAAACGGAACCGGTTCTCGCGTAGCCGTGGGTCACCACCAGTCTACGCGCTCTCCGAAGCGCTTCGTCCCGTGTTCCGTCGAGACGATCGGTGAAGTGCCGTCTTGGGGGAACGGCCGCTTCCGGAGGCTTCATTGTCCCCCGAAAGCGGCCGCGTGGCTACAGGAACAGCCAGAGGGCGACGGAGATCACCGTGACCAGGATGCCGAGCACCGCGAACACGGTGCCGGTGGTGATCAGACCGAGACCGTCGAGGGCCCCCCGCGAGCGCCGGATCGTCTTCTTGGCCTTGGGGCCGGTGACGAACAACGCGAGGATCGCGGTGATCACGCCGAGGACCGGGATCAGCGAGGCCACACCCAACCACAGGGTGCGCACTGCTCCCGGATCGGTGTCGGCGAGGAAGTCGACGCTGTCGTACCCGGGGTAGGCGTCGCCGGCCTCCCCACCGAGGGGACGGTCCTCGAAGCCCGGGAAGTCCTCGGCGATGCGGTCGCGACGACGCCGGGACGCCTTGGGCCGGTCGGTCATCCCGTAGTCGGCGGGGGTGAACCCGTCGTCGTAGTCGGGGTCCTCGACGTCGTCCCCCCGACGGTCCCGTTCGTCGTCGTCGACGTCCGGGTCCGCGTCCGCGCCGTTCCAGGCGTCGGCGGTGTCCCGGTCGGAGGAACCGAAGGGCGAGCCCAGGTCCGAGGGGACCCCGGCGGCGACCCCGCCGGAGCGGTCGTCGTACCCCGACTCGTCGTCCTCGTCGTAGCCCCGGTCGTCGTAGCCGCGATCGTCATAGTCGCGGTCGTCGTAGCCCCGATCGTCGTGATCCTGATCGAAGGCGGAACCTCCGTAACCCGACCCCGCGTACCCGCTGTCCTCGTATCCCCGAGCACCGAGGCCGGATTCGTCGTGGCCGGCGTCACCGTGGGTCCCGTACCCCGCGTCCGCGTAGCCGCGGTCGTAGTAGCCCAGCTCGTCGTAGCCGTCCGTGTCCCGGGCTCCGGAAGGTCCGTCGTCCCGGCCGTGGCCGTCCGCGCCGCGACCGTCGAAGCCGAGTTCGTCGTAGGGTGCGGCGGACCGGGCGTCGGACCCGTACCCGGACGAGGCGCCACCGAAGTCGGACGTACTGAAGATCTGGGTGGCGCCCTCAGCGCCCCGACTCCAGGACGGTGCCTCCGTGGTGGGGAACGGGTCGGCGGAGGCCGCGTCGTCCTCACCCCACGTCGGTTCCGCGTACCGGTCGGACGCGTGGGCGTCGGACCGCCGGTCCTCGTCCTCCCTGGCCTTGGCGCGGGACTGCAGATCCGCGATGGCCGCGAGCGGGTCGTCGGAACCGGCCACGTCGGTGAAGGGTCGCCCGGTCTCGGGAGCGTCCTCACGATCGGTGCGCCACTCGTCGAAGCCCGACGGCTCCGGGTCGGCCTCGTCCCGACGGCGACGCTCCGCCTCCCGGACCACGTCCGGCAGGCGCGGGTCGTTGCGGTCGAAGGCCCAGGTGTTGCCCGTGCCACCGCCCAGACCGTCGTCGTGGGCGGGCGTGGCCGAGGACGACGGGGCGGAGAGTTCGTCGTAGGGCTCGTAGGACTCCCGCGCACGCTCCGTTCCCGTTTCCTCCCCCGAGGCGAACCGGTCGTCGGTGTACCGGCGGTCCTCCAGGTAGGAGGGGGCGGGGTCGACCCACCCCGCGGCGTCGGGTTCGGTCCAAGGCTCGGTGGTCCCGGCGCCCTTCCAGTCGTCCCCGGTGTCGGGGGTGGGGCTCCAGCTGTCCAGACCGTCGGTGTCGCGCCGGTCCGTGGTCTCCTCCGCGGAGTAGGGGGAGGTGTCCCACCGGTCGTCGCCGCGGGGGCCGGTGAGCGGGTCGTCGATGTTCGACTCGGAGCCCGCGTAACCGGGGGTCCGGCCCCACGCGTAGGGGTCGACCCGGTCGTCGGTCGTCGAGGACCCCGCCGCGCGACCGTCGACGCTCCCGGACGACCACGAGTCGTTGCCCGAGGTGCCCCAGGTGTCGGGGGCCGACAGGGATCCGTGCTCCTCCGGCCCCTCCGGGGGCAGGGGGACCTGGGCGCTTGCGGCGATGCCGGGGTAGCCGCCGGACGGGACGGAGGTCTCCGGCCGGTCGTGGTCGACATCGGGTGCGGATCCGGTGCCCCACTCGGACCCGGTGATGGACCCGGTCCCCCAGGTCGGCTCGGCGGGCTCGGGGTTCCAGGACGCGGTCTCCGGCGTCCGGGTGTCCCACCGGTCCCAGGAGGACTCGTCGTGGGAGGGGGTCCCCTGGTCGGCCGGCGGTACGGCGCCGGCGGAGTCCGCGGCGGAACCGAGGTCGGTCGTTCCGGCCGGCCAGAGCGGTTCGGCCGGGTCACGCGGCTCGGCGGGTGCATCCCAGGCGGGGGCGGCGGAGGAACCGGTGTCCCCCACACCCCACTCCCCCACCGTGGAGGAGGCCTCGGCCGGTGTCTCTCCGGCCGCACCGGTGTCCGCGCCCCACCCCGAGGAGGAGGACGGGGACCATGACGAGTCCGGGTTCTCCCAGGCGGGCGGCTGCTCGCCGGGGATCCGGGTCACCGGACGGTACGCACCGGTGCCCGCGCCCGGGTAGGAGAGGCCCGGAGGGCCCTGGGGCTCCGGGTTCGCCGGAGGCGTGGGCGGCGCGCCCAGGGCGTCCGGGTACGGCTCGACCAGGGCCGGGCGCGACGCGCTCAGCCCCGCGTAGCCACCACTGTCCGGGAAGACCGCGCTCGCTCCCCCCGAAGCGTCGCTCTCGGGCTCGCCCCCGTGCTCCATGGGGTCCTGGTAGTCGGACTGCTTGCGGAAACGGTTCTCACTGGGCTTGAACCAGGAGTCCGCGTCCTCTTCGGACGACCGGTTCCCCGGCTCTCCGCCCCCGTTATCGGTCACTTGCCTGCTCTCCCGCCGGCGCCGTGGCGCCCTCTCCCCGTCAACACAGCGGTGTGTCGACCCACAACGACGAAACGGCGGCGGGGCCACCCCCGGGTCGGGGGTGGCTGACCGCCGCCGTCAGCTCAGCCAACGTTCAGTTCGGCTGCTTACCGGTTGTACGGCCCGAAGTCGTACTCCTCCAGCGGCACGGCCTCGCCCGAGCCCTGACCGAAGGTGTACTCACTCGGCTCCTCGTAGCCGGAGACCGAGTACATCGAGGCCTTGGCCTCCTCGGTCGGCTCGACCCGAATGTTCCGGTACTGGGGAATACCCGTACCGGCCGGGATGAGCTTACCGATGATCACGTTCTCCTTCAGGCCGAGCAGTGGGTCGCTCTTGCCGTGGATCGCGTTCTCGGTGAGCACCCGGGTGGTCTCCTGGAAGGAGGCCGCGGACAGCCAGGACTCCGTGGCCAGCGAGGCCTTGGTGATACCCAGCAGGACCGGACGTCCGGCGGCGGGCTGGCCGCCCTCGGACACCACGCGCCGGTTGATGCGCTCGAACTTCGGCCGCTCGACCATCTCACCGGGCAGCAGCTCGGTGTCGCCCGACTCCAGGATGTTCACACGCTTGAGCATCTGGCGGACGATGATCTCGATGTGCTTGTCGTGGATGGAGACACCCTGCGACTTGTACACCTCCTGGACCTCCGACACGAGGTGCTGCTGCACCGCGCGCGGGCCTTGGATGCGGAGCACCTCGTGCGGGTTGATCGCACCCTGGATGAGCTGCTGGCCGACCTTGACGTGGTCGCCGTCGCTCACCAGGAGCTGCGCACGCATCGGGACCGGGTAGGCGATCTCGTCCGTGCCGTCGTCGGGAATGACGACGATCTTGCGGCTCTTCTCGGTGTCGTCGACCCGGATCCGGCCCTCCATCTCGGAGATCGGGGCCACACCCTTGGGGACGCGGGCCTCGAAGAGCTCCTGGACACGGGGCAGACCGTGGGTGATGTCCTGACCGGCCGAACCACCCATGTGGAAGGTCCGCATGGTCAGCTGGGTACCGGGCTCACCGATGGACTGGGCCGCGATGATACCGATCGCCTCACCGACGTCCACCGGCTTGCCGGTCGCCATGGAGCGGCCGTAGCAGGTGGTGCAGACACCGATCTTGGCCTCGCAGGTCAGCGACGAGCGGATGCGCACGCGGGTGATCCCGGCGGCGACCAGCTTGTCGATGTTCTGCTCGGAGCTGTCGGACAGCGCGGGAAGCACGACCTTGCCGTCGGCGTCCAGCACCTCCTCCGAGAGGGTGCGGCCGAAACCGGTGTTCTCGACGTTGTGCTTGCGCACGACGACACCGGCGGCGTTCTTCTCGCCGATCTCGTGCCACAGGGAACGGTCGGTACCGCAGTCCACCTCACGGACGATGACGTCCTGGGCGACGTCCACCAGACGACGGGTCAGGTAACCCGAGTCGGCGGTACGCAGAGCGGTGTCGGCCAGACCCTTGCGCTGACCGTGCGTGGAGATGAAGTACTCCAGCACGGACAGGCCCTCACGGTAGGAGGACTTGATCGGACGCGGGATCGTCTCACCCTTGGTGTTGGAGACCAGACCACGGATACCGGCGATCTGGCGCACCTGCATCGGGTTACCACGCGCACCGGACTGGACCATCATCCACACCGGGTTGTCGGCGGGGAAGTTGTCCTCCATGTTCTTGGCGACCTCGGCGGTCGCCTCGGTCCACAGCTCCGTGAGCTCCTTGCGGCGCTCGTCGTCGGTGATCAGACCGCGGTCGTACTCGCGCTGCAGCTTGTCGGCCTTGCGCTCGTAGCCCGAGAGGATCTCCGCCTTCTGCGGCGGGGCGACGACGTCTTCGATGCCGATGGTCAGACCGGACCGGGTGGCCCAGCGGTAACCGGCGTCCTTGAGGGCGTCCAGCGTCGTGGCGACCTGGACCTTCGGGTAGTTCTCGGCGAGGTCGTTGACCAGGGTCGAGACCTGCTTCTTGCCCACCTGGAAGTTGACGTACGGGTAGTCGACCGGGGTGGCCTCGTTGAAGAGGTACCGACCCAGGGTGGTCTCCAGCACGTACACGTCGCCCTGCTGCCAGCCCTCCGGCGGCGTCCAGTCCTTCGGCGCCGGGGCGCCGTCGGCGATCCGCAGGCGGATCTTCGCCTGCAGGTCGAGGTCGCCCAGGTCGTAGGCCATGATGGCCTCCGCCGGGGAGCGGAACGCGCGACCCTCGCCCGCGGCTCCGGACCGCTCCGTCGTCAGGTAGTACAGGCCGATGATCATGTCCTGGGTGGGCATGGTCACGGGCTTGCCGTCGGACGGCTTGAGGATGTTGTTCGTGGCCAGCATCAGCAGCCGCGCCTCGGCCTGGGCCTCGGCGGACAGCGGAAGGTGCACGGCCATCTGGTCACCGTCGAAGTCCGCGTTGAACGCGGTGCACACGAGCGGGTGGATCTGGATGGCCTTGCCCTCGACCAGCTGCGGCTCGAAGGCCTGGATGCCCAGGCGGTGCAGCGTCGGCGCACGGTTGAGCAGAACCGGGTGCTCGGTGATGACCTCTTCGAGGACGTCCCACACGACCGGGCGGGACCGCTCGACCATGCGCTTGGCGCTCTTGATGTTCTGCGCGTGGTTCAGGTCGACCAGACGCTTCATCACGAACGGCTTGAACAGCTCCAGGGCCATCTGCTTGGGCAGACCGCACTGGTGCAGCTTCAGCTGCGGGCCGACGACGATGACCGAACGGCCGGAGTAGTCGACTCGCTTGCCCAGCAGGTTCTGACGGAACCGGCCCTGCTTGCCCTTGAGCATGTCGGACAGCGACTTGAGCGGGCGGTTACCGGGACCGGTGACCGGGCGTCCACGGCGACCGTTGTCGAACAGCGCGTCGACGGCCTCCTGGAGCATCCGCTTCTCGTTGTTGACGATGATCTCGGGCGCGCCCAGGTCCAGAAGCCGCTTGAGGCGGTTGTTCCGGTTGATGACACGGCGGTACAGGTCGTTGAGGTCGGAGGTCGCGAAGCGGCCACCGTCCAGCTGCACCATCGGACGCAGGTCCGGCGGGATGACCGGGATGCAGTCCAGCACCATGCCCATGGGGCTGTTGGTGGTGTTGAGGAACGCCGAGACGACCTTGAGCCGCTTCAGGGCACGGGCCTTCTTCTGGCCCTTGCCGGTGCGGATGGTCTCCCGGAGCTTCTCCGCCTCCTCGTCCAGCTCGAAGTTGGACAGGCGGTCCTGGATGGCCTGAGCGCCCATGCCACCGCGGAAGTACTTCCCGAAGCGGTCCCGCATCTCGCGGTAGAGCATCTCGTCGCCCTCGAGGTCCTGGACCTTGAGGTTCTTGAACCGGCTCCAGACCTCGTCGAGGCGGTCGATCTCGCGCTGGGCACGGTCGCGCAGCTGGCGCATCTCGCGCTCCGCGCCCTCGCGCACCTTGCGACGGGCGTCGCCCTTGGCGCCCTGCTCCTCGAGCTCGGCCAGGTCGGCCTCGAGCTTGCGGTGACGCTCCTCGATGGTGGAGTCGCGGCGCTGCTCCAGGTGCTGCTTCTCGACCGAGATCCGGGCTTCGAGCGACTGCAGGTCGCGCTCGCGGGCCTCGGTGTCCACCCACGTGACCATGTAGGCGGCGAAGTAGATGATCTTCTCGAGATCCTTCGGCGCCAGGTCCAGCAGGTAGCCCAGACGCGAGGGCACACCCTTGAAGTACCAGATGTGCGTGACGGGCGCGGCCAGTTCGATGTGGCCCATCCGCTCACGACGCACCTTGGCGCGGGTCACCTCGACGCCGCAGCGCTCACAGATGATGCCCTTGAAGCGAACGCGCTTGTACTTGCCGCAGTAGCACTCCCAGTCCCGGGTCGGACCGAAGATCTTCTCGCAGAAGAGTCCGTCCTTCTCGGGCTTGAGGGTGCGGTAGTTGATGGTTTCGGGCTTCTTGACCTCGCCGTGCGACCACTGGCGGATGTCCTCGGCCGTGGCGAGACCGATGCGCAGCTCGTCGAAGAAGTTGACGTCGAGCACTTAATTCGTCCCCTGCTCTCGAAGAATGCGGAAGTTAGACTTCTTCGACACTGCTCGGCTCGCGCCGACCCAGGTCGATTCCCAGTTCTTCCGCCGCGCGGAAGACGTCCTCGTCGCTGTCCCGCATCTCGATGGACATACCGTCACTGGACAGCACCTCCACGTTCAGACAGAGCGACTGCATCTCCTTGATGAGCACCTTGAAGGACTCAGGGATGCCCGGCTCGGGGATGTTCTCGCCCTTGACGATGGCCTCGTAGACCTTGACCCGGCCCACCACGTCGTCGGACTTGATGGTGAGCAGTTCCTGGAGCGCGTAGGCGGCACCGTAGGCCTCCAGCGCCCAGACCTCCATCTCACCGAAGCGCTGACCACCGAACTGCGCCTTACCACCCAGCGGCTGCTGCGTGATCATGGAGTACGGACCGGTGGAGCGGGCGTGGATCTTGTCGTCCACGAGGTGGTGGAGCTTCAGGATGTACTTGTAACCGACGGAGATCGGCTCGGCGAAGGGCTCACCGGTACGGCCGTCGAACAGGCGGGCCTTGCCGTCATCGTTGATGAGGCGGTTGCCGTCCACGTTCGGGCGGACCGACTTGATGAGACCGCTGAGCTCGTCACCGTGCAGACCGTCGAAGACCGGCGTGGCCACACGCGAGTCCGGGTCGACCTCGGCGGCACCGATGTCGTGGAGCGACTTCTGCCACTCCTCGTCCAGTCCCTCGACGACCCAACCGTTCTTGGCCAACCATCCCAGGTGGACCTCCAGTACCTGGCCGACGTTCATACGGCCGGGCACACCGAGCGGGTTGAGGATGATGTCGACGGGGGTGCCGTCCTCCAGGAAGGGCATGTCCTCCTGGGGCAGGATCTTGGAGATGACGCCCTTGTTGCCGTGTCGACCGGCGAGCTTGTCACCATCGGTGATCTTGCGCTTCTGGGCCACGTAGACGCGGACCATCTCGTTGACGCCGGGAGCGAGCTCGTCGCCCTCCTCGCGGCTGAAGACGCGCACGCCGATGACCTTGCCGGTCTCACCGTGCGGCACCTTCAGGGAGGTGTCGCGGACCTCGCGGGCCTTCTCACCGAAGATGGCGCGCAGCAGACGCTCCTCCGGGGTCAGCTCGGTCTCACCCTTGGGCGTGACCTTGCCGACGAGGATGTCGCCGTCGACGACCTCGGCACCGATCCGGATGATGCCCCGGTCGTCGAGGTCGGCCAGGACCTCCTCGCTGACGTTGGGGATCTCCCGGGTGATCTCCTCCGGGCCCAGCTTGGTGTCACGGGCGTCGACCTCGTGCTCCTCGATGTGGATCGAGGAGAGGACGTCGTCCTGCACCAGACGCTGGGAGAGGATGATCGCGTCCTCGTAGTTGTGACCCTCCCAGGACATGTACGCCACGAGGAGGTTCTTGCCCAGCGACATCTCGCCCTGGTCCGTGGAGGGACCGTCGGCCAGGACCTTCTTGGCCTCGACCCGCTGACCCTCGTAGACGATGGGACGCTGGTTGAAGCAGGTGCCCTGGTTGGAGCGCTGGAACTTGCCCATCCGGTACGTCTTGCGCGTGCCGTCGTCGGCCATCACGGTGACGTAGTCGGCGGTGACGTCCTCGACGACACCGTCCTTCTCGTTGAGGATGACCTCACCGGCGTCGGTGGCGGCGCGGTACTCCATGCCGGTGCCGACGAACGGCGACTCGGCGCGCAGCAGCGGCACGGCCTGGCGCTGCATGTTGGAACCCATGAGCGCGCGGTTGGCGTCGTCGTGCTCCAGGAACGGGATCATGGCGGTGGCGACCGACACCATCTGGCGCGGCGACACGTCCATGTAGTCGACCTCGCCGGTGCCGACCTGCTCGAACTCCCCGCCCTTACGGCGGACCAGCACACCGTCCTCGGCGAAGGTGCCGTCGGCGTTCATCGGCGTGTTGGCCTGCGCGATGACGTAGAGGTCCTCCTCGTCCGCGGTGAGGTAGTCGACCCGGTCGGTGATCCGACCCTCGACGACCTTGCGGTACGGGGTCTCCACGAAACCGAAGGAGTTCACGCGGCCGTAGGCGGCGAGCGAACCGATCAGACCGATGTTGGGACCCTCAGGGGTCTCGATCGGGCACATACGGCCGTAGTGGGACGGGTGGACGTCTCGGACCTCGAAGCCCGCGCGCTCACGCGACAGACCACCCGGACCCAGCGCCGAGAGACGACGCTTGTGGGTCAAGCCCGCGAGCGGGTTGGTCTGGTCCATGAACTGGGACAGCTGCGAGGTGCCGAAGAACTCCTTGATGGAGGCCACGACGGGACGGATGTTGATCAGGGTCTGCGGCGTGATCGCCTCGACGTCCTGAGTCGTCATCCGCTCGCGCACGACGCGCTCCATGCGGGCCAGACCCAGGCGGACCTGGTTCTGGATGAGCTCGCCGACGGTGCGCAGGCGACGGTTGCCGAAGTGGTCGATGTCGTCGGTCTCGATCGGGCGGAGGCCGAGGACGGTCTCCTTCTCGATCTCGCCCGCGTGCAGGCGGACGAGGTAGTCGATCGTGGCGACGATGTCCTCTTCGGTGAGGGTCCCCTGGGTGTAGTCGGTGTCGAGACCGAGCTTCTTGTTGATCTTGTAGCGGCCGACCTTGGCCAGGTCGTAGCGCTTGGGGTTGAAGTACAGGTTCTCCAACAGCGCCTGGGCCGACTCCTTCGTGGGCGGCTCCCCCGGACGCAGCTTGCGGTAGATGTCCAGCAGCGCGTCGTCGGTACCCGCGGTCGGGTCCTTCTCCAGGGTGTTGCGGATCGACTCGTACTGGCCGAAGCGCTCCAGGATCTGGTCGGTGGTCCAGCCCAGCGCCTTGAGCAGGACGGTCACGCCCTGCTTGCGCTTGCGGTCGATACGGACGCCGACGAAGTCGCGCTTGTCGACCTCGAACTCCAGCCAGGCACCGCGGGAGGGGATGACCTTGCAGCCGAACAGGTCCTTGTCGGAGGTCTTGTCGACGGACTTGTCGAAGTAGACACCGGGGGACCGCACCAGCTGGGACACGACGACGCGCTCGGTGCCGTTGATGATGAAGGTGCCCTTGACGGTCATGAGCGGGAAGTCGCCCATGAACACCGTCTGGCTCTTGATCTCACCGGTGTCGTTGTTGATGAACTCCGCCGTGACGAACATCGGGGCGGAGTAGGTCATGTCCTTGTCCTTGCACTCCTCTTCGGAGTACTTGGGCGGCTCGAACCGGTGGTCGCGGAACGAGAGGGACATCGTGCCCGAGAAGTCCTCGATCGGGCTGATCTCCTCGAAGATCTCTTCGAGACCGGACTGCTCCGGAACGTCCTTGCGGCCGGCGTTGCGGGCCGTCTCGACCCGCGTCTTCCACCCGTCGTTGCCCAGCAGCCAGTCGAACGACTCGGTCTGCAGGGCCAGAAGGTTGGGAACCTCGAGGGGTTCCTGGATACGGGCGAAGGAAACGCGGTGCGGACCAAGGGCGTTAGCGGAGGCGTTGCGCGAGGCTGCCAACAGGGGTCCTTCCGAAGGCTTGTGGCGGTTGAAGCGCGCACGCCAGACGATCCGTCACGAGAAGGACCGCCGCAACGCGGTTGAGACGGTCACATCGAGCGGGAGCGGGCTTTGTCGGGATTCCGGAGTTACAAACGGAAATGCCGATAGCCGTTCACCGACACAGGGATCACCAAAGGGCAGCGCAAAAGAGCAGTGTAGCCGAACACTACACCGCTGTCCACTCACGGTCCACAACGCCACTCACGACACCGGCAGGATCACCCGTGAAGGGCGATCCGTCAAGCCCGGCGACCGCCGAAACGCGATCTTGCACGCCCCGGAGGGAGGGCCCTGGGCCATCAGGGTGAAACAGCGCGCCTGCCCCGGCCCCATGGGGGATGGTGAGCCAACGGACACCCCCGAAGGATTCCCCCGCCCCAGGCGGGTAAACACTCCCCGGCGGGTCCTTCGGGATTCCCGGGACGGGAGATTATCGCGTCCGAGGGACAGTTCGCACCCGCGCACCCCCACCGGCCCCGGCCGGATGATCCGAGGACCGCAACAGCTTCGCACACCGAAGGCCTCTGGCCTGCGACGAACACGGCGTGGTGCCGGTAATCGGAGACGATCGTCTCGACTCCGAGGGACGTTCGGAGCGCCCTCGAAGGCCCTCGGCGCACACACGAAAGCGGCCGCCCCTCCGGAGAAGGAGGAGCGGCCGCTTCAGGCAGACCAGCGGGCGGCTGAGGCCCGCGGAGGACTACTTGAGGGTGACGGTGGCGCCGGCGCCCTCGAGGGCCTCCTTGGCCTTGTCAGCGGCCTCCTTGTTGACGCCCTCGAGCAGAGCCTTGGGGGCGTTGTCGACGAGGTCCTTGGCCTCCTTGAGACCCAGGCTCGTGAGGCCGCGGACCTCCTTGATGACCTGGATCTTCTTGTCGCCGGCGGACTCGAGCACGACGTCGAACTCGGACTGCTCCTCGGCGGCCTCTTCGCCACCACCGGCACCGGGGGCGGCGACGGCCACGGCGGCCGGGGCGGCGGCGGTGACGTCGAACTTGTCCTCGAACAGCTTCACGAACTCGGAGAGCTCGAGGAGGGTCATCTCCTCGAACGCGGCAAGCAGGTCCTCGTTGCTGAGCTTCGCCATGATGCGATCTCTCTTTCTCTGAATGACACGGGCGCCAACGGCGCAGCGTGCGAGCCAGTGGCCGGGCGCCGTCGGCACCCGCCGTGGTTCAAAAGGTTTAAGCGGCTTCCTCGTTGCGCTTGTCCGCCAGAGCCTGCGCGAGACGCACAGTCTTGGAGGGCAGCGCCTGGAAGAGGGCGGCGGCCTGGCCCTGCTTGGCCTTGAGCGCACCGGCCAGCTTCGAGAGGAGAACCTCTCGGGACTCCAGATCGGCCAGCTTGGTGACCTGCTCGGCGGTCATCGACTTACCGTCGACGACAGCACCCTTGATCACCAGGGGCGAGTTCGCCTTCGAGAAGTCACGCAGACCCTTGGCGGCTTCGACGACGTCCCCGTGGACGAAGGCGATGGCGGACGGGCCTTCGAGCAGATCGCTGATCTGCTCGTCGACGCCGGCCTCCTTGACCGCGATCTTGGTCAGCGTGTTCTTGACGATGCGAAAACGCGTGTCCTGACCGAGGCTGCGGCGCAGTTCGGTGACCTGCGCCACGCTGAGCCCCCGGTATTCGGTCAGCACGGCGGCGTTCGACTCGCGGAGCTCGTCCGCGAGTTCGGCGACCGCGGCTGCCTTGTCCGGCCTCGCCATGGGACTCCTTCCAACAGTGAACGCTGGTAGTCGCCCAAGGACATCCACGATCGGCGTCAGCACGAGAAAAAGCCCCGGGCGCAGGGCGCACGGGGCAGGTCCGCGTTCTCCGCCGTGTGCTCGGCACACGGGACCAGGAACGGGAAAGCTCTGGTGACACCTGCGCGGGCGCCCATCGAGGTGGGTCCTTAGGTCACCCGAGCGGGTGACGACCAGCGGTCTTCGGCAAGTACCAACTCTAACGGACGGACGAGAGTGCTCGGACACGTCGGGCGCGGTCGGAGCATGACGGTCGTCACTCCCCCGCCTCCGCCGGGCCGGCAGGACCGAAGGCCCCGGTCGCGCCGGCGGTCGCGCGCACCCGAGCCCACCACCGCCCCGAAGGGGGTCGGGCACCCCCACCTCGCCGTCCGCGACGGCGGCGCCGTCCCGGACGGGAGCACTGATCCGTCGACGCCGCCCACTCGACGACGGCGCCGCCCGCGCCCCGCGCCGGAACACGGGCCGGTGTCCCGATCCCCACGATGACGGCGCCCACGGCGGGGTCTGGTCTCCCC
>NZ_QOCZ01000390.1 GCF_018207095.1 Nocardiopsis sp. MG754419 | reverse complement strand
CTTCTCGGGGAGCAGGGTGGCCGTGTCGAGCATGTCGCCCACGGCCTCGAAGACGGCCTCCTGCTCGGTCGGCCCGTGGCCCCCGGCATCCTCGTAGAGCTTGTCCACCAGCTTGTCGGGGTCGGTGGGCAGTGCCGCCAGCTCGCGGTAGGTCGACACGTTCCGGTCCGCCTCGGCGCGACCGGTCCCGGGGGGTGTGTTCGTCGGCGGGCCGGAGACCACTTCCTGGCGGATGTAGCCGTCGCGGGTGCCGTCCACGGACGTCCAGTCCTCGCGTCGGACCTGCCAGGTGCCCACCACGCGGAAGGAGTTGCCGTACCTTCTCACGGCCTCCTGGGAGCCTTCCGTCTTGACGTAGACGAACTGGTCGTCACGGATCGTCGTGGCC
>NZ_QOCZ01000389.1 GCF_018207095.1 Nocardiopsis sp. MG754419 | reverse complement strand
AACCGGCGATTGCCCAGGCCAGCGCGTATGAGGGACTTTTGGAACCCCACAGGCCGGCGGGCGGGACCGGTTACGGTGATCCGGACTCTGGTGTGGTGCCGTCCCCTGCTGTCATGATGAGCAGTTCGATCGACCATGCGAGATACGAACCGATTCGGGGAGGCGCCGTGCTGACCACGGCAGAGCAGGTCCGTGCACTCAAGGACGAGGACTTCCGGCTGGGGCTCGCGCAGGAACTCCAGTCCCACCCGGCCGGTGACCCGGCCAGCGAGGTCTACGTGTCCGCAGCGCAGGCGGCCAACACCTGCGAGTCGTACTCCAGCTGCGCGCAGATGTGTTCCTACTGACACACGTCACACAGGCCGCACCCCGCCCGGGGTGCGGCGTCCTGCGTAG
>NZ_QOCZ01000388.1 GCF_018207095.1 Nocardiopsis sp. MG754419 | reverse complement strand
GCGGGCCATGGCCGATGACCCGGGATCGATGGTGGGCGAGTGCGTGGAGCTGACGGGGTCGGAGCGGTTGGCTCTGACCGATCGCGGGACGCCCGCGGTCAGCGTGGTGGCGTCCGTCGTCGACACCCCCTCCGGTCCTCTGACTCCGCGTCAGGAGATCCTGTGCGGGTTGTTCGCGGGCCTGTTGGGCCGGGGTTCGGTGGGGCTGGGGGAGAACTTCTTCCGTGTGGGCGGTAATTCGCTGCTGGCGCTGAGGCTGGTGTCGCGGGTGCGGTCGGTGCTCGGGGCCGAGGTGGGAATTCGGGACTTCTTCCGTGATCCGACGGTGGCCGGTGTGGACCGGTTGGTCGCCCAGGGCCGAGGGGCGGTGTCGCGGCCGGAGTTGGTCCCCGCTGATCGC
>NZ_QOCZ01000387.1 GCF_018207095.1 Nocardiopsis sp. MG754419 | reverse complement strand
AAGGCCCTCGCCGTCAAGGGCTACACCGTGAAGGCCGAGACCTCCGGGTCCTGGGCCATGGAGGGATTCGACCTCAAGGGGTACGACGCCGCCTTCCCGTCCAGCCAGGTGCCCGCCGCCGAACTCGCGAAGAAGTACGGCGTGAAGCAGACCCTGGCGCGCCCCTTCTACTCGCCCCTCGTCGTCGTGGCCCACCGCAACGCCGCCGAGGTCCTGGCCTCGAACGGGCTCGCCACCCTCGACGAGCACCGCGGCACGCTGAAGATGGGCGCCTACCTCGACGCCGCCCGGGACGACCGGACCTGGCAACAGCTCAAGGGCGCCGAGAAGTACGGGGAGCTGACCGGCACCCTCTACATCTCCAGCACCGACCCGGAGACCTCCAACTCCGGCGCCCTCT
>NZ_QOCZ01000386.1 GCF_018207095.1 Nocardiopsis sp. MG754419 | reverse complement strand
GCGGGCCATGGCCGATGACCCGGGATCGATGGTGGGCGAGTGCGTGGAGCTGACGGGGTCGGAGCGGTTGGCTCTGACCGATCGCGGGACGCCCGCGGTGAGTGCGGTGGCGTCCGTCGTCGACACCCCCTCCGGTCCTCTGACTCCGCGTCAGGAGATCCTGTGCGGGTTGTTCGCGGATCTGTTGGGCCGGGGTTCGGTGGGGCTGGGGGAGAACTTCTTCCGTGCGGGCGGTAATTCGCTGCTGGCGCTGAGGCTGGTGTCGCGGGTGCGGTCGATGCTCGGGGCCGAGGTGGGAATCCGGGACTTCTTCCGTGATCCGACGGTGGCCGGTGTGGACCGGTTGGTCGCCCAGGGCCGAGGGGCGGTGTCGCGGCCGGAGTTGGTCCCCGCTGATCGC
>NZ_QOCZ01000385.1 GCF_018207095.1 Nocardiopsis sp. MG754419 | reverse complement strand
GTGCAGGTGGTGGGCACGGCGATGCGGAGCGGGGTGCGCCGGGCGGTGGCGGCGTCGTGTTCGAGGGTGTGGGCGAGGTCCACGAGGCGGCGGGCGGTGGGCAGGACGGCGTGGCCGAACTGGGTGAGGGTGGGGTGTCGGCCGGTGCGGTCGAAGAGGGGTGCGCCGAGGTGTTTCTCGAGGGCGGCGATGCGGCGGCTGGCGACGGGTTGGGGGATGTGGGCGGCCGCGGCGCCGTGGGTGAAGCTGCCTCGGTCACTGACGTGGACGAAGGCGGTGCAGGCTCCTACGAGGTCCATGGCCTGAGGGTATGTCGAAAGTGCATGAGGTTGGCTGTTTTCGTCTTGGACAGCATGGGTGGCGGGTCGCGAGACTGCGGGGGCGGGCCGGTCGTGGTCCG
>NZ_QOCZ01000384.1 GCF_018207095.1 Nocardiopsis sp. MG754419 | reverse complement strand
AGCCACAAGCGGTACGGAGGCCTGCCGGGTACACACCCGGCACGGAGGCCTCCAGAGACCGCGGGCACCAGCACCCGGAAGCCTGGGGCACCCGGAGGTCGGCGCATCTGCCGACTCGCCGACGCCACAAGGGCGCCCTCGGTGCCCCGGCAGTCAGTACCAGTCAATACGCAGGAGCCGCCCTCGGTCTGCTCAGCCCACCGCGGCGTAGTTCTCGTACACCTCTTCCTCGTCGAGCGGCAGCAGGCCCGCGCCGCGCTCGTACTCCGTACGTGCGGTCTCCAGCAGCCTGCGCCATGACGTGACAGTCGGACGCCTGCGCAGCAGTGCGCGGCGCTCGCGCTCCGTCATGCCTCCCCACACGCCGAACTCCACGCGGTTGTCCAGCGCGTCGGCCAGGCACTC
>NZ_QOCZ01000383.1 GCF_018207095.1 Nocardiopsis sp. MG754419 | reverse complement strand
CGGATGGCCCCGGGCGGATGGTGCGGGGTGGACGCCTGATGCCAGGGCAACGGATGTGTCTACGTTCTCATTCGCCGGACACGCGCATATGCCTTGGCCTAAGCTGCTCTCGACTGTCACGGCAGTAGGCCCACGTATCAAGTACGTCTGGCGAACCCGAATCGTTCCGACGTTCTCCCCACTTTTTTTCGGGGGCGTGTCCGAATTCGCCGTGTGTGTCACCTGGCGTCCATTGTGACGTGGCTCAACTGTCCCGTTCTGACGGGAAAGTCACGTATGACCCCAGGTCACTCCCGCGGGTGATCTGCCGCTTACCCATAGTCCGTTCGGGCCATTCAAGATTGGGCCCGAAGGGGGTGTTGCGCTGTGCCCACCTTCCGTAACGTCCTCAACTGGCGGCGGTGAATAT
>NZ_QOCZ01000382.1 GCF_018207095.1 Nocardiopsis sp. MG754419 | reverse complement strand
CCTCATCAGCGAGCCGGATCTTCGCCCGGTGCAGATCGTCGAGTCGAACCTTCAGCGCCTCGGCCTCGACAGGATCGGACCAAAGTTCGTGCGGCGACTTCATGTCACAGCCCGGTTTGACGACAATCTTTCCGGCTTTGGTCTCCCGCAGATCGGCCTCGTTCATCTCGGTCATGAAGCGGGTGGAGCCGCAGATCACGACGATACGCGGGAGGCTCAACAGCTTCTTCGCGTCGGCGAGCTTCTCCTCGGGGGTGAGCAGTTGCGGGTATGACACTGGTTGCTCCTGGTGGTGTGGTCCAAGCGGGCCTGCGGAGACGAGAACGAGGGTGTCCAAGATCGTTTTGTGACGAACGACGTGGACACCCTCGCGACAGCACTCTATGCGACGACCGACGACATGCTGAAGG
>NZ_QOCZ01000381.1 GCF_018207095.1 Nocardiopsis sp. MG754419 | reverse complement strand
CGGTGGTGGCGGCCGGATCTGGTGGTGTGGGAGCCGACGACCTACGCGGGGGCGATCGCGGCCGAGGCGTGCGGTGCCGCCCACGCCCGCCTGACCTGGAGCCCGGACTTCTACGGGCTCATGCGCTCCCGCTACGTGCGCCTGCGCGACGAGGTGCCGGGACGGGAGGACCCGCTGCGGGACTGGCTGTCCCGGCGGCTGGAACCCCTGGGCGGCACCTTCGCGGAGCACGTGCCTCAGGGTCACTTCACGATCGACCAACTGCCGGGCCCGCTCAGAATGCGCACCGACCTCCGGTACGTGGACATGGGATACGTGCCGTTCAACGGTCCGGCGGTGGTGCCGCGGTGGTTGCGGGCCGATCCGGAGCGACCTCGGGTGGCGCTGACCCTGGGACTGAGCGCGGTCGAA
>NZ_QOCZ01000039.1 GCF_018207095.1 Nocardiopsis sp. MG754419 | reverse complement strand
CGCCTGGCGGTACGACCCCCGCTGTACGCCAGGCGCCCCACCCCCTTCCCCGGGTGGGTCAGGTGCCTCCCGCGTGGTGACGAGCCCGTCGGAGCGCGGTCAGGTCCCGTGCGCTCACGGTGCGTGCGTGGTCCGGGCGCGGGACCAGTGGCACCGGGTGCAGGGTGACGGGGACCGAGGCCAGGCCGAGCCGCAGGGCGACGGCGATCCTGTGGTTGCCGTCCAGCGTGGCGAACCGCGCGTTGAACCCCAGACGCAGTGGCGTGAGGATGCCGCGTTCGGCGATGTCGGACGTGAGCCGGTCCAGGTGCCGCGGTGTGTCCACGAGCGCGGAGCCGACGATCTCGCGATCGACCGCCCGGTGACGGGCGACGAGCGCGGTGGGCAGCGGGAGCGGGGCGGGCGACGGGGGAAGGCACACGTGGAGCTCCTCGGCTCTGTTCGACGGACCGTCGGTGTCGGTCTTCGGCCCGGAGGCCGGCGCGCGGTGCGGTCCGCGACCCCGCGCGGTGCCGGAGGTGGGACGGCGAGGCAAAGGCCGTCACACTGGAGGCGTCGAGGGTCCCCGTCCTGCCGCCGGGCCCGCGGACACGCGCCGAGGCGCGGCGGAGGCCCGAGGCGACACGATCTAGGCGAGGTCCTGGGTCGCGGCCAGCGCGGCGCCCACGATGCCCGCCGTGTTGCGCAGCCGCGCCGGGACGATGGGGGTGCGGATCTCCAGCAACGGCAGGAACTTGTCGGACTTGCGGCTCACACCGCCGCCCACCACGATCAGGTCCGGCCACACGAGGTCCTCGATGGTCCGGTAGTAACGCGTCAGCCGTTTCTTGGCCCACTCGTGGTAGGACAGGCCGTCGCGCTCCTTGGCCCCGGAGGAGGCGCGCGTCTCGGCGTCGTGTCCGTCGATCTCCAGATGCCCGAACTCGGTGTTGGGGACCAGTCGACCGTCCACGACCAGGGCGGTGCCGATACCGGTGCCCAGGGTCGTCAGGAGGACCGTTCCGCCCACGCCCTCCGCGGCGCCGTAGCGGGTCTCGGCCAGGGCCGCTGCGTCGGCGTCGTTGAGCACCCGGACGGGGCGCCCCACCGCCTCGCCGAACAGGGCGCGCGCGTCGGTGCCCACCCAGGCGCCGTGCAGGTTGGCGGCGGTGTGGACCGTGCCCCCCTGCACGACCCCGGGGAAGGTGATGCCGACGGGGGCGCCCGCGGCCTCGGGGAAGTGGTCGACGATCTGCGCGACGATGTCCGCGATCACCTGCGGTCCGGCCTCCTCGGGTGTGAGGATCTTGAGGCGGTCGCGGAGGAACTCACCGGAGTCCAGATCGACGGGGGCGCCTTTGATACCGCTGCCGCCGATGTCGATTCCCAGGCCCGTGGTCGGCTCTGACATGGGTCGTGTCTCCCGTGATCCTCGTGTGCTGATCGGGTCTGTGGGGCTGCCACATGCCTGATACTGCCCAACGGCGGGGGGATTCGCACGCCCCGAGGCCCGAACGTTGCGCCGGGTCGGACGGTTCGGCGCGGTGCCGGGGACCGATACGCTGGACGACTGCCCAACCCGAACGCGACGTGGGAAGACGAGAGCGACGTTGACCGGTATCCATGGCCGCCGCGGCCCCTTCACCGATGGCGACACCGTGCAGTTGACCGACCCCAAGGGGCGGATGCACACGATCACCTTGCGCGAGGGTGGCGCCTTCCACTCGCACAAGGGGAAGGTCGACCACGATGTGCTCATCGGTGAACCCGAGGGCAGTGTCGTCACCTCCAACACCGGCACGGCCTACGTGGCGCTGCGCCCCCTGCTCATCGACTACACGTTGTCCATGAAACGCGGGGCGACCATCGTCTACCCTAAGGACGCCGCCCAGGTGCTGGTGGAGGCCGACATCTTCCCGGGCGCCCGTGTGGTGGAGGCCGGGGCCGGCTCCGGCGCCATGTCCAACTGGCTGCTGCGCGCGGTCGGTGAGACGGGCATGGTGCACTCCTACGAGCGCCGGGCCGACTTCGCCGAGATCGCCCGCAAGAACGTGGAGAACTTCTACGGTGGTCCGCACCCGGCGTGGCGCCTCACGGTGGGCGACCTGGTCGAGGAGCTCGACGAGACCGATGTGGACCGGGTGTTCCTGGACATGTTGGCGCCCTGGGAGTGCCTGGACGCGGTCGCGGGGGCGTTGATCCCCGGCGGGCTGGTGTGCTGCTACGTGGCCACCACGACCCAGCTGTCCCGCGTGGTGGAGGAATTGCGCGAGGACGCTCGCTTCTACGAGCCGCGTTCGTGGGAGACGATGCTGCGCACCTGGCACGTGGAGGGGTTGGCGGTCCGCCCGGACCACCGGATGATCGGCCACACCGGGTTCCTGGTGGTCGCGCGCCGTCTGGCCGACGGCGTGGCCGCGCCCGAGCGTCGCCGTCGCCCGGCCAAGGGCGCCTACGGCAAGGACTACGAGGCGGCGCGGGCCGGTGCCAAGGGCACGGGTACCCCGACCTCCACCCCGACCGCCGAGGGGGAGTCGGCGACGAGCACGGCGGCCGACCGGCCCGCCGAGTAGGCCTCCCCACCCGACATCGACGGCCCGCCTCGGATCAGCTCCGAGGCGGGCCTCGTCGTGTCCGGAGCGGGCCGGGTGGCCGGTGGCGGTCGGAAAAACGCTCGGAATGCGCTTGCCCTGTTCACGCCTCAGAGGTTACTTTCTCATTACGTCGGGTGATCTGCTACCACCGTGACCTGGCCTGATGCAAGGTGTGAAAGTGAGGCCCACGACACTCCTCGAAGCTGGGAGGTTAGGAAATGGGCAGGGGTAGGTAGGTTCCCGAGTAGTCGTCCTTCTCAAAGGGAGGTGGCGGACGTGGCCGAGCGCGAAGACGAGCGTCAAGACGACCGGGACCGTGAAGTCGCTGAACTCACGGCCCAGGTCTCCTACATGGAAAAGGAACTCAGCGTGGTTCGGCGTAAGCTCGCCGACTCGCCCCGACATGTGCGTCTGTTGGAAGAGCGGTTGCGGGAGGCCCAGGCCAACCTCGCCGGCGCCAACGGGCAGAACGAACGGCTCGTCTCCACACTGACGGAGGCGCGCGAGCAGATCGTGGCGCTCAAGGAGGAGGTCGACCGGCTCGCGCAGCCGCCGTCGGGCTTCGGTGTCTACCTTGGGTCGCGCGAGGACGAGACCGTCGAGATCTTCACCAACGGCCGCAAGATGCGGGTCAACGTCAGTCCCTCCGTGGACCTGGACGGGTTGCGTCCGGGGCAGGAGGTCATGCTCAACGAGGCGTTCAACGTCGTCGAGGTGGAGTCCTTCGAGACCGTCGGCGAGGTCGTCATGCTCAAGGAGATCCTTGAGGACGGCGAACGCGCGCTGGTGATCTCGCACCACGACGAGGAACGGATCGTGCGGCTGGCCGAGCCGCTGCGTGAGGAGCCGATCCGTGCGGGTGACTCGCTGCTGCTCGAACCCCGGTCGGGGTACGTGTACGAGCGGATCCCCAAGTCGGAGGTCGAGGAGCTCATCCTCGAAGAGGTCCCCGACATCGCCTACACCGACATCGGTGGCCTCTCCGGGCAGATCGAGATGATCCGCGACGCGGTCGAGCTGCCCTACCTCTACAAGGAGCTCTTCTACGAGCACCAGCTGCGTCCGCCCAAGGGTGTGCTGCTGTACGGCCCACCCGGTTGCGGTAAGACGCTCATCGCCAAGGCGGTCGCCAACTCGCTGGCCAAGCAGGTCGCCGAGCGCACCGGCAAGGACGTCGGCAAGAGCTTCTTCCTCAACATCAAGGGTCCGGAGCTGCTGAACAAGTACGTCGGCGAGACCGAGCGGCACATCCGCCTGGTCTTCCAACGGGCTCGTGAGAAGGCCTCCGAGGGAACCCCGGTCATCGTGTTCTTCGACGAGATGGACTCGATCTTCCGCACACGCGGTTCGGGTGTGTCCTCCGACGTGGAGAACACCATCGTCCCGCAGCTGCTCAGCGAGATCGACGGCGTCGAGGGCCTGGAGAACGTGATCGTCATCGGCGCCTCCAACCGGGAGGACATGATCGACCCGGCGATCCTGCGGCCCGGGCGACTGGACGTCAAGATCAAGATCGAGCGGCCCGACGCCGAGGCGGCCCGCGACATCTTCGGTAAGTACATCACCGGTGACCTGCCGCTGCACGAGGAGGACATGGCCGAGCACGGCGGGTCCGCCAAGGCCACGGTGGACGCCATGATCCAGCGGGTCGTGGAGCGGATGTACACCGAGGGTGAGGAGAACCGCTTCCTGGAGGTCACCTACGCCAACGGTGACAAGGAGGTCCTGTACTTCAAGGACTTCAACTCCGGCGCGATGATCGAGAACATCGTCTCGCGGGCCAAGAAGATGGCCATCAAGGACTTCATCGACAACACGTCCAAGGGCATCCGGGTCTCGCACCTGCTGCAGGCCTGCGTCGACGAGTTCAGCGAGAACGAGGACCTGCCCAACACCACCAACCCGGACGACTGGGCGCGCATCTCCGGGAAGAAGGGCGAGAGGATCGTCTACATCAGGACGCTCGTGACCGGCAAGAAGGGCGCCGAATCGGGTCGCTCCATCGACACGGTCGCCAACACCGGCCAGTACCTGTAGGAGACACCACGCTCGCTCGCGGTCACGACCGCTTCGAGGCCCGTCGGGGGCTGTTCCCCGGCGGGCCTCACCCGTACCGAGAACGAACGCGGTTCGGCCCTGGACGATGGTGCGGTCGGGGTCGGGGCCATCCTTTTTCGATCACCTCCGAAATCTGCTCTGAACTGCGAGGACGCACTGTTGAACGGCCATTCGAAACGCCCGGGACGGCGGTCCTCGGACCACAATTGGAGCGGAAGCGTTCAAGACGGCGCCTGTGCGGATAACCTCTCACCATGAGTGTGCGGCGGATTATGGGTATCGAGACCGAATACGGGATCTCCGTGCCGGGCAACCCCGGGGCCAACGCGATGGTCACCTCCACACAGGTGGTCAACGCCTACCTCGCCGCCTCGGCGGCCAGGGCGCGGCGGGCGCGATGGGACTTCGAGGAGGAGAACCCCTTGCGCGACGCGCGCGGGTTCGATCTCGCTCGTGAGGTGGCCGACCCCACCCAGCTGACCGACGAGGACCTGGGGCTGGCCAACGTCATCCTCACCAACGGCGCCCGCCTGTACGTGGACCACGCCCATCCGGAGTACTCGGCCCCCGAGGTCACCAACCCGCGTGACGCGGTGCTGTGGGACAAGGCGGGCGAACGCGTCATGGCCGACGCCGCGGCCAGGGCGGCCACCACCCCGGGCATCGAGCCGATCCAGCTGTACAAGAACAACACCGACAACAAGGGCGCCTCCTACGGGTGCCACGAGAACTACCTGATGAACCGGTCGACGCCCTTCGGGGACATCGTCCGCCACCTCATCCCGTTCTTCGTCTCCCGCCAGGTGATCTGCGGTGCGGGCAAGGTCGGCATCGGGTCCGACGGGCAGGGCAGCGGGTTCCAGCTCTCCCAGCGCGCCGACTTCTTCGAGGTCGAGGTGGGTCTGGAGACGACCCTGAAGCGGCCGATCATCAACACGCGCGATGAGCCGCACGCCGACCCCGACCAGTACCGGCGTCTGCACGTGATCATCGGTGACGCCAACATGAGCGAGATCTCCACCTACCTGAAGCTGGGGACCACCGCGCTGGTCCTGTCGATGATCGAGGACGGGTTCCTCAGGGACGACCTGTCGCTGGAGACGTCCGTCGCGGACCTGCGGGAGGTCTCCCACGACCCGGGGCTGACCCACCGGGTCCGCCTGCGCGACGGCCGCCGGATGACCGCTCTGGAGTTGCAGGGCGAGTACCTGGACCAGGCCCGCAAGTACGTCGAGGACCGGTTCGGCACGGACGTGGATCCCGACACCGCCGATGTGCTGGACCGCTGGGAGGCGGTGCTGACCGTTCTGGGTTCGGACCCGATGGAACTGTCCGACCAGTTGGACTGGGTGGCCAAGCTCAAGCTGCTGGAGGGCTACCGGACCCGGGACTCTCTGGAGTGGTCCCACCCGCGCCTGCAGATGGTGGACCTGCAGTACTCGGACGTGCGGTCCGACAAGGGCCTGTACAACCGGTTGGCGGACCGGGGACGGATCCGACGACTGCTGCAGGAGACCGAGGTGACCCGCGCGATCACCGAGCCGCCCGAAGACACCCGCGCCTACTTCCGCGGGCGTTGCCTGGCCAAGTACGCCGACTCGGTGGCGGCGGCCTCCTGGGACTCGGTCATCTTCGACCTGCCCGGGTACGACTCGCTCCAGCGGGTGCCGACCCTGGAGCCGCGTCGGGGCACCAAGGAGCACGTGGGCGCCCTGCTGGACGCCTCCGACACGGCGGCCGACCTGGTCTCGGTCCTGGCCGGTCGCGGTCGCAAGGGCTGACACTCACCCGTCTCGACGGCGCCCACCCCGGGAGCAGGGGTGGGCGCCGTCGTGCCGTGCGGTGCCGGTCCCGCAGAGCACGACGGTCCGGACGTCGCGCTCACCGCAGGGTGCGTGCGTCGCCCCGGCGCGGGTCGCTCCGCACCGGGATCGTCGCCGGTGTGCGGGCGCCCGCCTGCCGGCACCGCATCTCCTCGAGTGGGTCCGGTCGCGTCGGGCGGGCCCGGGACGTGTCTCGCAGGCGAGGCGTCACGGAGGCCGGGTGGCGCCGGTGCTCCGCTCGGTGCGGCGCACCAGGAGTTCACCGAGCGGAGCCAGGACCAGCAGGCTCAGCCACGTCAGCTTTCCGGGTGTGCCTCCGTACAGCAGGGCCACCGGGACCGACGCGAGGAAGACCGCCGGGGTGACCAGGGCACCGAGCAGTTCGGCCGTGCGCATCCGCGGGTGGACGGGTTCGCGCGAGAGGCCGTGGTTGAGGGCCACCTGGAACATGGCGATCTGGATGAGGATCGCCAGCGCCACGTTGAGGGCGTACAGGACCGTGGGCAGCGCCAACGCGGTCGTCTCCGGGTCGCTGATGCCCTGGGTGGTGAAGGGGATGAAGACCACCAGGCACGTGCGCACGATGTTGAGGTTGAGGGTCGTCCCGTCGAAGCCCCTGAGCCGGCGGACCAGGTCCTGGTTGGTGCGCCAGAACGTGATGATGACGGCGAAGCTGATGAGGAAGCCCAGGATCTGGTAGCCGACGCCGTGGGACAGGAGTGTGCTCAGGTCGGCCCAGGCGGCGGCGGGAGGCACGTCGATGTTGGCGATCAACATGGTCAGGGCGAAACCGTAGACCGCGTCGAAGAACCCGAGACTGCGCCCGTACTCCTGGGACTCCCGGGTGAACTTCATGGTCGTGCTCATGGTGGCCCTGGGCCCTTCCCGGCCCGACCCGGGTCGTGTCGGGTCCGTTCCACCGAGGACGAGGTGGAACCGGCCGCGTGGTCGGTGGGGAGCGTCTCCCCTCTCGCACCACGGTACGTCGCCACGGAGCGGGAGACCCGTTGACGGGGCCGGGAACGGGGACGTCCCCGCCCGCGGACGCGGACGGGGACGCCGGAGGAGCCGCGGTGGTGTCACCGCCACCCGGGTTCTCTACGGATCAGGAGGTCCGCAGGGTCAGGCCCCAGGTGTTGAGCATCGGAGTGACCTCCTGGTAGAAGGTGGTGCCGCCGACCCTGCAGTTGCCGGAGCCACCGGAGGTGACGCCCTGGGCCTGGCTGCCGGAGATGAACGAGCCGCCGGAGTCACCGGGCTCGGCGCAGACGTTGGTGCGGGTCAGGTTCTGCACGGTGCCCTGCGGGTAGCTCACCGTCTGGCCGCGGGCCTGGATGGTGCCGCAGTACCAGCCGGTGGTGGAGCCGGAGCGGCAGACCTGCGAGCCGATCGGCGCCTGGCTCGCGCCGGACACGGTGGCGTGGCCGCCGGTGTTGTAGCGGCTCACCAGGTTGGTCAGGGTGAAGTTGGCGGTGCCGCGCACGAAGGCCGCGTCGTTGCCCGGGAAGATCGAGTGCTGGAAGGTGCCGGACCCGTTGCCGATGCTCACGCCGGCACCCGTGCCGCCGCAGTGACCGGCGGTGACGAACCCGGGCTGACCCGCGGAGTTGGTGGCGGCGAAGCCCACCGAGCAGCGTCCACCGCCGCTGTTGAAGTAGGCCAGACCACCGACGATGTCGGCGAACAGCTCGGGCTGCTCGGAGGTGGTCTCCACGGTGACGTCGGCGGAGCTCACACCGGCGTCGGCCAGGAGGCCGTCCACGTCGGCCCCGGAGCCTTCGAGGACCTCCAGGACGACCGTGTCCCCGGCGACGTCGGGGTACCAACCGACGACGCCGGCCTGGTCACCGGCGGCGTTGAGGTCGGCGACGATGTCGTCGAGACCGTCGAGGCCGTGGGTGACGACCTCGGCCTGGGCGCCGGTGGCCTCGACCGCGTCCACGGCGGAGGCGTCGGTGACCAGCACGGTCAGGGTGAGGGCGTCGGTGTCGAAGAGCGAGCCGCCGTACGCGTCGCCGGCAGCCTCGGTGGCGGCGGCGTCGACCTCGAACGCCTCGGCCTGGGCGCTGAGCAGTTCGTCGGCCTGGGACGGGGACAGGCCGAGGTCGCGCTGGAGGGCCTCGGCCATGGAGGTGGCCTCGGCCGCGTCGGGAGCGGGGGACTGGGGGACGGCTCCGGTGGCCGCGAGGGCGCCGGGGGAGGTGGCCAGAGCCAGGCCGAAGGCCAGGGCTCCCGTGCCGATGGCGGAGACAACGGGGGAGGGTCGCATGTTCCCTACTCTCCTTGGGGGATGTACGGGGGATCGGCGGTCGAGTGCGTTCGACCGCCGCCGTTCACCGGACTTCGGCCGAGACCGAGACACCCGGTAAACAACGCCTAACCATAAGTGCACGTTTTGGCGAGCGAAAGACCGTCATGACGGAAAAGCATGCAAAGCGATATCCGGTGATGTGATGATCGGCCGGCTTCCGTCGCTTTCCGTTGCGGCGGTTTCGGCCCACCTTGTGATTACCGGAGGCGAACGATCACCGACCGAAGCGGGGCGATATTCGCAAGAGGGGCAGAATGGCCACATGCGGACGCCGGTACCACGTACCAACCGTGGTCACTCCGACACACTCCCGTAACAGGCGTGGTCATGGGCCTGGCTTGTGAACGGTCGGGACGGGAACGGCCGCGGCGCGCTCTGGTGTGGACGTACGGCGCGATGGCCGGATGCGGACACACGGTCGCTTCGGGCTACCGTTGGTGGCGTGAGGGCCCGGTCCGTCGGCGGTGTGGAGGAGCCGCCGCCGGGGGGAGAGGACCGCCGCGAGGGCGCGTCCCCGGCCCCTCGTCGACCCCTTGGGCCGTGTCGGTCCGCGGGGATGGGTCGAGGGGAAGGAGAGCGGGAGGCGTTCTCGCTCCACGGTGGTCGTGGCGTCGGTGGCCCCGGCGCACGTGTGCCCCGGGATCGTGCCGCGGTCCGGTGCCCGCCGGGCCTCGTCCGGCGGGGTCGGTGCGTGGTGCCTTCGCACCGCACCGCACCGCACCGCGCTTCGCTCGCCGCCGGACCGGGACGCCTGTCCGAGGGGGAGTGAGGGCCCGCCGCCGGCGTTCCTGCGAACACCGCCCCGTCGCTTCGCCCCGAGGGCAGGGGCCGGGCACGTTCACGCCGCTCCGCGAGCGGGCCGGGACGGTGCTGCCCGGGGCGCGGGGCGCGGGGCCGGAGGCACGGTGGAAACGCGAACGCCCCCGCCCGCTCGAAAGCGGACGGGGGCGTCACAGAAGGACCGAACGCGTGGGTCAGCTGGTCACCAGGCTGAGGTTCCACGAGCTGAGCATCGGGCCGACCTCCTGGTAGTACGTCGTACCACCGCTGGAGCAGTTGCCCGAGCCGCCGGAGGTGACGCCCTGGGCCTGGTCGTCACTGATGAACGAGCCGCCGGAGTCACCGGGCTCGGCGCAGACATCGGTGCGGGTCAGGTCCTGAACGGTGCCCTCGGGGTAGCTCACCGTCTGGCCGCGGGCCTCGATCTCTCCGCAGTGCCAACCGGTGGTCGAGCCCGAGCGGCACACGACGGAGCCGATCGGAGCCTCGGAGGAACCGCCGACCGACTGGGTGCCACCGGCGCTGTACATGTTGACCAGGTTGGTGACGGTCCAGTTCGAACCGGTCGAGACGAAGGCCGCGTCGTTGCCCGGGAAGACCGACTCCTCGAAGGTGCCGGAACCGGAGCCGTCCTCGCTCTCGGCGGAGGTGCCGACGGTGCCGCAGTGGCCGGCGGTCACGAAGCCGTCGCCACCGGAGCTGTCGGTGACCGCGAACCCGACGGAGCAGCGTCCACCGCCGCCCATGAAGTACGCGTCGCCGCCGACGATGTCGGCGTACAGCTCGGGCTGCTCGGAGGTGGTCTCCACCTCGATGGCGGAGGCGTCCACACCCGCGGACTCGATGAGGCTCTGGGCGTCGGCGTCGTCCGCGGCCTCGATCACGACCGTGTCGGAGGCGACGTCGGGGTACCAGCCGACGACACCCGGCTGGCCGCCGGTGGCGTCGAGCTCGTCCATGATCTCGTCCAGGCCCTCGATGCCGTACGAGACCACGTCGGCCTCGGCACCGGTGGCCTCGACGCCCGCGACGGCGGAGGAGTCCGTCACCAGGACGGTCAGCTCCAGCGTTTCGGTGTCGAAGATCGAGCCGGCGTAGGCGTCGCCCGCGGCCTCGGTCGCGGCCTCGTCGAGACCGAAGGCCGCAGCCTGGGCGTCGAGCAGTTCCTCGGCCTCGAACGGGGTGAGGCCGAGGTCGCGCTCAAGCGCTTCCTCCATGCTGACGGCCGAGTCGTCCTGAGTGACGGGCTCGGTCGGCACGGTCGCTGCTCCGGCGCCCGGAGCCACGGACAGCGTGAGCCCGAAGGCCAGGGCTCCCGTGCCGATCGCGGAGATAACGGGGGAGGGTCGCATTGATCCCTACTCTCCTAGGGGATGGGGCGGGATAGCGGGATGCCCCGTCCGCCCGGGGGTGGACGGTGCGGGTCCCGCGTATCGAGACCCGTCGTGGTCGGCGGGTCCCCGTTCACCGAGACACTCGGTAAACGAAGCCCCACCATAAGTGCACATCTTGGACATCGGAACCCCAAGAAGAGGGGAGTTCAGCCAGGGGGCAAGAGGATCATGGGATGACCGAATCTATTGTGGGGTTCACGCTGAGTCACGAGTTGGTTGACCTTGACTTTTATGAACGCCGTGTACATGGATCACAAACCGGTCAGTAGATCAAGGGGGCTTGTGTGGCCGGATGCGGACGCTGGGACGTCGTACCATCAGCGACGGTTCGGGCACGCAGATGTAACCCACATGGTCAGCGGGCTGTACAACGCCAAGATCAAGTTCGCCATGTGAACGAGTGTGCGTATGTCACACAGAGGGGTGTGCGGGGTCGCGCGGCGGTCCTCGTCGGGACACGCCCGGATCGACGTCACCGGCGAAACCGAGTCCACCTCCCCGCCCCGCGCGCACGCACCGGGGGACGACGAGGTAACTAGCGGGTATCGGGCCCCGGGAAGGGGGTTGAGCCGGGTGCCGTTGGGCCAAGATAAGGGCGAGAGCCCCGAACGGGAGGTTGCGAACGATGGCGACGAAGGACAGCGGCGGACAGAAGCACGGGACGCGCCGGGACGAGGAGGTCGAGGAGGCCGAGTCCACGACCGAGGCCCAGGAGCGCAACGAGCAGCTGGACGAGGACGTCGACGACATCCTCGACGAGATCGACGACGTGTTGGAGAGCAACGCGGAGGACTTCGTGCGGCAGTTCGTGCAGAAGGGCGGTCAGTGACCGCCGCCGAGCGGTTCGCTGACAGCGAACCCGGGACCCGTCGGGCCCGGGGCGCACAGGGTTAGGGTCGAACCCATCGACCCGGCCGGGACGATCCCGGTCCGAGTACAGGTCGACACACAAACGGATGAAGACGTCCCACCCGCCCCCGAGACGGGGTGGGACGCGAGTGGAGGGAGTCGCGTGTTCGAAGGGTTCGAGGGCGGACGGATGCCGGCCGCTTTCATGAGTGCGGGTACCTCGTCCTTCACCGAGTTCCTCCGGGCGGTCAACCCCGAGTTGCTGCCCGGACGGCACCTGGATGCCGCCGGAGGGAGCGCCGAACACCTCACTCCGGACGCGACGACCATCGTCGCCCTGACCTTCCCCGGCGGCGTCCTGCTGGCAGGGGACCGGCGGGCCACACAGGGCAACGTGATCGCCAACCGGGACATGGACAAGCTGTACCGGACCGACGAGTACTCCGCCGTGGCCATCGCCGGGGCCGCCGGTATCGGTATCGAACTGGCCCGCCTCTACCAGGTGGAGTTGGAACACTACGAGAAGTTGGAGGGCCGCTCCCTCTCCCTCGAGGGTAAGGCGAACAAGCTGGCCCAGATGGTCCGGGGGAACCTGGGGATGGCCATGCAGGGGTTCGTCGTGATCCCCCTGCTGGTCGGGTTCGACGAGACCACCGAACAGGGTCGGGTCTTCAGCTACGACGCGGTGGGCGGTCGCTACGAGGAGCAGCGCTACCACTCCATCGGCTCCGGTTCGGTCTTCGCCAAGGGCTCCATCAAGAAGCTCTACCGCGACGACCTGGACGAGACGACCTCCATCAAGGTCGCCCTGGAGTCGCTCTACGACGCAGCCGACGAGGACTCCGCCACCGGTGGTCCCGATCTGCACCGAGGGATCTACCCCCTGGTCGACGTCATCACCGAGGACGGTCACCGCCGTGTCCCCACCGAAGAGGTCGCCCGTCTGGCCACGGAGGTGGTCGAGGGGCGCGCCGCTCACCCCGACGGCCCCACGGCCCTGCTGGACTGACCGGGGCCCGGAGCCTCACCACCCGACCTCTCCCGATTAGGTAAGGAAACGATCCGCGGTGTCGATGCCGTTCTACGTCGCCCCCGAACAGCAGATGAAGGACAAGGCGGACTACGCGCGCAAGGGCATCGCGCGCGGCCGCAGCGCCGTCGTCCTGCAGTACGAGGGCGGAATCCTGATGGTGGCGGACAACATGTCCCGCACCCTGCACAAGATCAGCGAGCTCTACGACCGCATCGGCTTCGCCGCGGTCGGGCGCTACCCGGAGTTCGAGAACCTGCGCCTGATGGGCGTCCGGTTCGCCGACGTCCGGGGCTACCAGTTCGACCGCCGCGACGTCAGCGGGCGCCAGCTCGCCAACATCTACGCCCAGACCCTGGGCACCGTCTTCAGTGAGAGCCTCAAGCCGTGGGAGGTGGAGATCGTCGTCGCCGAGGTGGGCGACACCGCGGCCGAGGACGAGATCTACCGCATCACCTTCGACGGCTCCATCGTCGACGAACAGGGGTACGTGGCGGTCGGCGGCTCCTCGGAGCACGTCGCCGGTGTGCTCAAGGAACGCTTCGAGTCGGGCTCCTCGCTCAGCGCGGCGCTCAACACCGCCACCCACGCATTGGCCCACGAGAACGGCGAGGAGCGTGAGCTGGAGGCCGGCAACCTGGAGGTCGCCGTGCTGGAGCGCTCCCGACAGCACCGCAAGTTCCGCCGTATCCACGGCGACCGCCTGACCGCCCTCATCCAGCAGGGGAAGAGCGGCGACGCCGCCGGCGCCTCCGCCGGCACGGACACCGCCGACGGTGAGGCCGACCAGGACTGACAGGACTACGGTGCGGCGCCACCGGGGCGCCGCACCGGCCGGAGGGATGTGGACGACGCGGCCCCGTCGTCCGCACCGCGGTGACGGGAAGTTGGTGAGGCCACGTGGAACGACGGATCTTCGGGCTGGAGAACGAGTACGGGGTCACGTGCACCTTCCGGGGGCAGCGCCGCCTGTCGCCGGACGAGGTCGCCCGTTACCTCTTCCGACGGGTGGTCTCCTGGGGGCGCAGCAGCAACGTGTTCCTCCGCAATGGGGCCCGCCTGTACCTGGACGTGGGCAGCCACCCCGAGTACGCCACCCCCGAGTGCGACAGCCTCCTGGACCTGGTGGCCCACGACAAGGCCGGCGAGCGCATCCTGGAGGGGCTGCAGGTCGACGCCGAGCAGCGCCTGCACGAGGAGGGCATCGCCGGTGACATCTACCTGTTCAAGAACAACACCGATTCCGCGGGCAACTCCTACGGGTGCCACGAGAACTACCTCGTGGGCCGGCACGGGGAGTTCGGACGCCTCGCCGACGTCCTCATCCCCTTCCTCGTCACCCGCCAGATCATCTGTGGTGCGGGCAAGGTGCTCCAGACGCCGCGCGGCGCCCTGTTCTGTGTGAGTCAGCGCGCCGAGCACATCTGGGAGGGCGTCTCCTCGGCCACCACCCGCTCGCGCCCGATCATCAACACCCGGGACGAGCCCCACGCCGACGCCGAGCGGTTCCGCCGTCTGCACGTCATCGTGGGCGACTCCAACATGAGCGAGACCACGACCCTGCTCAAGCTCGGCTCCACCGACCTGGTGCTGCGGATGATCGAGGCGGGTGTGGTCATGCGCGACTACACCCTGGAGAACCCCATCCGGGCGATCCGGGAGGTCAGCCACGACATGACCGGTCGGCGCAAGGTGCGACTGGCCAACGGTCGTGAGGCCAGCGCGTTGGAGATCCAGCGCGAGTACCTGGAGAAGGTGCAGAGCTACGTCGACCGGCACGGCACCGACGCCGTGGGCAAGCGGGTCCTGGACCTGTGGCAGCGCACCCTGGAGGCGGTGGAGACCCAGAACCTGGAGACGGTCTCCCGGGAGATCGACTGGGTGGCCAAGTACCTCCTGCTGGAGCGGTACCGGGACAAGCACGACCTGTCGCTGTCCTCGCCCCGGGTGGCCCAGCTGGACCTGACCTACCACGACATCCACCGCGACCGAGGCCTGTTCTATCTCATGCAGAACCGCGGACAGATGGACCGGGTGGTCGGCGACCTCCAGATCTTCGAGGCCAAGTCCGTGCCGCCACAGACCACCCGGGCGCGGTTGCGCGGCGAGTTCATCCGCCGGGCCCAGGAACAGCGCCGTGACTTCACGGTGGACTGGGTGCATCTCAAGCTCAACGACCAGGCCCAACGGACGGTCCTGTGCAAGGACCCGTTCAAGTCGGTGGACGAGCGCGTGGAGAAACTCATCGCCGGCATGTGAACCGACACCGGTGCCAGGGTCGACCCCGATCACCGGTTCCGAGGTCACGGGCCCCGTCGGACGGCTGTTCGCGCCGCCCGACGGGGCCTGCGGCGTTCCCGGAGTTCTCAGCGGGTGGCCGGACTTGCTCTCTTCGGTAGTGTGAGCCTGTCCTGAGTCGGAAATCAGAGGTTGTGACCCATGCACCGACGTGCCGCCGCCCTCGCGGTGCCCCTGACCGCCATCGCCCTGGTGGTCTCAAGCTGCGGATCGATCCCCGAGGATTGGAAGACGCCCGCCTTCCTGCGTATGAACGCGGAGGAGCTGGACCCGCGGCTGCCCGACGTCACCGGCGAGGTCGGTGAGGAACCCGAGATCACGTTCCCCGACAACGAGCCTCCCGAGGAGGAGATCTCGGGGATCGTCAGCAAGGGCTCCGGTGAGGACGTCCTGGTCGGCGCCGAGGACCTCGTGGTCGCCAACGTCGTCCAGTACCAGTGGACGGGACCGGGCGAGGGCGAGGCCATGGAGGGCCAGTCCAGCTACGCCTCGGGCGCTCCCGACCTCGTGCGCATGAACGAGATGCCGGAGTACATCACCGAGACGCTGGTGAGCCAGCCGCTCGGCAGCCGGGCCGTGTACGTGTTCCCGCCGCTGAGCCAGGAGGAGATCGAGCAGGCCCAGGCCATGGGCCAGGAGGCGCCCGAGGGTGCCAGCGTGCTCGTCATCGACCTGATGGACCGCTACAGCCAGGGCGCGGTCGTGCCCGGTGAGCAGACCGATGACGGTGGCGGCGACCTGCCCACCGTGACCCAGGACGGCCACAGCCGCCCCGAGATCGACATCCCCGAGGGCGACGCCCCCGAGGACCTGGAGGTCGCCCCCCTCATCGAGGGTGAGGGCGCCGAGGTCGAGGACGGCCAGCAGGTCATCGTCCAGTACACCGGTGTGCGCTGGGACGCCGAGGAGAACGGCTCCCACGAGGTGTTCGACTCCACCTGGGACCGCGGTGGCGCACCCTTCGACACCACCATCGGCGGTGGCGCCGTGATCGAGGGCTGGGACGAGGGTATCGTCGGTGCCAACGTGGGCGACCGACTCATGCTGGTCGTTCCCGGTTCCATGGCCTACGGCGAGACCGAGGAGGAGGCGATGGGCGGCCCGGTGGGCACCCTCGTCTTCGTGGTCGACGTGCTGGGCGCCTACGACAACCCGCCGCCGCCCGAGCCGGAGGAGACCGAGGGCGAGGGCGCCGACGAGGAGGCGTCCGACCCCGAGGCCGAGGACCCCGAGGCCGACACCGAGGAGTGAGCCCCGGCCGGGCCCTCGGGCCCGAGCCGAACGTGAGGTTCCACCGACGCCCCCGTCGCAGCCGCGGCGGGGGCGTCGCCGTGCCCGCGCGCGATGACACGCAGAGGGGGACGGACCTGCGGGGGAAGGCGACCCGCGCTGCGTAGAGTCGGCCCCCAGTGTGATGACGGGCGAGGGGGAGCCATGCCGGAGCGACGGCGGTTCTGCTACGTGTCGGGCCTGCGCCTGGGGATGCCGGCGCTGGAGGAACTCTGCGCACAGGGGCGTCCACCGGACCTGGTGGTGTCCTATCCCGCCGAGCTCGCGCACCGTTGTGGCTACGTCGACTACGAGACCATCACCCGCAGCCATGACCTGCCGCATGTGCGCGCCGCCGACATCAACGGTGACGAGGTCCGCGACGCCCTGGCCGCCCACCACATCGACCTCATGGTGGTGGCCGGGTGGTCGCAGCTGGTCCACGAGGACGTCCTGGCCGCACTGCCGCTGGGCGGTGTGGGCCTGCACCCCTCGCCGCTGCCGGTGGGGCGTGGGCGGGCCCCCATCCCCTGGACGATCCTGCGCGACATGCGCGCCAGCGCCGTCACCCTGTTCCACCTGGCCCGGGAGGCCGACACCGGCGACATCGTGGACCGGATCCGTTTCGACGTGCCGGCCGACGCCACCGCCACGGGTCTCTACGAGCGGGTGGGCCGCCTCCAGGCCGAACTCCTCATGCGCAACCTGGACCCCCTGTTGGAGGACCGCGCACCCCGGCGGCCCCAGTCCGGCCACGTGTCGGTCTGGCCCCGACGGCGTCCCAGTGACGGGCACCTGGACCTGACCGCTGCCGGCCGCGACGTGGACCGCATGGTCCGCGCCCTGTCCTCTCCCTATCCGGGGGCGTTCGCGATGTTCGGCGGCGCCCGCATCACCTTCCGTTCCGGGGCGTTGTCCACGGAGGCGGTGGGCGGTCAGGCCGGGCAGATCGTGTCCGCGGGCCCCGGGCGAGTATGGGGTGTCACCTGCGGTGACGGTGTCGTGTTCGTGCCCGAGGCGGTGAGTGTTGACGAGGGTGTGGCCGCCGATCCCACCTCACTGGCCATGTTCCGTCCGGGGCGGTACTTCGACGCGCCCTCCGAGCACATGCTCGCCGCCACCCGGCGCACCCCCGTCCCCGGCAACGGGGACGCCGAGCATCGTCGCCCCGCGGCCCGGCTGCGGGGCGGCGCCGAACTCTGATCGAGGCACCCGGGCCCGGCCCGGCGGTGCGGCCTTCAAAGGCCCAGGAGTCGCGCGGCGTGGCGACCGGCCGCCGCCGCGCTGAGGAACGCCGCGCGATCCTCCTCCAGCCCGCGTCCCATCGTCGAGACCGGCACCGGTAGCGCCGACAACGCGTCCTCCAAACCGGAGGTCGACACCTCCACCAGCGTGTGCCGCGCGCCCAGTGGCCAGGCCTGGTCGCGCACGCTCGCTCCGAAGTCGCCCGGCAGGTCGGGCACCACCACCTCCGCGGGGGCCAGGGCCACCCTTCCGTACGCGGTCAGGCTGTGGTGGGAGACCCCGCGGTGCCGGGGCCGGTGGTCCGCCTCGCTGATCCGTAGGCAGGCCACCGGGCGTCCCTCCAGGACCGCGGCTGCGTTGAGCGCCTCCCCACAGGCCACTCCGGAGAAGCCCCACGGCGTCCCGGTGCCCAGGTTGCCCGGCCCCTGACAGACCACGGCCAGTTCCGCGCCCAGGACGTGCCGTGCCGCAAGCAGGCCCGAGTGCACCGTGACCGCCTCCAGGTCACCACCGAACGCCTGGCCGGTGGTCACACAGCCGGCCAGGAGTCCGTGCTCGCGCAGCGCGCCGAGGACGCGGGAGAACACCGCGGGCAGCGCACCACCGTCCAGCATCACGTTGACCACCCGGGTGCCGGGGCGTTCGGCGCGCACTCCCGCCAGCACGGCCGGCAGAGCGGAGTGCAGGTCGGCCACCACCACCGGCATGCCGTCGATCCCGTGAGCACGCCGCAGCGTCTCGTGGTGCGGGGAGTCCTGTTCGTCCACGCCCAGCACGGTGGCCTGCAACGGGGTGTACCGGGCCTTCACCAGGTGTCCGGGGCCCTCGTGATCGGCGGGCAGTCGATCGGGGACGGCCACCACCAGCGCGTACCCGCCGGTGCCCAGACCCAGGTCCAGGGCCCCGGTGTTGAGCAGGACCGTGTCGCCCACCTCGGGGGAGCCCACGAGGTCGGTGTAGGCCAGGGCCCGGCAGGTCGTCGGGGTCTCCGTGGCGCCGCCCGCGAGGGCGACCCCGCACAGGCGGACACCGGGCCAGGAGGGCAGGAGTTCACGGACTTCACCACGGCGCCACCGGATCATGGTCGGCACGGTACCGTCGGAGCTGAACCGAAGGTGGGAGGACGCGCGTTCGCGGCCCCGCCCGGTCCATCACCTCAGGGCGAAGGAGTGGCGACGATGTCGCGCAGGAAGACCGAACGGCAGTTGAACCTGGTCATCTGCCTGTTGTCCACCCGGCGCCACCTGACAGCCCAGGAGATCCGGGCGACCGTCCAGGGGTACGCGGAGGCCGAGACCGAGTCGGCGTTCAAGCGCATGTTCGAGCGGGACAAGCGCGAACTGCGCGACAGCGGCATCCCGATCCAGGTGGGCACCGGGGACGCCTTCAGCGGCGAGGAGGGGTACCGGATCTCCCGGTCGGACTACGAACTGGCCGAGATCGAGCTGCTGCCCGACGAGGCGCTCGTCCTGGGTCTGGCGGCCCGGGCCTGGCGTCACGCCTCCCTGGGGGAGGCGGCCGCCAACGCCCTGTTCAAACTGCGCTCGGCCGGTGTCCCGGTGGACGCCGAGGCGGCACCCGGGCTGACCCCGGCCATGCGCACCGACGAACCCGCCTTCGGTCCCGTCTGGCAGGCGATCCGCGACCGCCGCCCCGTGGCCTTCTCCTACCGCAAGCCGGGCCGTACCGAGGTCGAGCGTCGCGAGGTGGAGCCCTGGGGCGTGGTCAACCGCGACGGGCACTGGTACCTGGTCGGCCACGACCGGCTCCGCGACGCCCGCAGGGTGTTCCGCCTGGGCCGCATCCAGGGTCAGGTGACGGTCGTGCGCACCGGCCCCGACGTGCGGGTGCCCGAGGGGGTCGACCTGCGCTCGGTGGTCTCCCTGCACCACGCCGAACCCGAGCACACCGCCACGGTGCGGGTGCTCGCCGATTCCGCGCACGCCCTGCGCCGCAGCGCGCTGCGCGTGGTGCCCGGCGAGCGGGAGGGCACCGAGGAGGTGTGGGACACGCTCACCCTGCCCTACACCGACACCGCCGCGCTGGTGGACCGGGTGGCCGCCCACGGTTCCCGGGCCCGGATCGTGGAGCCGACACAGGCACGCGCCGCGATCGCGGCGCACCTGTCCGGTGTGGTCTCCGCCGCGCCAGGAACGGCGGTCCCGGTGCGCGGTGCCGAGCCGCAGGACGCCCCGCCGCGTGGACCGCGCTCGGCCGACCAGCTGAGGCGACTGCTCATGTTGGTGCCCTACGCGCTCGGCCGCGACGTGCGGGTGCCCGAGGTGGCCCGGCACTTCGGGCTCAGCGAGAAGCAGGTGGTCTCGGATCTGAGCCTGCTCTGGATGTGCGGACTTCCCGGGTACACCCCCGGTGACCTCATCGACGTGGACCTGGACGCCGCCAAGGAGACCGGTGAGATCATCATCGGCAACGCCGACACCCTGGCACAACCCCTGCGTCTGACCGCCGACGAGGCGGCCAGCCTGGTCGTGGGCCTGTCCTTGCTGGAGGCCCTGCCCGAGGCCCAGGGCGTGGAGGACGGTGCCCTCAAGCGTGTGGGGGAGAAGCTGCGGGGCGCGGCGGGCAGCGCCGTCGGCGTCCTCGCGGACGCCGTCCAGGTGCGGGTGGAGATGGACGAGCAGACCGCGCAGACCCACCGGCGCTGCTCCCAGGCCCTGGAGGCCGGTCAGCGCCTCCACCTGCGCTACCTGTCCGGGTACCTGGACCAGGTCACCGAACGCGACGTCGACCCTATGGGGCTGGTGGTGCAGGACGGCAAGCCGTTCCTGGAGGGCTACTGCCACCTGCGCGAGGACGTGCGCCTGTTCCGGCTGGACCGTGTGCTGGAGCTGACCGTCCTGCCCTACGCCGCGGAGGTGCCCGAGGGCGTGGGCCGCCGTGACCTGTCCGAGGGCGTGCTCCAACGCTCCGAACGCGACGCGCTGGTCACCCTCGACCTGGCCCCCTCGGCGCGTTGGGTCACGGAGGACTACGTGTGCGAGTCGGTCCTCGAACTGGCCGACGGTGGCGTGCGCGCCACCCTGCGCACCCCGGCGCCGGCGTGGGTGGCCCGACTCGCGTTGTCGCTCGGCTCGCGCGGGCGTGTGGTGGCGCCCGACAACCTGGCGCGGGAGGTGCGCGGGGAGGCGGAACGCGCCCTGGCTCTCTACGGGGCGGAAGCGACCTCCGCCGCGTCGGCCGAGACCGATGCGTCGTCGGAGTGAGGCCCGACCGTTCACCGGGGGTCGAGGTGTAGGCCACCGGGAAAGGGATAAGGTAAGACCGTGATCGCCCTCGCTGTCCTTTTCGGCCTGGTTGTGGCCGGTGCGTGCGTCGTCGGGGTCCTCGTGTCGAGGATCCGACGTCAGGCCGGCCTGCTCTCCGAGAAGGTGACATGGGCGGCGGGCGGGTACCGGGCGAGCAGCGCCGACCTGCGTGAGCGCCTCCGGCGTGAGAGGTCGCGGCGATGACGCCCCTCGGCGCGGATGCGCGTACCATCGAAGGCGCTTGGTCGCGCCCCACAGAGAGGTAGAACCATGGGACCGTTCAACGGACCTACCATCGCCGTCCTGGTGATCCTGGCCATCGTGCTCTTCGGAGCCAAGAAGCTTCCGGACCTGGCCCGTTCCCTCGGACGGAGCGCCCGCATCCTCAAGGCAGAGAGCAAGGGCCTGGTCGACGACGACAACGAGAACCAGGATCAGGGCGGCGGCCAACAGAGGCAGCAGAACCAGCAGAGCCAGCAGGCTCAGCAGGCCCAGCAGCCTCAGCAGAACCAGGCCTCCCCGCAGGAGCCGGCCCCGCAGCAGAACCAGCAGCAGGGCTACCCGCAGCTTCCCCCCGGGCAGCGCATCGTGAACGAGTCCGGTGAGCCCACCAACCAGACCTACAACCAGTAGCGATCCGGTTCGTGCCCGTTCGGGCCCACGTTCGGTCCGGCCCGAACCCGTGAGTTGGCGCGGCGCGTGAGGGCGCCGCGCCGGACGTCTGTGTCAGGGGGGTCCGCGGGGCGCGGACCCGGATGAGAAGAGAGTGACCCCACGATGAGCCCCCGCAGCCGAGCGGCGAATCCGGAGGCCCGGATGCCGCTCATGGACCACCTGCGCGAGCTGCGCAACCGGTTGGCCAAGGCCCTGCTCATCCTCGGGCTGGGCGCCGTGCTCGGGGCCGTGTTCTACGACCAGGTGTGGGACTTCCTCACCGCGCCCTACTGCTCGCTGCCGGCCTCGCACGTGGTCGAGGGCGGTGGCTGCTCCCTCATCGTCACCGGCCCCTTCGACGCCTTCTTCGTGGCCTTCAAGGTGTGGCTGTTCGTCGGCGCTCTGGTCACCGGACCGCTCTGGCTCTACCAGCTGTGGGCCTTCGTCGCCCCCGCCCTGCACGGCCACGAGAAGAAGTACGCCTACATCTTCGCCCCGCTGGCGGGGATCCTGTTCGTCGCCGGCGCCGCCCTGGCCTACACGATCACCTCGCTGGCCCTGCAGATGCTCTTCGGGTTCCTGCCCGATGACGCCGACCCCTTCCTCACCATCGGCGAGTACCTCGACTACATGCTCATCATGATGGGCATGTTCGGCATCGGCTTCGTGATGCCGCTGTTGGTGGTCCTGCTCAACATCGTCGGGATCCTCCCTCACGAGGCCATCGCCAAGTGGCGTCGCGTGATCATCTTCTGCGCCTTCCTCATCGCCGCGATCATCACGCCGGCCGAGCCCATCTCCATGCTGGCGCTCGCCATCCCGCTGGTCGTGCTATTCGAGATCGCCGAGCTGTTCTGCTTCCTCAACGACCGGCGCCGCAAGCGCCGCGACCCCACCGGTGACCTGGGCGACGACGAGATCTCCGAGATCGACGATCGGCCCTCCGATCTGGACGAACTCGAGGAGACCGACTCCGGCGGGCGCAACGGTCGGGGCGACTGAGCGGTCACCGCGAACCGGGTGTGGCCCGACCCGCACCCGCGCTAGTGTTCGTGGCGGGGCGACGCCTCCGTCGCCACCTCGACACAGAAGCGGATGCGGGAAGCACTGATGAGCGAGCAGACCGAGGCCCGGCGGGACCTTCCACCCGAGGCCATGGGCAACGAGAAGTGGCACGACACCACCGACGCGGTGTGGTTGCGCTCGTCCCTGTCCGACCCCGAATCCGAGGCGATCGTGGAGGTCGCCGAGTTCGAGGACGGGTTCCGGGCCGTTCGCGATGGCAAGTCGCCGGACAAGGGCACGCTGTTCTTCACCCCCGCGGAGTGGGAGGCGTTCGTCCTGGGTGCCCGTGACGGGGAGTTCGACATCCCCGAGGAGTACCTCAGCGAGGAGGAGATCCAGATCCAGCGCGGCCAGAGCGAGGTCGAGGCCACCTGGGTGCCCTCCCCGCTGCTCTCCCCCCGGGCACTGGAGGAGTACCATCGCCGCCAGCGTGAGGAAACCGCGCGGTCGTCCACCGACGAGGGCGCCTGAGCAGGTCCGCGCACCCCGGGCGCGAGGGGTGCGGGAACCTCACCGGACCCGCACACCCCCGATCCCCAGACCTGGGTAGCTAAGGACCCGGTATGTCCCCTCATATCGCACTTCTGGTCAACCCGGCCGCCGGCCGTCGTCGAGCCGCCGCCATCGCGGTACGCCTCAAGGAGGCGCTGCGCTCCGCCGGTGCCCGCGTGCACGTGTACGCCGGCCGTTCGGCCGCCGACAGCAGGCGTCTGGCCCGCCTGGCCGTCTCCGACCACCCCGACGTTCTGGTGGCCGTCGGCGGCGACGGACTGGTCCACCAGGCGCTCCAGGGGGTGGTGGGCAGCGGTGTGCCGTTGGCCGTGGTCCCCGCGGGGAGTGGGAACGACGTCGCCCGGGCCTTCGGCGTCCGGCGCTCCAACGTCCGTGATCTGGCCCAGGCCATCCTGGCCGGACGCACCCGACCCAGCGACGTGGTCCGCCTGACCCTGCCGGACGGCACCCGGCGGTACTACATGAGCGTCCTCGCCTGCGGGTTCGACGCCCGGGTGAACGAACGGGTCAACAACTTCCGGTTCGGGATGGGACGTGCCGGCTACCTGTTCGGCATCGTCGCCGAATTGCGCACCTTCGCACCCGTCGACTTCGAGGTCGAGGTCGACGGGCGCACGATCGCCGAACCCGGCATGCTCGTGGCCGTCGGCAACACCGACTCCTACGGCGGCGGTCTGAAGATGTGCGCCGGCGCCGAACCCGACGACGGGCTGCTCGACGTGGTCCTCATGCGCGAGGCGCCGCTGAGCCGTTTCGTGCTGCAGTTCCCCCGGCTCCTCAACGGCAGTCACCTGGAGCTGGAGGAGGTGCGGCGGGAACGCGGCGCCACCGTCACCATCCGTGGTGAGGCCGGCGTGGCCTACGCCGACGGGGAACGCATGGGGCCACCGACACTGACGTGCCAGGTGGTGCCCAAATCGGTCGAGATGTTGGAGCCGACCTCATAGGCTGAGAGGCCTATGAGTAGTCACGCTGAGCGGTACGCCGCCTTCCGTCGGCGACAGGGCGCGTCCAGCGCCGCCATCGAGGCCTTCCAAGCGCTCTACGGCTTCGAGTTCGACCCCTTCCAGATCGAGGCCTGCAAGGCCCTGGAGAACGGACACGGGGTGCTGGTCGCCGCTCCCACCGGTTCGGGCAAGACCGTGGTCGGAGAGTTCGCCGTGCACCGTGCCCTGGCCGAGGGCACCAAGTGCTTCTACACCACCCCCATCAAGGCCCTGTCCAACCAGAAGTACAACGACCTCGTCAAACGCTACGGCAGCGAACAGGTCGGCCTGCTCACCGGGGACAACAGCGTCAACGGTGAGGCGCCCGTGGTGGTCATGACCACCGAGGTGCTGCGCAACATGCTGTACGAGGGCTCGTCCACCCTGGGCGGCCTCGCGTACGTGGTCATGGACGAGGTGCACTACCTCGCCGACCGCTTCCGCGGCGCGGTCTGGGAGGAGGTGATCATCCACCTGCCCGAGTCGGTGCGCATGGTCGCGCTGTCGGCCACGGTCAGCAACGCCGAGGAGTTCGGCGAGTGGCTCCAGCAGGTGCGCGGCGACACCACGGTGATCGTGGACGAGACGCGGCCCGTGCCGCTGTGGCAGCACGTCATGGTCGGTAAGCGGATGAACGACCTGTTCGTCGACATCGAGGCCGAGGACACCGCGGGCTCCGAGGACGACGAGTCCTCGGGTCGGCGTTCCAAGCGCACACGTGAACGCCGCCGCGCCCACCAACGGCAACCCCGGGAGATCAGGGTGGGCGGGCGCACCCTGCACATCAACCCGTTCCTGACCCGGGCGGCGGAGGACGACGCCCGCACCACGCAGCTGGCCAACCGGCGCCGCCACCCGCAGTCGCGGGCCCGCGGCAACGTGCGTCCGCGCACGCGGTTCGTCCCGCCGAGCCGTCCCATGATCATCGAGGAGCTGGACGCCGAAGGCCTGCTCCCCGCCATCACCTTCATCTTCAGCCGCGCCGGTTGTGACGACGCCGTCCGCCAGTGCGTGGCCTCGGGGCTGGTCCTGACCACTCCGGAGGAGGCCGACCGCATCCGGGAGTACGCCGAGTCGCGCTGCGCGGACATCCCCCGCGCCGACCTCACGGTGCTCGGATTCGACGGTTGGTTGCGCGCCCTGGAGGCGGGGATCGCCGCGCACCACGCGGGCATGCTGCCCACCTTCAAGGAGATCGTCGAGCACCTGTTCTCCCAGGGACTGATCCGTGCCGTCTTCGCCACCGAGACCCTGGCCCTGGGCATCAACATGCCGGCCCGATCGGTGGTCATCGAGAAGCTCGACAAGTGGAACGGCGAGACCCACGCGCTGCTCACCCCGGGCGAGTACACTCAGCTCACGGGTCGTGCCGGACGTCGCGGTATCGACGTGGAGGGTCACGCGGTCGTGGTCTGGCAGGCCGGCAGCGACCCGGAGACGATCGCCGGTCTGGCGGGCACCCGCACCTATCCGCTCAACTCCAGCTTCCAACCGTCGTACAACATGGCGGTCAACCTGGTCGGGCAGGTGGGACGCAGGCGCAGCCGCGCCATGCTGGAGGCGTCCTTCGCCCAGTTCCAGGCCGACCGCGCCGTCGTGGGACTCGTCAAGCAGCTGCGCAAGCACGAGGAGGCCCTGGAGGGCTACGCCAAGGCGGCCGAGTGCCACCTGGGCGACTTCATGGAGTACGCCTCCCTGCGTCGCGCACTGAGCGACCGGGAGTCCATGCTGGCCAAGAACCGGTCGGCACGCCGCAAGGACGACGCCCTGGAGAGCCTGGAGCTGCTCAAGACCGGTGACATCATCCGCATCCCCTCGGGGCGGTACTCCGGGCACGCGGTCGTGCTGGACCCGGGGCTGCGCCATGACCTGCCGGCGCCGCTGGTGCTGACCGTGGACAAGCAGGTCAAGCGGATCAACTCCAGTGACTTCACCGTCCCGGTCACCCCGTCCGGGCGTATGCGGATCCCCAAGTCGTTCTCGGTGCGATCCCCGCGCTCGCGCCAGGACCTGGCCTCCACCCTGCGCAACAAACTCAAGGACCAGGGCACCGCGCCCGGCCCCGACCGTGGGCGAGGCAGGGGCGACCAGGAGGACTCCGAGATCAAGCGGCTCCGTTCCGAGCTGCGCGCGCATCCCTGCCACGGGTGCGCGGACCGCGAGGACCACGCCCGTTGGGCCGAGCGTCACATGCGCACACGGAAGGACACCGACGCCCTGCGACGCCGTGTCGAGGGGCGTTCACACGTCATCTCCCGCACCTTCGACCGGGTGTGCGGTGTCCTGGAGGACCTGGACTACCTGTCCGGCGACGACGTCTCCGAGGACGGGGGCCGGCTCGCCAAGATCTACTCCGAGCTGGACCTGCTCGTGGCCGAGTGTCTGCGCCGCGGGGTGTGGGACGACCTCAACCCGGTGGACCTGGCCGCCTGCGCCGCGTCCCTGGTCTACGAGTCGCGCCGTGGGGACGACCCCTATCCGCGCCTGCCCGAGGGCAGGGTCGAGGAGACACTCGACGAGATGCTGCGGCTGTGGGGCGAGCTCAACGAGGTGGAGGCCCGCCACCGGGTGTCGTTCCTGCGCCGGCCCGACCTGGGCTTCGTCTGGACGGCCCACCGGTGGGCCCGAGGCGACCGGCTCGACGCCATCCTGCGCCAGTCCGACATGACCGCCGGCGACTTCGTGCGCACCGCCAAGATGCTGGTGGACATGCTCGGCCAGATCTCCGGCGCGGCCGGTGACCCCACGGTGCGCTCCAACGCCCGTAAGGCGGCCGAACTGGTGCGCCGTGGCGTGGTGGCCTACTCCTCGCTCACCTGATCATCGGTGGTTCAGCTGCCCAGTGCCTCACGGACCTCGGTGGCGGCCCGCCGCCCCGAGGACAGGGCGCCGTCGAAGTAGCCGTTCCACCGGGTGGCCGTCTCGGTCCCGGCCCAGTGCACCACCTCCACGGGGGTGCGCAGGGCCGGGCCGAAGGTGACGGTGGTGCCCGGCACCAGGTGCCCGGAGAAACACCCCCGGGTCCATTCCTCGTCCGACCAGTCGAACTCCACGTAGTCGTCGGGGTGCAGGGCCGGGGCGCCGAAGAGATCTCCCAGGCGCGACAGCACGATCCGACGGCGCTCTCCCGGCTCGTGCGCGCGAAGGAGCACCGACTCCTCGCCGTACACGAAACCGGTGAGCACGGCCCGGGGTGAGCCCGGCGGGGTGTTGTCGACGGTCTCGGTGAGCACCCCGGACGCGGACGTGGACACCCCCGACAGCCCGCTCTCACGCCAGAAGGGCGTGGGGTAGACGGCGTGCACCTTCAGGGCGCTGCCGGCGGGGGTGCGCTGCAGAGCGCCGTCGTTGAGCCCCGGTAGCGGCGGGTCGTAGCGGATGCGGGCCGCCAGGGTGGGCGGGACCGCCACGATCACCCGGTCGGCGGAGTAGGCGTGCGCGGTGGTGCTCACGCGGGCGCCGGACGCGTTGTACTCCACCGTCGTCACCGGCGCGCCCGGACGAAGGACGCCCGGTGGCAACGCCGCGGCCATGCGCTCGGCGAGGGTCTGCGCCCCGCCGACGATCCGTCGCTCCTGGGCGCCGCCCTCGTAGGCCAGAAGGGCCTGGACACCGCCGCCCGAGGCCACGTAGAACAGCGTCTCCAACAGGGAGGACTCCCCGGCCGCGGAGGCCAGGAGGCCGCCGGAGATGAGGCGGGCCACGTACCGCAGCGTGGTCTCGGAGTAGGCGGTGCCCACCAACCAGGAGGCGAAGGTCTGCTGGTCCCAGGCACGGGCCTCGGGAGCGTCCCAGGGGCGTTCGGGCAGGACCTGGAGGGCCAGGAGGTCGATCTCGTCCAGGAGGGCGTCCACCTCCTCGGGAGGGGCGGTCCGGCGTTCCCCGTCCAGGTCGACCACGGGGTCGCCCTCCCGTGGGGTGGGGTAGGTGGCGAGGCCGTGGTGCTCCACGAGGGCGGAGACGAGCTCCTGGTTCGGGCCGATCCACTGGCCTCCCAACTCCAGCAGGGTGCCGTCGGGCAGGTGCCGGGTGAGGGCGCGCCCGCCCACCCGGTTCCGGGCCTCCAACACCCGGACGGAAAGTCCGGCCTCAACCAGCTCCCGGGCCGCGGCCAAACCGGCGAACCCGGCCCCGATCACGACGGCGTCGTGGTGTTCGTGTGATCCCTGCACGGTCCAAGTCCCTCCGTCGCGGGCGCGCCCCCGGCGCCCGGCACCGATCCTCACACGGGGCCTCCCGCGTCCCCGCACGCACACGCGGGGACCGCGCAGGTCAGGGGAGCCTCGACCCCGAGCGGAGGGCCCTCGGGTGCGGGTGCGAGGAGGGAACGGGGGAGTGCCGGCCGTCCGCCCCCGTCGGTGTGGACACCGCGCACGGTCCGGGCGCGTCCCTGGGCGCGGGCCACGGCGGAACATCCGGCCGGGAGCGGGCGTTGGTCGGCGTAGTGGTGCCCCGGTGGCCGAGGCGGTACGTCGGTGGCGTCATCATGGGAGACGCACGGGACCCCGACAGGGGCCTGTAGTTCCGCGAGACACCCTGAAACGAGGCTTGAGCTGTGCTGCGCACCCTCATGAACGGCAAGATCCACCGCGCCACGGTCACCCAGGCCGACCTCCACTACGTGGGTTCGGTCACCATCGACGCCGACCTGATGGACGCCGCCGACATCGTCGACGGTGAGCAGGTGCACATCGTCGACATCGACAACGGTGCCCGCCTGGTCACCTACGCCCTGGTGGGAGAGCGCGGCAGCGGGGTCATCGGGATCAACGGCGCCGCCGCGCGCCTGGTGAGCCCCGGCGACCTCGTCATCATCATCGGCTACGCCCAGGTGGACGAGAGGGAGCGCGCCGACCACGTCCAGCACATCGTGCACGTGGACCGCGACAACCGGATCCTCGCGCTCGGTAACGACCCCGCCGAGCCGGTCCCCGGCAGCGACCTGGTCGCCGGCCGCTGACGCCCCGGACGCCCGTGTCCCGACACGGGCGTCCGTACCGTGCGCAACCCCCGCATGCCGGCCGGTTCCGGCCGGATCGCTCTCCCCGGACCCGGGTATGCCCTGGGGCGGCATGGACGAGCGTGACGAGGAGCGGCGCGGAGTCGCCGCACACATCGAGTGGCAGAAGCAGGGTGCGTGGGTCGTCGTGTGGGGCGTCTACACCCGCCGCTTCTGGGCCTACGCGTGCTGGCCGGGCGTCCCCCGGGACGGCGTGGTCGTCCAGGCCGAGGACCCCGACCTCCTCTACACCGAGATGCGCTACCGGGAACGCGAGCACGACTTCCTGCGATGGCGGTACGGGCGTGGGCGCCCCGGACGCTAGGGGCTACGATGCGGCCATTGACGGGACGAACCGGGGAGTAGGCCGCGTGTCCACAGAAATCGCTCGGGGGGCGGACGAACGCGCCCGGATCCAGCGGCGCACCGTGCTGGTCCTCATGGCGGCGCAGGTCGTCGGCGGGATCGGTATGGGGGCCATGCTCGCCGTGGGCGCGCTCATCGCCCTGGACCTGAGCGGCTCCGACACCTGGTCGGGCATGGCCACCACCATGATCACCCTGGGGGCCGCGGTCTTCGCGCTGCCCCTGGCGGCCACCGCGGCCCGGCGGGGTCGCCGCCCCGGACTGACCCTGGGCTGGCTCCTGGGCGCCCTCGGTGGGCTCGTGGTCATCGGCGCCACCGTGGGGGGACTGTTCCCGCTGTTCCTGGGCGGGATGGTGCTGGTCGGTGCGGGCACCGCCACCAACCTCCAGGCGCGGCACGCCGCCGCGGACCTGGCCACGGAACGGACCCGCGGGCGCGACCTGTCCATCGTGGTGTGGGCGACCACCGTGGGTGCGGTGGTCGGGCCCAACCTCATCGGTCCGACCGGCGGCCTGGCCGCGGCCCTGGGGCTGAGCGCACTGTTGGGTCCGGTCCTGCTGACCACGGTCGGGTTCCTGGGCGGTGCGGCCGTGATCGCCGCGGTCCTGCGCCCCGATCCGTTGCTGCTGGCCACCGCCGACCGTGCCGGTGACGACGCGGTCCCCGCGACCACGCTGAACGACGCCCTCCGCGCCATCGGCCGTACCCCCGCCGCACTGTTGGCGGTCGTGGGGATCGTGTCCGGCCACACCGTGATGGTCGCCGTCATGACCATGACCCCGGTGCACATGACCCACCACGGTGCGGCGCTCACGGTCATCGGCCTCACGATCTCCCTGCACATCGCCGGCATGTACGCGTTGTCCCCGGTGGTGGGCTGGCTCTCGGACCGCGTCGGTCGGGTCCCCGTCCTGGTGGGCGGGCAGGTGGTCCTGGTGGTCGCGGCCGCGGTGGCGGGCACCGCCGGGCACGACGAGACCATGGTGACCACGGGTCTGGTGCTGCTGGGCCTGGGATGGTCGGGTTCGCTGGTGGCGGGCAGCGCGCTGTTGGCCGAGTCGCTCCCCGCCGAGGTGCGTCCTCGGGCCCAGGGGTTCGGCGACCTGGCGATGAACCTGGGCGGGGCGACCGCCGGTGCCCTCTCCGGCGTGGTCCTGTCCCTGGCGGGCTTCGGCGGGCTCAATCTGTTCGCCGCCCTGTTCACGCTCCCCGTGTTCGTGCTCGCCCTGCGTGCGCTCATCGCCCGGAATCGGTGAACACATCCGGACCTTTACCGGAAACGCCCGGAGAACTTCCCTGAGCTCCCTGCCCGCCCGGTTAATCTGCGGGTTCGGGGCGCTCACCGATGCGGGTGGGCCCGCCCTCGCTGGACGGGGAGGTGTTCTCATTGAGCGAGCGGGAGCCCGAGAGCGGGGACGAGGAACGGCCGGAGCGGGATCCGGTGAACCACCACCCGCCGGAGGAATGGCGGCCGGGGGACATGGGTGATCCGATCGAGGAGGGTCCACCGCCCCCCGGGGAGCCACCGCACGAACCACCGCCGCACCGACCACCACGGCACCGCGATTCCCCCGACGCTCCGCAGGACGGTCCGGGGGAGTTGTCCGAGGGGCCCAACGGTCCCGGAGCGGCCGGACCCGAACACGCCGGTTACGCTCCCGGCTACGGCGAGTATCCCAGTGCCCCCGTGGACTACGGCAACGCCGGCGGGTACGTCCCGGGCATGGGGCCGCCCCCGGTCAAACCCACTCCCTGGGGCAGGATCCTCGGGATCGGGTGTGGTGTGGTGCTCCTGCTGCTCCTGCTCCTGGGCGGGTGCGCGGCCGTACTGCTGTTCATGGCCGGCACCAACAGCCCGTCGATGCCCGCGGCGCCCGAACCCGGACAGGAAGCGCCCGAGCCTCAGGAGGAGCAGCCCTCCGAGGCCACGCTGATCGCCACCACCACCGAGTTCCAGCCCAGTTCCCTCTACATCGAGGGCGAGTTCACCAGCGTTCGAGTGGAGGTCACCAACGTCGGGGACCAGGACCTGGACGTCAATCCGCTCTACTTCACCGTCCTGGACGGCGACGGCGACGAGCACAATCCGGAAGACGCGATCGCCATGGACGACGAGGAGATCGACGTGCAGACGCTCGACCCCGGCCAGACCGCCACCGGCACGATCACGGTGGAGGGCGATATCGAACCGGAGCGGGTCGTCTTCGAGCCCTACTTCACCGGCCCGGTGGAGGTCCCGGTCGAGTGATCGGGGAGGGGAACGTCCCCGGAGCACGAGAACCCGCCCCCGGCGGGGGCGGGTCGATCCGGTGCGGTCGTGATCAGGGCGCCAGCGCGGGGTCGCGCAGCCACTCCGACAGGGCCTCCTGGCGTTCGCTGTCGCACTTGAGCGGACAGGTCGTGCAGTAGCCGTGCTCGGGGTCGCCCTTGTAGTCGAAGCAGCAGGTGCCCCGGACCGCCCAGGTGCCGCGGGGGTCCTCCGGAGCGAAGGGGAACAGGCGGGGACGTCGACGGGTGAGGGCGCCCGCGTCGATCATCGCGTCGCCCAGCCGACTGGCCAGCGCCCAGGCCTGCTCGGCGTCCCGCCCCAGATAGCGGGCCGGGTTGAGCATGTAGAAGTGCAGGGTGTCCAGGACCCAGCCCCACAGGGTGCGGGTGCCCGCTCGTGAGTGCGCCTGCAGGCTCTCGATGAGCGGAGCGAAGGTCGCGTACAACCCCTCGGCGGTCAGCCGCAGCTGCTCGTCCTCGTCCCGGGCGACCACCGTGTCGGGGTGCTCGGCGGCCGGGTCGTCCGGCAGGACGACGGTGCGGGCGTCGACCACGATCGGGGTGCGAAAACGCGCCTCGGCGGTGTCCCAGGGCAGACGGAGCGTGTCCGGGGTGAGCAGGGGCGCGCGGCCGGTGAGGTAGAGCGAGGACGCCACCAGGAAGATCGGCTCGCGCAGGGTGACCCGCAGGAAGTTGGTCGCGGCCGGCAGCCGGTGTCCGGGACCGTGTTCGGTCCGCAACTTGTCGAACAGGACCGGCAGCCAACCGTCGGCCGTCAGCGACGTGACGCTGTGGGACTGCGCGCTCGGCGAGGGTCGACGGTGCAGTTCCTCGACGTCGACGAGTTCGGGCAGCGGTGCGAACTTGAGCCGCGCGCACACGGCGCGGATCGCGTCGAGCGGATCTGGTGTCACCGCGATACCTGCCCTTCGTCGCATGATGAAAGCCGTGTCGGGTCCGGAGGATGCCGTGGCCGCAGCTACCACCGGGGGGACGGGTACATCTGCGCCTGTTAAGTGAGGCTACCCTAATGAAAGCGCAGGTCGCAATCGATGTGGGCCGGGGTTTGCCGAAAGGTGGCGCCCCGGTGGCCGGGGCGAGGGTGTCGGAGACGGGCGGAAGCGGCCCCCTTCTCGAAAGAGGACGCCGTTTCACCGTGGTGGGCGCGGGCCGATCACGGGGAGTCGTGAACGCGCGGGTCCCGCGCCGACCGGAGCTCATCCGCTGAGGGTGCGGAAGCGTCGGATCGCCAGAGGGGCGCACACGGTGAGCAGGAGCACCGGGATCAGGACGGCCAGGAGCCCGGCGTGTTCGGCGGGCCAGGAGTCCGAGGACGGGGCCTCCGCGCCGAGCAGGGAACGCAGGGTGGAGATGACCGCCGACAGCGGATTCCACTCGGCGATGGGCGCCATCCAGGAGGGCATCGCCTTGGCGGGCAGGAACCCGGTCGAGAGCAGGGTGATCGGGAACGCCAGCGGGTAGACCACCATGCCGGCGGCGTCCGGGTCGGGCATCAGCAGTCCCATGAGCACCCCCGCCCAAACGAGCGAGAACCGGAACAGCAACAGGAGCCCGAGGGCCAGGGCCGCGTCCACCCCGCCGTTCTCGGCGCGCCAGCCCAGCAGGAGGGCCACCGGGATCAGCACCGCCACCTCCAGGCAGGCCCGCACCATGTCGGCCGCGGTCCGCGCGGTCAGCAGGGACACGGGGGACATGGGCATGGACCGGAACCGACTCATCACGTCCCGCGCCGTGTCACGGGCGATCCCCGACGCCGTGCCGGCCACGCCGTAGACCATGACCATCGCCGCCATGGCCGGGATGAGGAACGCGCGGTAGTCGCCGGTCCCGTGCCCGGACATGACCTCGTCGAACAGGAACCCGAACAGCAGGACCATGACGACGGGCATGACGATGGCGATGACCGGTTCGAAGGGGGCGCGCAGCATGTGGGTGAGGTTGCGGCGGGTCAGCACGAGCGTGTCGGTCAGCGTCTTACCGGCGCCGGTGGTGTCGGGCAGGCCCGGGTCGGTGGTCCGGGTCGGGGCGAGCGCGGTCATGGTGGGTCCTCCTGTGGTCCGGGGTCGTCCGTGCGCGGGGTGGTGGGGCGCGCTCACGAGCGCGGCTGCCGCTCGGGGGACCCCGACCCCGTGGGAGCGTGGCCGGTCAGGGACAGGAACACCTCGTCCAGGGCGGGGCGGCGGACGCCGACGTCGACGATCCGTGCCGCCTCGCCGTCCAGGGCGCGCACGGCCAGGGTCAGCACGGACAGACGGTCGGGCGCTGCGGCGCTGACGCGGTGTTCTTCGCGGTGCACGGTGATCGGGGTGTCCAGCGCGGTGCGCAGCAGGTCGGAGACGGTGGTGAGGTCGCTCGGCTCGCGCACGATCACGTCGAGGCGGTCCCCGCCCACGCGTGCGCGCAGCGCGTCGGGGGTCCCCTCGGCGATGATGCGGCCGTGGTCGATGACGGCCACCCTGTCGGCGAGCCGGTCCGCCTCCTCCAGGTACTGGGTGGTGAGGACCACCGTGGTGCCCGCCTCGACCAGGTCCCGGACCGACCCCCACACGCCCAGCCGACTGCGCGGGTCCAGGCCGGTCGTGGGCTCGTCCAGGAAGAGGACCCGGGGACGTTGGATGAGGCCGACCGCCAGGTCCAGACGGCGCCGCATACCCCCGGAGTAGCCGCCGGCCCGGCGGTCGCCGGCGTCGGTCAGGTCGAACCGGTCCAACAGCTCCTCGGCCCGAGCGCGGGCCCGGGGCGTGGCCAGGCCGTAGAGCCGGGCGAACATCACGAGGTTCTCCCTGCCGGTGAGCAGTTCGTCCACCGAGGCGTACTGGCCGGTCAGTCCGATCCTCGAACGCACCCGGCCGGCGTGGCGCACCACGTCGTGGCCGCAGACCTCGGCGTACCCGGAGTCCGGGCGCAGGAGCGTGGCCAGGACACGGATGGTGGTCGTCTTGCCGGCTCCGTTGGGGCCGAGCAGTCCGAACACGGTGCCGGCGGGCACCTCCAGGTCGAGGCCGGCGAGGGCGGCGGTGCCGCCGTGGTTCTTGCGCAGGCCCTCGGCCCGGACGGCCGGGGTCGATCGGGTCATGGTGTGGACTTCCTCAACTGTGTATGACGTACACTTAATTGTGTAAGTAATACACAGTTCTAGGATGGTGTCAACGACGATGTGATGACTGGTGGCCCATGACGACCGATGACGCGCCCGAGAGCCGGATGACCAGGGAAGTGGAGCTGCTCTGGGGCCTGGACGCCTCGCCCCCGCGCCGCGGACCCAAACCCCGACTCAGCCGTGAGGTGGTGATCGGCGCGGCGATCGCGATCGCGGACGCCGAGGGCATCGAGGCCGTCTCCATGCAGCGTGTGGCCAAGGAGCTCGGGTACACCACCATGTCGCTGTACCGGCACGTGGACAGCAAGGAGGACCTCCTGGTCCTCATGCTCGACACCGCCATGGACGCGCCGCCGCCCCCGCCGCGAAGCGACGGGGACTGGCGCGCCGGACTGGAGGAGTGGTGTCGCGGTGCCCTGGAGCTCTACCGTGCCCGCCCCTGGTCGGTTCGGGTGGCCTCCTCCGGCCCACCCGTGGGCCCCAACGGTCTGAGATGGATGGAGGCCGGCCTGCGGGAGCTGGTCGGATCCGGCCTACCGGTCGGTGAGGCGGTCCAGATGCTCGTGCTGCTCTCGGCGGTCCTGCGCGACACCGTGCGGCTGGAGGCCGACATGTCCCGCGCGGCACGGGCCACCGGCACCACGCTGGTCGAGATCGAACACGACTACAGCGTCGGTCTGCGTAGAGTGGTCACCGCGGAGGAGTTCCCCACCATCGCGCTCATGCTCGAAGAGCAGGTGCTGGAGCAGGGGAGCGGTGCGGGTCCCCCCGACCGCGTCGGCGGCCCCGCCGACGAACTGGAGTTCGGTATCCGCCGCATCCTCGACGGCATCGAGGCCTACGTCCGCGCCGGAGAGGGGACCGGGGGGCCGTCCTCCTGACACGGGCGACGCCGCGCCCCCAACAGAGCGCGGCGCCCCACCTCCCCGGGGTTCACCGGAGCAGTACCAGGTGGTGGCGGCTGAGCGCGGCCACCACCCGGGCGCACAAGTCCGCCTCCACACCCGCCCGCGCGGTCAGCTCGGCCACGGTCAGCGCCCGGTGCTCGGCGAGTGTCTCCAGCACCGGCTCGGTCACGACCGGCAGCCGGTACCGCTTGCCGGCCACGGTGACCGCCACCTTGTCGCCCTCCCGCTCGACCGGGGGCGGCAGGATCGGTACGAACTCCACCCGTGTGTCGGCGTCCGGTACCCGGTCCTCCACGGGCCAGGGCAACGAGAACGAGGTCCGGCGGGGGAACCGGGCGTCGCGTTCGGACAGGAACGCGTCGAGGTCGGCGTCCTCCGCGAGTTCCGCCAGGCGGGCCGCGAGCGCGTGCCGGTGCTTGCGCCGCGCGTCGGCGTCGGCGAAACGCGGCAGGTCCCGGCGGAAGGTCTCCTCCTCGAACAGTCGGCGCACCAGCGTCTCGGCCCAGTCGATCCCGGTCGCCCGGGTGAACCCGAACGTCAGGTGCATGCTCATCTCGCCGTTGCCGGTCACCGTGTGCCACCAGCCGCGGGGTACATGGATCACCTGTCCCGGGCGCAGTACCCCCTCCCACACCTGGTGCAGCGCGCCGTCGGCGTCACGCGGCGGGGTGTGCGCGTGGTCGGTGTCGTTCTTCATCGGGAACGGGCGGGTGCCCGGCCCGTGCACCCGCCAGTGTTTGGAGCCCGCCAGCTGCACGATCATCGTGTCGTGGTCGTCCCAGTGGGTGTCGAACCCGCGCGACTCGCCCCAGATCAGGTACAGGTTCGCCTGGGCGCGTTCGTGGACCAGACGCATCAGGTCGTCGGCGGCCGCGCCGACCCCCGGGTGCATCCGGTCCACACCGTCCAGGACGAGGCTGGCGCCGGTCCGCAGCTCCCGGTACAGGGACTCGGGCCGCACGACGCGGCGTGTGTCGCGTGAGGCGGTGCCCACCTCGGTGTAGCGGTCCAGCGGCACCGGGGAGCCCTCACGGTGCAGGCGCAACCGCGGTGGTTCGGGCGCGCACGTCGCCAGCACGTGGTTGAGGTCCTCCAGGGTGAACAGCGCGCGCACGGCGTCCTCACCCAGGTCCGCGAGGACGAACTCCTCCGACAGGCGGGTGGTCAGGGCGTCGCGGCCCACGATGTCGCACAGTGCTTGGCTGAACAGGCGGCCGGGCTCGGTCACGGTGGTCCTTTCAGGAGGCGGACATGGCTCAGGGCGCGCGGACACCGCTGGGAGAGGGGCGGG
>NZ_QOCZ01000380.1 GCF_018207095.1 Nocardiopsis sp. MG754419 | reverse complement strand
GCCCGCATCCGATCCCGGAGCGGGCCCGCCGCCGTTCGAGGCTCCGACCAGTTTGTTTCGCCCTCTTGTCATTCAGGTGTCAGACGCCTAGCTTTGTCCAATATCCAATAGGATCTTTGATGTCGCTCAGGTTGCGCATCAGAGAACTCCTCCACCCCCTGGACGCAAAAGAGCCTGACATGAAGCCACCATTGCGCATGGCACTGGCAGCGCCGAGCGCCTGCATCCTGTTGGCGGGATGCACCGTGCTGAACACGAGTCCGGAACCCCCGGACGACTGGACCCCCCGGGGTTCGGTCTCCGCGCTCGTGGCCTTCGCCCCCGGCGGCGGCAGCGACCGCTCCGCCCGCGTGGTGGCCGAAGCCCTCAACGACATGGACGCCGGTTTCAACGTCAACGTGGAGAACCGGGAGG
>NZ_QOCZ01000379.1 GCF_018207095.1 Nocardiopsis sp. MG754419 | reverse complement strand
CTCCGGCAGGCATCCAACTTGTCAGATCCTCTCTTGAGGCATCTTCTGCGTGTCCGCAGAACGGTGGTCAGAGAGAAGGAAAAACACTGATAGAGTCGGAAACACCGAAGGGAAGCGCCCGGAGGAAAGCCGCGAGAGAGTCTCTCGGGTGAGTACAAAGGAAGCGTCCGTTCCTTGAGAACTCAACAGCGTGCCAAAAATCAACGCCAGATATGTTGATACCCCGTCTCTCCCGATTCCGGGAGGGCGAGGTTCCTTTGAAATAACACAGCGAGGACGCTGTGAGCCGGGGGGATTATTCCTCCTCCTGGTTCCGCTCTCGTGGTGTCATCCCGATTACGGGAAAACATTCACGGAGAGTTTGATCCTGGCTCAGGACGAACGCTGGCGGCGTGCTTAACACATGCAAGTCGA
>NZ_QOCZ01000378.1 GCF_018207095.1 Nocardiopsis sp. MG754419 | reverse complement strand
AATTCAAAGGCGGTCAAATCGATTTTTGCTTGAAAGGCAGATAAGACATTCATGACGTCGTTAAAGCTGTCCATGCCAAGTACCATGACATTTAAGTCCTGAGGCTGACGTTCCAGCTTGATTTGTGCGTGAGTGACAAAACCTAGCGTGCCTTCGCTACCGATGAACAATTGACGTAAGTCGTAACCAGTGGCGTTCTTGACCATGCCGCGATTAAGCTGCAAGATGTCGCCACGACCCGTAACGACGGTCAGTCCCATGATCCATTGACGGGTCATGCCATAACGAATGACTTTGATGCCGCCTGCATTGGTGCCGATATTGCCGCCCATTTGGCTAGAGCCTGCTGAGGCAAAGTCGACGGGATAGTAGAGGTCTTTTGATTCGGCAAACTGTTGTAGTTGTTCGGTGATGACGCCG
>NZ_QOCZ01000377.1 GCF_018207095.1 Nocardiopsis sp. MG754419 | reverse complement strand
ACCGTGGAGAAGGCCCGAGACCTCGGCATCGGGATCCTCACCGACTCCGAGGTGAGCGCCCTGCACGGCACCTCGCATGTGGAACACGTGGAGATCCGGCACCGGCTCGACCGGACCACCCGCCTGCTGCCCGCACAGACCGTCGTCGCGGCCCTCGGCTTCAAGGCCGACCTCGGCCCGCTCCAGCACTGGGGCCTGACGCTGCGGGCACGCCGTATCGCCGTGGACACCCGGATGGCCACCAACATCCCCCGCGTCTATGCCGCGGGCGACATCACCGACTACCCGGGCAAGGTGCGCCTCATCTCCGTCGGTTTCGGCGAGGTCGCCACCGCGGTCAACAACTGGGCCTCCGGGTCGATGACGGTGGCGGCGTTGTTGACCGCGGTGGCGACCTCGCCGAAACCGACGGAGATGAGGCG
>NZ_QOCZ01000376.1 GCF_018207095.1 Nocardiopsis sp. MG754419 | reverse complement strand
TGCCGACCTTGACGCCGGCGGCCTCCAGGGCCTCCTTCTTGGCGGCGGCCGTGCCGGAGGAGCCGGAGACGATGGCGCCGGCGTGGCCCATGGTCTTGCCCTCCGGTGCGGTGAAGCCCGCCACGTAGCCCACGACCGGCTTGGTGACGTTGTCCTGGATGAACGCGGCGGCGCGTTCTTCGGCGTCGCCGCCGATCTCACCGATCATCACGATCACGTCGGTGTCCGGGTCGGCCTCGAAGGCGGCCAGGGCGTCGATGTGGGTGGTGCCGATGATGGGGTCGCCACCGATGCCGACGGCGGACGAGAAGCCGATGTCGCGCAGCTCGTACATCATCTGGTAGGTGAGCGTGCCCGACTTCGAGACCAGGCCGATGCGGCCCGGCTTGGCGATGTCGGCCGGGATGATGCCGGCGTTGGAC
>NZ_QOCZ01000375.1 GCF_018207095.1 Nocardiopsis sp. MG754419 | reverse complement strand
CCGGGGGAGGCGATCAGATCGTCGTCACCGGGGGAGTCGGCCGACCCGTCGGTCCCGTCCGTCCCCTCGTCCTCCTCGGGACGGGCCGGTTCCGAGGGCGCGTCGGAACCGTCGGCCCGCACGTCGAGGACGACGATCTCGAAGGGGTCCTCGTCGGTGTCCAGGCCCGCCTCGGCGGCGAAGCCGACACCGGTGTCGAGCGTGACGCTGAACAGGCCGCGCTCGTCCACCTCGGTGGCGACGGTGTTGTCGGTGTCGAGGACGGCGGCTCCGTCGACCTCGTCGTCCCGGGTCACCTCGGCGGGAACGGCCCGCGTGGTGATCTCGATGCCGGTGCCGGGGGTGTGCCCGATCCCGGAGACCGTGACGGTGTCGCCCTCGGGGGCGAGCCCCTGGGTCCGGTTCACGGTGGTGGTGCGGGGGTGGGCGG
>NZ_QOCZ01000374.1 GCF_018207095.1 Nocardiopsis sp. MG754419 | reverse complement strand
CCGGACGGCTACGGTTGACGCGTGGCAAGGGACGGAAGAATCGACATGACAGCAGGCGCGCTCGCCCGGCGTGGCTTCAGCGACAGTCCGCGGGCCCTGAGACTGGTGGAACAGGCGGGCTTGGACGCCCGGGACGACACCGACATCCTCGATTCCCTGGGTGCGGCGGCCGACCCCGACCAGGCCTTGTTGGGTCTGCTCCGCCTGTTGGAGGTCTGCCCCGACCCCGATGAGGTGCTCATCGCCCTGCGGGAGGAACCGGACCTGCGGGCGCGGCTGTGCCGGGTGCTGGGGGCGAGCCCGGCCCTGGCCGACCACCTCGTCCGTCACCCCGAGGACTGGCGCGAGCTGCGGGGGGCCGACGCCGCGCGCACCCCACAACCGGAGGAACCGCGCCGCGGTCTGCTGCACACCGTGGGCGCCCGCCCCGAC
>NZ_QOCZ01000373.1 GCF_018207095.1 Nocardiopsis sp. MG754419 | reverse complement strand
ACCTTGGAGGTGGGGGTGTCCGAGCGCGGTGGTGTGCGGGTGCGGGCGGAGTTTCCGGTCATGGGGGTGCGGTGATGGTGCGGGTGGTGGTGGCCGACGATCAGCCGCTGGTGCGGATGGGGTTGCGGGTGCTGTTGGAGGCGGAGGAGGACATGGAGCTGGTGGGGGAGGCCGCCGACGGTCGGGCGGTGGTCGAGCTGGTGCGTGAGCTGCGCCCCGACGTGGTGTTGATGGATGTGCGTATGCCGGGCTTGGACGGGTTGGCGGCGCTGCGCATCATCGCCGACGACCCGGTGACGGCCGCTACCCGTGTGGTGGTGTTGACCACCTTCGAGCTGGACGAATACGTGTTCGAGGCGTTGCGGGGCGGGGCCGGCGGGTTCCTCATCAAGGACGGGGAGCCGCAGGAGATGTTGACGGCGGTGCGGGCGG
>NZ_QOCZ01000372.1 GCF_018207095.1 Nocardiopsis sp. MG754419 | reverse complement strand
CTGCGGCCGGGTGCACGGCAGTTGCTCTCCCCGGCCTGCTTGGCCGGGGAGAGCAACTGCCGTGCACCCGGCCGCAGTCCGCCCTCCGTGCCGTACACGATCCCGATGCCCGCGTCGTCCTCGTGGCTCTGCCGCTTGACCAGGTCGTTCAGGACCAGGTCACGGTGACCGTCGCCGTTGAAGTCGTCGGCGACCTTGCTGCCGTCCCCGCGCGGCACGGGCACCCGCGCGTGCGCCTTCGCCACGGGGACCGGGCCCGGCTTCTTCGCCGAGCCGTCGTCGTCGCTGTTCCGGCTGGAGCCGCAGGCGGTGAGGAGAGCGCAGGCGGCTGTCAGGGCCGCCGTCACACGCATACCAGTTCTTCGCCCGCGCCCTCGCCCGTGCACCGTCCACCTCATCCGCACCGATGACAACAACCGAGCCATCATGCAC
>NZ_QOCZ01000371.1 GCF_018207095.1 Nocardiopsis sp. MG754419 | reverse complement strand
CCCACACACGCCCCGGTTTCGACACGGGTGCCCATACCCGGCCTGAATTCGACACGGGAACCCACGGTCGGCCGAACGCGTCGGTGTCGTAGGGGCTGCGCTGGTGGGCACCGGTGTCGAACTCGGGCCGACCGTGGGTTCCCGTGTCGAATTCAGGCCGGGTATGGGCACCCGTGTCGAAACCGGGGCGTGTGTGGGCGCCCGTGTCGAATTCCGGTCGGCCGTGGGCTCCGGTGTCGTAGGGGTCGCGCTGGAACGTTCCCGTGTCGTACCCCGGCCGGGTGTGCGCACCGGTGTCGTAGGGGTCGCGCTGGTGCGTGCCGGTGTCGTACTCCGGCCGACCGTGGGTCCCCGTGTCGTACTCGGGGCGTGTGTGGGCTCCGGTGTCGTAGGGGCTGCGCTGGTGGGTGCCGGTGTCGTACTCGGGGCGGGG
>NZ_QOCZ01000038.1 GCF_018207095.1 Nocardiopsis sp. MG754419 | reverse complement strand
TTTGTGGCTGAACTCCTTCAACGCCGCAGCGAGGATCTGTTCACGACGCCGCTCGATACTGACGCGCGGCCTGCGTCCCCTCCGGATTTCCGTCATGCTTGATAGTGTACACTCAGTACACTTCGAGGGGCGGACCATGCCCCTGACAGGCGAAGCACCGGCGCCCCTGCCCCCACGTGCCTGCGACCTTCGCCGACTCGCCGACCAGCCACCGCTGGGTGCCACGCCGCCGATCAGGCGGCGGATCCGAACCCGAACGACCACGGATCTCCCCCACCGAAAACGCGGAAAAGGGCCCACCCGAAAGTGGACCCTTTTCGACCTGCGACTTCTCTGTCGGGACGGCGGGATTTGAACCCACGACCCCTTGACCCCCAGTCAAGTGCGCTACCAAACTGCGCTACGTCCCGGCCGCTGGGCGGCGCCTACGGCGTCGCCAACAGGGAAAACCTTACCGTATCTCCCGGAGTGTTCGCGCCAGGAGCCCGGTGGGGCAACGGCTTCGGCGTTCGGAACAGCCGGCCTCGATGGGACGAGGGGAGGCTCCCGCGCACGCGCGGATCCGCCAGGTCACCTCGGCACGGAGTACGCGAACGGGATCGGCTTCTCAGCCCTGCTCGTCGAGGGGCGGGACCCGTTCGCTCTCCGGAACGGGACCGGGTGGGGTGCCGTCGCCGAACGGGCTCCCGCCCAACTCCTCACGGTGGTGCGGGGTGAGCCAGCCGCGGGGGTCCGGGCCCACGGCCACGATGCCGCTGGGATTGATGGCGGTGTGCACCCCGTAGTAGTGGTCACGGATGTGGTCCAGTGCGGTGGTGTCGCCGAACCCCGGGGTCTGGAACAGGTCGCGGGCGTAGGCCCACAGCGCGGGGTACTCGATGAGCTTGCGCCGGTTGCACTTGAAGTGGCCGTGATAGGCGGCGTCGAAGCGCACCAGGGTGGACCACAGTCGCACGTCGGCCAGGGTGACGTGGTCGCCGACCAGGTAGCGACGCCCGGCCAGGCGCTCCTCCAGTGCGTCCAGTCGGGTGAACACGTCCCGCACGGCGGCGTCGTAGCGGCGCTGGTCCGGTGCGAACCCGGCGCGGTAGACGCCGTTGTTGAGGTCGCGGTAGACCTCGGCGCCGATCGCGTCGATCTCCGCGCGCGACGACCGCGGATACAGGTCCGGGGCCCCGGTCCGCACCAGGTCGCCCCACTCGGTGGCCATGTCGACGCAGAGCAGGTCGTAGTCGTTGGACACCAGGTGGCCGTTGGTGACGTCCACCAGTCCGGGCACGCTCACCCCACCGTCGTAGTCGGGGTCACGGGCCAGGTAGGCCTCGCGCAGGGCGTGGATCCCCAACACGGGGTCCCGGTCCCGGGGGCTGCCGGTCCGTTCGGTGAAGACCCAGTGCAGGTCACCGTCGATGGTCTCCTGCAGGGGGTCGGTCACGGCCAGGGAGACGACGCTCTCCAACCCCATGAGGCGCCGGGTCATCACCACACGGTGCGCCCAAGGGCACGCCCGACTGACGACCAGGCGGTACCGGCCGGCCACGGCGGTACGTCCGAAGCGTCCGTCGGAGGTGATCCGGTCGTCGAAGGCCAGGGGTTCGCGTTGGATCTCCTCGGTCGACAGTCGATCAACCCGCATCGTGCGCACCCTCCATGGTTCGAGGAACCGGTCTCCCCTGATCGTAGGTCGGGCGAGGGCGGAGTGGTGGTCGTCCACAGGACGAATTCACGAAGGTGCGGTCGGGGCGGGGCCTCGGAGGCGGGGCCCTCCCCACCGACCGGTGCCGAGGGCACGGCGCGATGATCACGGACTCCGCCGGGCGCGTCGAGGGCATCGTCACCGGGGAACGGTGCTCCCCGAGCCCTCGGTTCACCCGCGTCCGACCGGGCCGAGCACCGGGACCGGCGGGCTCCGACGGGGCCGGGGGCGCACCGCCTCACTCCCGCACAGCGGCCACGGCCTCGATCTCCACGAGCTGGTCGTCATAGCCCAGGACGGTGACGCCCACCAGTGTGCTGGGCACGTCGTGCTCCCCGAAGGCGTCCCGGACGACCTCCCAGGCGGCCACCAGGTCGTCCTGCGCGTCGGAGGCGACCAGCACGCGGGTACTGACCACGTCGGTGAGCGCGGCACCCGCCTCGGCGAGGGCGGTGCGGAGGTTGGCCACGCAGACCGCGGCCTGGCCGGCGTGGTCACCGACCGCGGCGGTGCTGCCGTCGATGTTGAGCGGGCAGGCCCCGGCGGGGAAGATCAGGCGCACGCCGGGCGGCACCGTGGCCGCGTAGGCGTACTCCGCCGCGTCGGACAGGACGGCGGAGCGGATGAGGGTGACGGCACTGTTCACGGGGTCGCCTTTCGGCCGGGGTACGGACGGTCGCCCGGAACACTAGCGTTCTACGACGGTCTCCGCCCAGCGCTTTTCCGGCCCTGGTCAGAGGAGGCACCGACCTCCCGCCGCGTGGCCCGCACGGAGCGACGGCGCGGCATCGACCCCGACGCGACCGCCCCGAGGACCCCACCGGTCCGGGCACCGCCCCCGACGACGATGGTCGGGAGCGGTGCCCCGTGACGGGGAACCTCCGCGTGGAAGCGGGCTTCCGACACGGCCGCGGGCGGGACCGCACCGCGTCACCACGGACCGGGACGCGGACCGGCGCCATCGTGGCGGCCGAGGTTCGGCTCCTCCCCCTCGGGCGGAAGCGGGGACCATGGATCGCACGACCCCGCGCTTCTCACGTGGGTCGCACCGGCACCCGGGCGCAGGAAGGGTGCCGAGGTCGTCGCCGCTCACGCGACGGGCCTCGACGCCCCACGCCCTGCCCGTGCGTGCTTCGGGCAGGTCCTTCACCACGCCAGGAGGTGGCGCGAGCCTGCGCCGACGCTCCGGCCCGCGCTCGGGCCCCGCACACCTGCGGAACCCGAGGTGCGACGCACAGGTCCTACACGCTCGCCCCGACCGCTCCGCGCAGGTGGGACATGCTGCCGTACAGGTCCTGGAGCCGCTGCACCTCGTCGGCGTCGACGAACCGGGCGATGCCGCGACCGTAGTCCTTGGCGGCCTCGATGACGAAACGGACCGCCGTCTCGACGCTGCGCAGGTCCGTCGCCCCCGTCGCCGAACCCGCGACCGCGGTCTCGGTCACGATCGCCACACCCACCACCGGTGCGCTGGTGGCGGTCGACGGCTGCAGGATGGAGTTCACGTGGTAGACCCCGTTCCCGTAGGGCGTGATGTCCTGCATGGTCAACGGCATGACCACGGGCGGGCGGCCCGTGGTGCGCGAGACGATGTCGAGCAGCGTCTCGGGAACGCGCACGATCCACCCGTCCACGACGGTCGGGGTGATCGCGATGCCGTGGTGGTTGCAGACACGGTTGCCCTTGGTGGTGTCCACCGACAGGATCGCGTCCATGGCCGGCAGGACCTCGTGCTCGTTGCTGACGTCCTGGTCCACGACCGACCCCATGAACGGGACGGGGTCGTGCGGCTGGGTGGGCGCGTCCGGGTCGATGTGGGTGGCCAGCACCACGTCGCCGGGCAGCGTGTCCCCCCGACGGCGCATGTCCAGGAGCTTGGCGGCGGCGGAGACCGCGGTGAGGGCACCGTCGCCGTCGCTGACGAAGCCGATCTGCTCGGGACGGGCGCCCAGCCCACCGAGGCGGCCGAGGATGCCCAAGGTCGGGGCGGAGCCTCCCACGGTGGCGCCGTCGGTGCCCGGAATGGTCACGCGCAGGAAGTCCGTGCTGCCGCCGGACCCCGCGACGGTCTCGACGTGGACCTCGCCGTCGTCCGCACCGTGGCGGCGCAGGTACGCGGCCGCGGTCGCCCCGTCGGCGGCCGGGGTGTCCAGCAGGTCATAGGTCTCGATGACGTGGCTCCAGGACATGGATCCCTCTCTTCTGTGGTCGACCGCCCACGGGCGGTCGGGCGACCCGAAACCTCACGGGTCACGGTGATGGGTTGCGGTGGGGTGTGCGGGCGACACCGTCGACGCGTGTGGAGGACGAGGCCCGAACGAGGTCAGTCGCCGGCGGCGCGTACGGCGGCCCCCGCCGCGGCGCGGACCGCGTCGACGACGGGGACGCTCACCCGATCGGTGAGCCGGGCGGCGAGCCCGATGGTGGTCATGCCGGTGCAGGCGAACATCAGGGTGTCCGCGCCTCGGGAGACCAGGTCGTCGGCGGCCTCGACCGAGGCGCGCAGACCGGCTTCGCCGCGCAGGTCGTGGGTGCGCCGGATCCCCCGGGGCACGAGCGAGGCGACCAGCGCGGTGCCCAGGACGGAGGTGACCGAGACGGGTGTGCGGGTGGTCAGGTCCAGGACCCCGACGCGCGAGCCCAGTTCGAGGGCGCGCCGGGCCGCCGCCTCCCCCGCACCGATGACGGGAAGGCGCACCCGGGATCGGGCCGCCGCCAGACCCGGATCGGCGGCGCAGCTGACGATGAGCGCGTCGACCTCGTCCTCGCGTTCCATCCGAGCGGCCAGCTCGACCACCTTCGCGGAGGCCCGGGCGAAGGTCGCGTCGTCGTGGACCCCGTGCGGTTGGTCGGGCAGGCAGCGCGAGACGGTGTCCACGCCGAACTCCTCCCGGACGACACGTCCGTGGGAGTCCAGTTCCACCGGGTCCTCGGTGGTGAGGACCCTGATCACGCCGATCCTCACGCGACCACCGCCCGGGAACCGAAGGAGTCGAGGACCTCTGAGGCCAGCCGCACGCACACCGAGCGGGCCAGCACCACGGGCAGGCCGGACGCGGCGGCGGCGCGGGCGCGCATGTCCTCGGTGTAGCCGATGCAGTCCAGGGCCAGCAGGTCGGCGCCGGTCTCGGCCAGGCGGCGTGCGGCGTCGGCCAGGTCGTTCGACGTCCCGGTGTAGGGCGAACAGACGTCGGTGAGGACCGTCGTACCCGAGGGCAGCCGTCGGGCGAACTTGGCCTCGGTGTCCTCGCGCTGTTCGGCCAGGGGGCACACGACCCCCAGTACCCCCGACTCCCCCAGCAGCGCGGCGGCACCGAAGGCGATCATCCGGTCCGGGACGAAGAGGGGCCGGGTGTGCTCCAGCGCGGGGAAGGCCCCGGTGCAGGCGAGCAGGACGGCGTCCACCTCGCGTTCCAGGGTCGCCAGGAGGTCCGGCAACCGTTCCATCACCAGGGACTCGCCGAGGACGACGGAGGTGCCGTCGGCCAGGCGCGTGGTGAGGGCGTGGTCGCCCGATGGGATCGGCCTCGCCTCGATCTCGGCGCGGGTGAGCCCGTCGAGGACCCCGCGCTCGACCACGGTGGCGTCGGGGGCCAGGGCGATGATCTCCGGGGTCAGGTCCGGTCGTGGTGCCTGACCGATGGTGATGACGCCGAGTCGTGTCATGGTGTCTCCCGGGTTCAGCGGCTGAAGATGGTGCCGACGGAGTGGACGGAGTCGCCCGCGATGAGACCGGCGCCGACCAGCGCGATCTCCTGCTCGCCCGACGCGCCGCGGCGACGCTGCCACCAGAGGCGGACGGCCAGGCCGGCCAGGACGAGCCAGCCGGCGTTGGGTGTGGCGACGAGCAGTCCGGTGGCCAGGAGCACCCCCATCTGGCGTCGTGGTCCGCCCAGCAACTGCACGATGGCTCCGGGGATCGCCCACAGGGCCAGGTTGATGAGCACGGACGGGTCGGTCAGCCCGGCCTTGATGGTGTCGGCGTAGACCAGAGAGGTCGGTGGGACGGCGCCTTCGGCGAACAGTCCCTCCCACAGCAGCGCGACCATGCCGATGGCGACCGCGAAGCCGATCATGGAGGAGAGGAGCTGCTGTCGACGCCCGTCCAGTTCGAAGGCGGTGTAGGGCCGGCGGTCGCGGCGCAGGATCCACCCGGCCTTGAAGTCGTAGCCCATGTCGGCGAAGGCCGGCCCGGTGGCGGCGCAGTACCCCACGAGCAGGGCCAGTGGGACGCCCGGGATGCCCAGGGCCAGGCCCAGGATGAGGAAGATGAGGGTGACGGCGAAGGCCGGGAACCAACCGGCGTGCATGGCGGCCAGTCCGACGATGAGTTCGTGGACCAGGGCGGCCACCGCGGCGAACAGGACGAACCCGATGATGCCCCACACGCTCAGGTCGGCCCAGACCCCACCGACGACGGCCAGGACCAGGGCGCCCAGGGCGAAGAGCACGTACCCCGAGACCAGGGTCCGCCCCAGGGAGGCGCGGCCGACCGTGTACGACAGGGACGGGTCCTCGGCGGCGGCCCGCTCCCGGGCCGCCTCCCGGTCGGCCTCCTTCTTGCTCTGGCGCCCGACCAGGATGATGACGATCTGGACCAGGGCGACCACCCCGGCGCCGATCATCACGCCGTGGGGCACGTAGAGGGCGTTGAGGTCGACCCCGATGGTCGCCGGGGAGTACTGCGCCACCAACAGGCCCAGCGCGAACATGGACAGGGCCCAGACGTTGCCGATCATCGCGATGCCCGCCGCCGACATCGGCAGGCCCAGGAAGGACGCGCCGAGGCCCACGACGCCACCGCCCACGAGGATGGCGGCCTGACGCCCGCCCTGGTCACCGGCCTTGATGGTCTCGGCGGCGGCGACCCCGGGAGGCCAGGCGGCGTCGGCGGGCAGGAAGCGGGAACCGAACGCCCGGTACAGGACGAAGACGTCGATGAGCAGCCCCAGGGAGGCGCCCAACAGCATCGGCCACACCAGGTCGGGACGGCCGAACAGGAACGGGATGGCGATCGGGGTGAGCAGCGAGTTGGCCGCCGCGAAGGTCGCACCGGAGATCGACGACTGGATGAGGTTCTGCCGGTTGGTGTTGCGGAAGGAACGCAGTCCCAGGAAGCCGGCCCGGCCGATGAGCATGGCGATGACGGCGCCGATCACGCTGGTGTTGGGCGAGACGCCCAACGTGGTGATCATGTGGATCCCGATGATCGCTCCGAGGAGGCTCACCAGGACGGTGACGATGACGACGACGGGTTCGAACGCCCGTGGATGACGCGCGCCGTCCGGGTTCTGCGGTTCGGTGGACGAACCGGATGCCGACGGTTCCATGTGTGTCCTTCGGGGATGGCTCGCGTCCGTCGAGGACGGAGTGTCACTGGTCAAAGGCCTGCGGGGCGCGACCGCCGCGTCCCGGCCCGTCACGCCCAGGCTGCCTCTCGTTCCTCCACCGGGGCAAAAGTTTCCCACTATCTGGGAGTTAAGATCACATTTCGATCCGGCAGGGGGAGGCACGCCGTCCCCGGGCCGCCATAGGGTGAGCACCATGTCCACCGGATCCACCGATCGCGTCGGCCCCTTGCAGACGGTCGATCGGGCACTCGACGTCCTTCTGAGCTTCGACGAGTACCGGACGAGCTGGGGGGTCCTCGAACTCGCCGACGAGTTCGGGTTGTCGAAGTCCACGGCCCAGCGTCTCCTGGCCTCCCTGGCCGGCAAGGGGTTCCTGCGGGCCGACCCCGACACCCGCCGGTACAGCATGGGTCCCGCCATGTGGCGCATGGCCGGCCTGTGGGAACGGTCCGGAGGCCTGTCCGGACTGGCCGAACCCCTGCTCACCGAGCTCGCCCGGCACAGCGGACGCACCGGCCTGTTCTGTGTCCCCGACGGCGCGCACGTACGGTGCATCGCGGCGGTGAGCGGATCGGAGGGGCCGCGCCGCTCGCACCCGTTCGTGGACGAGCTGTATCCGGCGCACGCCGGGGCCACCTCCCGCGCCTACTTCGCCTTCCTCGACCCGGCCGAACGCAGGACCCTGCTGTCGGGCCGCCCCTCGGCGCGCTTCTCCGACCTCACACCGTTCGACGAACACCAGGTCGAGACACTCTTCGACGCGACCGTGTCCCAGGGGCACGCGCTCTCCCAGGGCGAGTACGACGCGGCCTCCCGGGCGCTGGCCGTCCCGGTGTTCGGCGGCAAACGCCCGGTCGGTTCCCTGACGCTGGTGGAGAACAAGCACTCCGACCACGACGACGACCTGCTCGATCACCTGGCACCGCTGTCGGCGGCGGCCGAGGAGCTGACCGGACTGCTGTCCAACCGCCGTCCCGCGCCGCCCACGCGCAGATGGAGACGTGGACACGGCGCCCGTCCCGTCGGGCGTCCCGCCTCCCCCTGATCGGACCCTCCGTCCCCGTCACCACCACCCGAGAGCGAGACCATGCCGGAACTGCTGCTGTTGTCCAACTCCACCAACCACGGCCGGGGCTACCTCGACCACGCGTGGGAGACGGTGGAGGACTTCCTCGACGGCCGCGACACCGTGGCCTTCGTGCCGTTCGCCGACGGCGACCACGCCGCGTACACCGCCCGGGTGGCGCAGGCCTTCGAGGCGCGGGGGCTGCGCGTGATCGGGGTCCCCGCCGACCCGGGCGCCGCGCGGGTGCTCGACCAGGCCCACGCGGTCTTCGTGGGTGGGGGCAACACGTTCCGACTGGTCAGCACACTGCACAGCACCGGTCTCATGGGGGATCTGCGCCGACGCGTGCACGAGGGTCTGCCGTACATGGGGGCCAGCGCGGGCACCAACATCACCGCGCCGACGCTGCGCACGACCAACGACATGCCCATCGTCGAACCGGCCTCGTTCGCCACTCTGGGGTTCCTGCCCTTCCAGATCAACCCCCACTACCTGGACGCCGACCCCGACTCCACGCACAAGGGCGAGACCCGGGAAACCCGCCTACGGGAGTTCCTGGAAGCCAACGACGTGGACGTCCTCGGTCTGCGCGAGGGCGCGCACCTGCGGGTGCGGGGCGCGGGTTCGGGCGTGGCCGAGGCGGTCGTCGGGGGCGAGGCGGTGCAGCCGCACGCGCCGGGTCCGGCGATCCTCTTCCGTCGCGGCGCGGCACCGGCCGAGGTCGCGGGCGAGGTGACCGAACTGTTCTCCCGGGTCCCCCGCTTCGACCGGCCGGCCTAGAACCCGGCGGACGCACCCCGTGGTGACCGGAGCACGTCACCGACGGGTGTCGTGACGTGCCACGGTCACCGGTACGAGGGTGGCCGCGTCCACCGGTGTCGCCCCGGTGGACGCGGCCGGCCCCGAGGGTCAGGACCGCACGGCGGCCTCGACGATCTCGGCGACCTGCTCGGCGATGGCCGTGCGGTTCTCCTCGAACTCCGGGTCCGTGACACCGTCACCGGCACCGAGGTGCAGGATCGGGGTGTGGACGTGCCCGGCGGGGATGTCCCGCTCGGTGGCGTCGCGCAGCAGGGTGTTGCGGTAGGCGATCTCGTTGGAGAGGTAGTCCCCGCCGCCCCCGGCCCGCGCGGTGGAACCGGGGGTGGGCCCGTCCGGTCGGGTCACCGGCCGCGTCTCCCCCTCGGGGATCTCGGTCACCTCGGTGTTGTCGTACACGGGGAAGGGCTCCCCGGTGGTCCGCTCGATGATGGCGCCGTGGTCCAGGGTGGAGTCCGACCACTGTGGCTGCGGGCTGACCGTGGGGACGCCCTCGGGGATCGGGGCCGTCTCCGGGGTCCCGGTCATCTCGTTGTCGAGGGCCCCTCCACGCCAGGCACCGTTGTGCGCTTCGAGATCGAACCGCCCGTCACGCCCCTGGCTCACGGTGATGACGGCGTCGGCGGGCCGGTCACCGGTGTAGTGCGGCAGCAGGGCCTCCTCGACCATGCCGTCGGTGAAATCGCGCCACCGCACCGGGAAGAGCATGGACTCGACGACCGCGACGCCGTCGTCGGTCTCGAACACCGCGCCGTCCAGGGCCAGCGCCGCAGCGCCGGAGGGGTTGGCCTGGCGCACGTCGGAGTCGAGGCGGAACGGGTCGAACCCGGTCACCACGACCCGCGTCACCTCGGTCTCGTCATAGCCGGCGACGGTGTCGGCGGCATCCGTGCCCTGGAAACCGCGGGAGCCGCGCTCCAGGGCGGCGACGAGTTCGGCACGGGCGTCCGCGTCCACCTCGAAGTCGGGCGCCCAGCGGTTGAGGGCCGAGGTCATACCCAGCCGCGCCCAGTAGAGCGGGCGGTCGTCCCCGGCGCTCAGGTCGCCCTCGACGTCCTCGGTCCCCTGGACCCGGTCGACCGCCTCCCGCCACAGCGCGTCCGCGTGGTCCTCCACGACGGTGCGCGCCTCCTCCAGGTCGGAGGTGGAGCACAGCTCCTCCGTGAAGCGGTCCACGGCGGCATCCGCGCCGGACCGGGCGAGGATCTCCTGGGGGACGTCCTCGGTGACGCGCTCCTCCTCGACCGTGGCGCCGTCCTCCGCGAGGCAGTCGGCGGTCGGTTCGGCGTGCGCCGGAGCGGCCAGGGCGAGTGCGGGGGCGATGACGAGCGCCGAGGCGGCGACGCGGGGGCCGACACGCGCCCCTGATGAGTTCGGCAAACCGTTCCATCCTCTCCGTGCTGTTCTGTGCACCGGTGGACCATCGCGATCAGGGCGAGGTCCATGGGTCCTCGGGTCCGGCATCCGGGTTCGCCCGGGCCACACGGGCACCGGTCGGTGGGTCACCGACATGCGCGTGCACCGGATGCGGGGGTCGATACGGCCGGCGGCGGACGGATGACGAGCCGACGACCGGACCGGTCGTACCGAGCGGTGAGGACGTCCTCCCCCGCACAGCGCGGGCCATTCCGGAAACCCCATGAAGAACCCGTCACACCCCTGTCTTTCGGCCGGAATTGCGACGTCATCGAGGCCGTCGGGCACGAGTGGACCCACGCGTCCGCCCGCACCCGACCGCCGGCATCGAGGATCCTTCGCCCGCGTCGCCGGACCGGATGGAGGCCCCACCGCACAGCGTCGGGCCCACCCGTCCTGTCCGCCCCCGCGGAACAGGAAGAGTGGGCCCGACGTGATGAGGGCGGGTCCGGGTGGTGCACCACCCGGGCCCGCCCTCCCCCTCATGGGAGCGGGAAGACGTCCAAGGACGGCGGACGCATTCCCACTCCGCGTGGAGGGCGGCCCCGTAAGGACGCCCGTGTTGGTCAGTTGGCCATGCCGGTGGAGGCGTATCCCTCCACGAAACGGCGTTGCAGGACCAGGAAGAGCAGCAGCACCGGCAGGATCATGATGATTCCGGCCGCGCTGACCAAGGCGTAGTTGACGGTGAAGCCCTGTTGGAAGGAGTACAGGGAGATCGACACCGGCAGCGCCTCGTTGTCCTGGATGAAGGTGACCGCCAGGAGGAACTCGTTGTAGGCCTGGAGCGCGGCGACCAGACCGGCCGTGATCACACCGGGCCAGATCAGCGGCAGCACGATACGGAAGAACACGGTCAGCTCGCCCGCTCCGTCCATCCGGGCCGCGGCCTCGTAGTCGGGCGGGATGGCGATGAGGTACGACCTGAGCAGCAGCGTGCTGAAGGGGCTGTAGATCGCCCAGTAGATGAGGATCAGCCCGAACTGCGTGTCGTACAGCCCCAACTGCGTCCACCAGTTCACCAGGGGCACGATGAAGAGCTGGATGGGGAGCGCCGTCACCACCAGCAGGTACATCGTCAACGCCCCGGGGACGGGCACGTCCAGCCGGACCATGGCGTAGGCCGCCGCACCCGAGATCAGGCACACACCGATGGCGGTGGCCAGCACGATGATCGCGCTGTTGTAGAGGCCGACCGCCATGTTCGCGTTCTGCCAGGCGGTGAGGAAGTTGTCCCACGCCGCCTCCGCGGGCGGTCCCATCGGGTTGGTGCTGATCTCGGCCGGGTTCTTGAGCGCGCTGAAGAGCAGCACCAGGATCGGGCCGATGGCGTACAGGGCCAGCAGGACGAGCAGCAGGTAGACGAACGGTCCGCCCTGGCGGGAGGAGGTCGCGCGGCGCCGCCGGAGGGGACGCCGCATGTGGTCGATCGTCATCACACCTCCCAGCGCAGTCGGCGCCGGAGCACGAGGTAACCGGCGATGGTGGTGGCGCTGATCAGGGCCATGACGACGCCCACGGCGGAGGCGTGTCCGGCACGGCCCTCACTGAACGCGGTGCGGTAGAGCAGGGTGCTGAGCATGTCCGTGGATCCGGCGGGACCACCCTGGGTGAGGATGTACACGTAGTCGAACACCAGGAACGACCAGATGATGGTCATCAGCAGGAGGAAGACCAGCGTCGGGCGGATTCCGGGCAGGGTCACGTGCCAGAACTCGCGCCAGCGTCCGGCGCCGTCCAGGCGCGCGGCCTCGTACAGGGCCGGGTTGACCGACTGCATGGCGGCCAGGAACAGCATGACCAGGAAGCCCCACCACTGCCAGTTGTTGATCAGGGCGATGGCCCCCAGGGCCAGATCCGGGTCACCGAGCGGGTTGAGTCCGCCGACCCAGGGCACCCCGAAGGAGTCCAGGACGGGGATGATCCCGGCCGTGGGGCTGAGGATCTGCCGCCAAACGGCGGCGGAGACCACCGTGGCCACGACGTAGGGGATGAAGAACAGGATCCTGAACAGGAGCTGACCCCGCCGGACCCGGCTGAGCAGGTAGGCGCCCAACAACCCCATGCTCATGGGCACCGTGAGGAAGAACAGCGTCCACAACAGGTTGTGCCAGAGCGCGTTGCGGAAGGCCTCGTCGCCTACCAGCGAGGCGTAGTTGTCCCATCCGACGAAGGACGGGGTGTTGATGCCGTCCCAGTCGGTGAAGGAGTAGGCGACCGAGGTCAGCGCGGGACCTGCGATCACCAGGACGTTGACGACCAACAGGGGTGCCAGGAAGAGCAGCCCCTTGAGGCGTCGACGCCGGTCGCGGCGGGCCGGTGAGGGAGACGGCGCGGCCGTTCCCTCACCGGCCACGGGTGTGATGGTGGACATCCCGTGGGTCTTTTCCGTTTCCTGTCTACTGCGGGGTGAAGGGGGTGGGAACCCCGCCCGCACCCAGTTCCTGACGGAAGGTCGCGTCCAGGACCTCGGTGTACTCCTTGGGCGACAGGTCACCGGTGATGACCTTGTCGAACTCGGTGTACAGGGCCGTGTTGGTCTCCGGCGGCAGGAAGGTCCAGCTCGCGTAACCGAGGTTGTCGGAGGTGGGGATCTGCTCGTAGAGACGCTGCGCCCGGGGGTCGGTGCCCTCGGGGAAGTCGGAGGCCTCGTAGGCGACCGGGGGCGGGTTCTCGCCCTGGTCGGCGAGGTACTCCAGGGAACGGGTGGTGTCACCCATGATGTGGTCCAGGAACGCGGCGGCGGCCTCGGGGTCGTCCGTGCTGGAGTCGATCGACAGCGCGGTGCCGATGGCGAGGGGGAAGACGCCGGGGTCGACGTCGTCGGACAGGGAGGGCAGCGGGGCCCAGTCCCAGTCCTCGGGGTCGTTGCCGGAGTCGGTGAAGAACGTGCCCATCGAGCTGAAGCTCCAGGTGCCGCTCATGTACATCGCCACGTCACCGGTGGCCAGCCCCGTGCACAGGTCGGGGTCGGTGTTGGTGAAGTAGCGGTCGGCCCCGCCACCCCACCAGCCCTTGTCCAGTTGCTCCTTCATGAGGCTGATGGCGTCGACCACGGCCGCGTCGGTCCAGTCGCGGTCACCGGTGAGCACGTCGTAGAGGATGTGCGGGCCCAGAGCCGCGTTGAGCAGGCAGGTCAGGTACCACTCGCTCTGCGCGGGGTAGCCGCTGTTGCCCGCTCCGACCGGCATCAGACCCTGCGAGTCGGCGTCCTCGCACAGCTCCTCGAACTCCGCCTTGGTGGTGGGCGGGGTCCAGCCGTTGTCCTCGAAGACGGCCCGGTTGTAGTACATGACCATGGACCCGTAGCTGGTGGGCACCGAGTACAGGCGGTCGTCCACCCGGCTCAGCTGGGTGGCCCAGGGCAGGAGACGGTCCTCCCAGCCGTACTGGGCGGAGAAGTCGTCCAGTTCGAGGGTCTTGAGGCCCTGCGCGTAGGTGACCGAGGTGGTCGGACCGGGAGAGTAGATGATGTCCGGCGCGTTGCCGGAGGAGACCGCGGTGTCGGTGAGCGACGCCAGGTCGGTGAGCTGCTTGGTGCTCATCCGCGCCGTGTACTCGGTCGACTCGTTGAAGCTGTCGATGAAGTGCGTGCGGAAGTATTCCTCGGTCTCCGGCGTGGGGAAGGCTCCCCAGTACTCGACACCGGCGGAGGAACCGCCGCCGGAGCTTCCGCAGCCCGACAGGAGCCAGGCTCCGGCGAAGGCCCCACCCGCGAGCTTGAACATGTCGCGGCGGGGAAGTTGGTAGGTCACGGGGGTCCTTTTGGTCGTCAGGTCGATTCGCGGACGATGAGTTTTTGTGGGAGCACGACCTCGCGCACGCCTTCGACCGAGGATCCGGACAGGCGATCGAGGAAGAGGCGGGCACAGGCCCGACCGATTTCGAAGGCGGGGTTGTGCACGGTGGTGAGTCGCGGCGAGAGCAGTGAGGCGGCTTCGATGTCGTCGTAGCCGGTCACGGCGATGTCGCCGGGGACGGACAGTCCCCTCTCCCGGATCGCGTCCAGGGCGCCGACGGCCATCAGGTCGTTGCCGCAGACCAGGGCCTGCGGCATCGGGTCCATGCCCAGCAGTCGGTGGGCGCCACGTGCCCCTCCGGCACGTGTGAACGGCCCGGTGGTGATGAGGTTCTCGTCCGATTCCAGACCGAAGTCGCGCAGGGCACGGCGGTACCCGGCCAGTCGGAGTCGACCGGGCGAGCTGTCGGGATCGCCGTTGACCATGCCGATCCTGCGGTAACCACGTTCCAGAAGATGGGTGACCACGTCGGCCATGCCGCCGGTGTCGTCGGCGCGCACGATGTCACCGAAGCGCGGGTCCAGTTCGCCGCTGAGCCGGACCAGGGCGGTCCCCGCGGCGGTGATGGCGTTGAAGTGGTGTTCCTGGGCGTTCAACGACGCCATGACGATGCCGTCGACCCTGCGGTTGAGCAGGTGGCGGATCACCGTGTCCAGATCGTGGGAGGTCCCCTGGGCCACACAGACCGAGATCAGGAATCCCTCGGGCTGCAGGACCTCCTGCAGCCCCGCTGCCATGAGCGGGTAGAACGGATTGGTAACGTCGGAGACGACGAGGGCGACCGCCTCGCTGCGTCCCGTCCGCAGACCTCGCGCCGAGGGATCGGGGCGGTACCCCAGTTCGTCGATGACGCGCAGAACCTTGGCCTTGGTGCGATCGCTCACCGGCCGTCGCCCGCTCAACACGTGCGAGACCGTCGTGACACTGACCCCGGCGGTGGCCGCCACGTCGGCGATGCCGACACGGTGTTCCTTGCTCATCGCCCTCACTTCGAGGTAACGCAAAACGTCTTGCAAACTGGACGCGCTCATCGTGTCGAAGACCGGACAGACTGTCAAGCAGGGTGACGATCCTCCCTTTTTGTTCCAGCCCTGAGGCTGTGCCATCCTGGTCCGGCTCATGCAAAACGATGTGAGAGGTTGTTGATGGCGACGCGGGATCGGTGCCGGGGAGCACTATTGGGGCTGGCGGTCGGCGACGCCATGGGCGCCCCCACGGAGGGCATGACCCCGGACGGCATCCACGCCGCCTTCGGCCGGGTGGAGGACTTCCTGAGCGCGGAGGCCGCGGGGACCGACGACACCGAGTACGCGGTTCTGTGCGCCCAGGGGCTGCTCGCCCACGGCCACGGGCTGACCTCGAACGACGTGGCCGAGGTGTGGGGCCGGGCGCTGTTGGCCCAGAGAGAAGGTTTCCACGGCGCCGGCTTCAGCGAGATGGTCGCCATCGCCAACCTCCGCGCCGGCGTGCTGCCCCCCGTCAGCGGCAACGACAACTACGAGTCCTGGAGCGACGGGGCGGCGATGCGCGTGGCGCCCATCGGTCTCCTCTGCGCCGGTGACCCCGGCGAGGCCGCACGACTGGCCGCCGAGGACGCCCGGGTCAGTCACTCCGCGGACGGCATCTTCGGGGCCCAGGCCATCGCGGCGGCCGTCGCCCGCGCCCTGGTCACCGACGACCACACCGAGGTCGTCGCCGCCGGCCTGGCGGCGGTACCGGAGGACTCCTGGACGGGCAGGCTCATGCGCCGCGCCCTGGACGTGGCCTCCGCCTCGCCCACCCTGGAGGTGGCCGAACGCGACCTCTACCGGGACGTGCCGCTCTTCCACTACCCCTGGCCGGACAGCGCCCCCGAAGCGGTGGCGCTGGCCTTCGGTCTCTTCGCCGCCGCCCGGGGCACGTTCGTCCCGAGCGTGGTGAGCGCCGTCAACATCGGCCGGGACTCGGACACCATCGCGGCCATGGCCGGTGCCATGGCGGGCGCGTTGCACGGAGAATCGGCGATCCCCGAACGATGGCGGGACACGGTCAGGCGGGTCGCCGGGGTCTGCGTCACCGTCACCGGCGGCACCGACCTGGTGGACCTCGCCGACGCTCTGCACGCGGCGCACGGGAACAAGGAGTACGACATTGCGCGTTGAGACCGCCCGCGGCGCCCTGCTGGGCCTGGCCATGGGAGACGCCCTCGGTCTGCCCGCGGAGTACCACCGTCACGCCCGGGCCGCGTGGGGCCGTGGTGTGCTGTGGGAGAAGAACGCCGACCTGGATCGGCAGCACGTCTCCCGTCCCCTCCTGCCCTTCGGGTTGGCCGGGGCCGAGCACAACCCCCTGTGCGGAACCGACGACACCGAGACCGCGGCGACGGCCGCGTTGGTCCTGTTGTCCGCCGAAACGCACGACCAAGCGACCCTGTTCCAGGGGTGGCGCGCCCATTACGTCGACACCGACGGGGTCTGGTGCGGGATCGCCGAGCGGGGCGCCGTCCTCCAGGTGCTCCGGGGTCACCTTCCCCCGGTGACGGGAAGCGACAACCCCGTCTACTGGGACGACGGCTCGGTGCCGGCCGCGGTGTCCGTGGGTCTGTACCACGCGGGTGACCCCGAGACCGCCGCACGGGTGGCCGAGGAGTACGCACGGATCACCCACGACCGGGACGGTGTGTGGGCGGCCGGTGCGATGGCGCGCGCCATCGCCGCGCTCTCCTCGGGTGAGGAATGGGAGTCGGCCCTGGCCGACGCCGAGCGCGCCGTGCCCGTCGACAGCTGGCTCGGGCGCGGCTTCGCCCGCGCCGCCGCCATCACGGCGAACAGCGGTGGGCAGGCGTTCGCGACCGTGCCCACCCTGATCGACGCCTTCGGTCGTCCCGGCTACAGCCACGGCGGTGTGGCCCCCGAGACCCTGCCCCTGGCCTTCGCCCTCACCCGTCTGGTCGACGGCGACCTCACGGCCGGGTTGCAGACCGCGGCCCTGTTCCCCCGCCAGACCGACAGCCTGCCCGCCATGGTGGGCGCCCTGTGCGGGGCGATCGGTGGGGAGCACCGGGTCCCCGACACCTGGCGCGACCGTGTCGACCGGGTCGAGGGCGTGCTCCTTCCCGGTGTGGCCGGTCAGCGTCTGACCGACCTCGCCGACCGGCTCTCCGGAGCCCGGTCGACGGCGTCCTGAATCCCACCCGCGAGACCGCGTCCGTGGGCACGTGCCGGCCCCTCCCCTCGGGGACGGGGCGCGGCGCGCCGCCGACCAGGACCGGCCCCGGGTGGGTGTCGGTGCCGCCATAGGGCGCCGACACCACTGCGCGGTGGGGTGACCGGGCCGTCCTCCCGGTCACCCCTTCCGTGTGCGAACCGCCGCCGGCCCCGGGCCGCGACGTGGGCGTCGAGTCCGCCGACCACTCGCCTCCCGCCCGCGGCGTGCGACCGCCGACGGGCCACGGGCCGCGCGATAGGTTGCCGACATGAACGGCGACGGGAACCACGAGCCCGAGGCGGACGCCGCGGTGCTCCAGGCCGTGGGCGCGCGGTTGCGACGGTTGCGCGCTGAGGCGCGTCTGACCCTCGTGGAACTGTCCGCACGCACCGGCATCACCCCCAGCACGCTGTCACGTCTGGAGACCGGACGGATCCAGCCGACGCTGGGGCAGCTCCTGCCGCTCTCCCGCGCCTATCGGGTCCCGATCGGTGATCTCGTGGACGCCCCCAGGGTGGGCGATCCGCGGGTGCACCTGCATCCGGTCCGCCGCTTCGGTCTGACCTTCATCCCGCTCACCCGACGCGCCGGCGGGGTCCAGGCCTACAAGGTGCTCTACCCGCCGGCCCGCGACCTTCCCGCACCGGAGCTGCGCACGCACGAGGGGCACGAGTGGTTCTACGTGCTGTCGGGGACCGTCCGGCTGGTCCTGGGCACCGAACAGGACCTGGTCCTGAACGCCGGGGAGGCGGCCGAGTTCGACACCCGGACACCCCATTGGATCGGCAACCCGGCCGAGCGGTCACCGGCGGAGGTCATCGCGATCTTCGGCACCCAGGGCGAGCGCATCCACCTGCACGAGTCCTGAGCGAGCCTCGCGCGCCGCCGTCTCGGGGCGGGGCCCTCCTCCCCCGACGCCTTGTCCCCGGCCGCACAGCACGGACGCCGTTGCAGATCTGCACAAGGACGTGCGTCGGCCATCCCTCGCCGCACACCATGGCGTCATGACATCGGAACACGGCGTTGCCTCCCCCGCGCGGGAGTTCTGGGAACGGCACTACGGCGACGACGACCCCTCCACACCGCGTCCCGCACCGAACGCGGCCTTCGTCGCGCTCGCGGAGGACCTGCCCCTGGTACCGCCACCGGGGGCGCGCTCGGGCGCACCCCGGGCGCTCGAACTCGCCTGCGGCCGAGGCGGGGACGCCTTGTGGCTGGCCACCACCGGTTGGCACGTCACGGCCGTCGACGTCTCCGACCACGTCCTCGCCGTGCTGGCCGAACGCGCACGGCGGTCCGGGATCGCGGACCGTCTCGACGTCCAGGGGCACGACCTGGAGCGGACCCTGCCCGGCCTCGACCGGTGGGACCTCGTCTACGCGAACTACTTCCACCCCACCACGGACCTCGACCGGAACGCCGTCCTGCGCCGCGTGTCGCGGTCGGTGGCCGACGGCGGACGGCTGGTCGTCCTCGACCACGGTTCCACCGCTCCCTGGTCATGGAACCGTGACGCGGCACCGCCGACCGCGGAGGACCTACGGCGCTCACTGGCCCTCGACGGCTCATGGACCGTCGAGGTGTGCGAGCGGCGCACACGTCTCGCCCACGGCCCCGACGGCCGGACCGCGACGGTGATCGACAACGTGGTGGTGGCCCGTCGGCACCCGGGCGCGTGATCTCGGTCGCCGACCGACGGCGCACGCGACCCACGACCGGTGCCACCGCACACGAAAGGACGCCCATGCCCACCTCGTCACGACGACGCGACCGGCCACCGCCACGGACCGGGACCGGTGAGCGGGCCGTGCTCACCGGGTTCCTCGACTACCTGCGCGAGAGCGCACTCAGCAAGGTCGAGGGGGCTCCGGAGCAACACGTGCGCACCCCGGGTGTGGCCTCGGGCACCAACCTGCTCGGGCTCATCGAGCACCTGACCCACGTGGAGCGCCACGTCTTCCTCGGTGAGAGGACCGGCGACTGGTCGGCCACGTTCCACGCCGATCCGGAGGCGAGCACGGAGGACGTCCTCCGGGGTTACCGCGACGCGATCACCGCCGCGAACCGGGCCATCGCCGCGTGCGCGGACCTCGGACTCCCCGCGCACGAGGGCACCCGGGACCGACCCGCTCCGTCGATGCGGTGGGCCCTGACGCACATGATCGAGGAGACCGGACGCCACGCCGGTCACCTCGACATCCTCCGCGAGCGGATCGACGGTCACACCGGCCGCTGACCCGCGATGCGGGTGTACCGCCGTCGCCCGGTCCCGCTCGGGCCACGGCGGTACGCCGGTGACGGCCCGGCCGGGCTCGGAGGCACACGCACCGGTCCGCACACCGAGGTCGCGGTGGGCGGACCGGCTCTGCGGAGGGGCCGAGGAGGCGGGGCGGGGTCACGGTTCCGTCGGGAGCGTTTTCCCGGTCGTGGGGCCCGGGTCAGTCCTCTTCACTCTCCCGAGGCTCGAGGTAGCCGGCGACGAACCCCAGGACACCGAAGGCGGCCGCGGCACCGATGGTCGGGACGAACAGCAGGTCGGAGGCGCCGGTCACCCACTCCGGGCGTTGGGCGAGGACACCGGCGAGCTGGCCCAGGACCAGGAGTGCTCCGAGCGTGAAGCAGCAGAGGAGTCCGATCTTGAACAGCGCGCGGACCACGGTGAAGACTCGGGGCTTGAGAGCGAGCATGGTCATACCCCCAGGATCGGAAGGACGCCCCAACCGATGAGACAGGCGATCAGGAAGATCGGGATCATGTAGTAGACGATGAGCGGCAGGAAGGTGCTCTCCGGTCGGGCCCCGGTCAGTCCCGCCGCCACGAAGATCGACCCCGAGGCGGGCGGCGAGGCCCCCTCGGTGGAGGCGAACACCAGGATCGCCACGACGGCGAGCAGCGGGTCCACACCCACCCCGACCAGTGCCAGGAAGGAGATCTGGCCGACCGCGGTGAGGGTGGCCGTCGAGGAGAGCGGACCGGCCACCAGGGTGATCACCAGTCCGACCACGATCACCATGAGGGTGGCGCTGACCGGCAGCGTCTCCAACACGGCGTTCACGTCCTCGGCCAGGCCGAGGCGCCCGAGGATCTCGCTCGCGGCGATCGCGAAGAACAGCAGCGCCCCGATGGTGGCGAACTTGGGCAGGGCACCGTCCAGCAGGCGCGACCAGTCGCGCACCGTCCGCGGCAGGCGGTCCCGTCCGGCCACGAGTGAGAAACCGATGATGAGGATGGGGATCCAGGTCAGCAACGAGATGTCGCCCATCGCGTCGCCCAGAGGCGTGGATTCGGTGAGGTGATCGGCCAACGGCCCCACGGTGACGACGATGGGGACGAGTGCGCCGAGGAAGATCGAGAGCGCGCCGGCCCCCTGCCTGAGCGAGGTGCGCAGCGGGACGAGGTCGTGTTCGTCCACCTGGGGAATGCCGTCCCGGCGCACGAAGTAGGCCACCAACCCCACGCGCAGCAGGATCTGGTAGAGCCCGGCCGCGAGCAGGCCCAGGTACACCTGGCCGGTGGTGACCATGCCCCCGGCGAAACCGATCATGATGACCATGGAGGCGCTGGGCGGCAGGGCGGCGCCCATGCCGCCGTTCCCGGCGAGGACGGTCGCGGCCCGCGTGGGCGTCCAGCCGGTGCGCACCATCCAGGGGCCGGTGAACGATCCGCTGGAGGCCGTGTTGGCGGAGTTGGACCCCGACAGGGAACCGAAGACGGCCGAACCGGCCGTGTCGATGAAGGCGGGGCCGCCTCGGATACGACCGAACACGGAGTTGAGGATGGCCAGGATCTTCTGGATCAGACCCGTGACGTCGATGAGGTAGGCCATGAACACGAAGGCCAGGGCCGCGTAGAGCACGTCGTGCGTGAGCGCGTCGGTCAGGCCGCCCAGGAGGTAGGCGGGTGCCTGTGCTCCGGCGAACAGGGCGGTGACCACGAGTCCGAGCAACATGGCCTCGCCCATGTTGCGTTTGAACACGACGTTCCACACGATGATCACGGCGATGAAGGCCGCGAGGGCTAGAAGCGCGATGGGCATGGGTCGACCTTGGGTGGAGGGGCGTACGAGTGCCCGAAGACGGGTGGGGCGTCGCTCTCACGACGCGATCGCGGGTCCGGGAGGAGGCTCATACGCGTTCCCGGCGAATGGAACGGAGCCGCTCGGCCTCGTCGTCCAGGACGTGCCGGGCCGCGGTGAGGGTCTGTTCGGCCTCCAACCGGGGCACGATGAACACACCGTCACCGTCGGCCACCACGATGTCCCCCGGGGAGCAGACGGCTCCCCCCACGGCGATGGTGACTCCGACGTGGCCGGGCCCGTCCTTGTAGGGGCCGGCCGGGGAGATGCCGGCGGACCAGACCGGGAACCCGAGTGCGCGCAGTTCGTCGGCGTCGCGTACCGCTCCGTCGATCACCATGCCGCGGACCCCCTTGTTGACGGCCCGTTCGGCGATGAGTTCCCCGATCAGGGCGCGGGAGTCGTCGCCTCCTCCGTCCACGACCAGGACGTCGCCGGGCCGGGCGACGGTCAGCGCCCGGTGCAGGGCCTTGTTGTCGCCGGGCCGCGTCCGCACGGTGAGGGCTCGGCCCGACATGCGCGCCCCGGGCCACACCGGTCGGATCCGGGAGGAGAGGAATCCGAGGCGGTCGCGGGCGTCACCGATGGCCGCGGTGGGGATCGTCGCGTAGGCGTCGATCAGCCCCTCGTCACCGGGGCCGGTCGAGCGTGCCAGGTACCGGTGGCGGTCGGCCGCTCCCCTGCTCACCGGAGCCTCGACGGCCAGGTCGGTCAACAGCGCGATGCTGGCCTCCAACTCGTGGGAGCGTCGGACCGCGTGCAGCCGTGTCCCGTGGTCCAGCCGTTGCAGCGCGTCGAAACCTCCGGTGAGCGCACCGGCGACCTGTTCGCGCATCCACTCCTCCTCACCGGCCGCGGTCCCCGCGTCGACGGCTTCGGTGATCAACGCCCCGAGCCCCTTCATGAACACGCTGCGCAGCAGTTTGCGTCCGGAGGCCGCCCCGACCGTGTCACCGATCGGTCGGGCATCCGAGCCCACGACCTTCAGGAACCGGGCGGCCTCCTCGGCCGCGGGTCCCGCGAGGAGAACCTCGACCCCGGCTCCGAACTTGACGACGGAACCGATGACGGCGCCGTCGACCACGCGGGCGGCACCACCGATGGTATGGGCCACATTGACCTTGACCTGCGGTGACGCCGCGTTCAAGTCGATGTACACCGCGTCCTCGCCCAGCGCGGACACGGCCGCTCGGGCGGCACCGACCGCATGGGCGGCCGTGGTCAGGCTGAGGACGACCTCCGCCTCCCGGACGGCTTCGGCGGTCGAGGCGACCCGCGTCACCCCCGCGGGTGTGGGGACCGTCGGCGCGGGATCGAAGCCGACGGAGCGCCAGCCCGCGTCGGCGAAGGCCTCCGCGTAGATCGCGCCGGCTTCGCCGAGTCCCAGGACAGCTACCTTCATTACGTCACCATCTATCATTGGATGATAGTTTCTCTTGCCAATTGATAGCGAGTGTGACCTGTGGCTCTTTCGGCTGTCAACCCTGCGGAAACCTCTCCGCTACCGTGGAGATGTCGGGAGCGAGCCGGATCGCCGTACGCGACGGGCCTCGCGGTCCACGCTCGCGACCTGGAAGATCCCGTCGGACCACAGGTGAAGGAGCGGCGAGCCGAGCATGGGCGCCACAACCGGAGGCGGAAACCAGGGGCGCACGCTCGACCGTGCGCTGGACGTCCTGGAGTGCCTGGAACGCGCGCGCGGACCGCTGCGCCTGAGCGACATCGCACGTGAGGCGGACCTACACCTGGCCACCACCCAGCGGACGGTCAACCAGCTCGTCCGGCGCGGTTACGTCCAGCAGGGGAACCTGGGCTACGCGCTCGGTCCGGTGGTGCTCTCCCTGGCCCACGGGTTCGTGGTCAACGACCGGCTGAGCACGGTCGCGACCCCGGTCCTCACGGAACTGTCCTCGACGACCCGACTCACCTCGTCGGTGTTCGTTCGGTCGGGTGATGAGCGCATTCTCATCGCGCGTGTCAGTGGCGCGGATCCGCTGCGCTACCAATTCCCCATCGGCCGGCGCGTGCCCTTGAACGTCGGCGGTGGAAAGGTTCTGCTCGCCGCCTGGACCGACGAGGAGGTCGACGCGTTCGCCCTCCGTTTCCCGGAGACCTTTCTGGCGTCGGGTCGCGCCCAGGGGCCCGGAGACCTGAAAAGGGACGTCGAAAGCGTGCGGGAGAACGGCTATTACCTCGCCGAATCGGAACGGGAACTGGGCGCGCTGAGCCTCAGCCTGCCGTTGTACGACGCGGAGAAGGAGATCGCCGGGGCGATCAACCTGGTGACGACGACCGACGTCACCAGCCCCGAGGAGCTGATGACCTGGCTTCCGGAACTGTCGCGCGGCGCCGGCGCGATCGGGGCCAGAATCTGATCGGGTCGCGTCTTCGGTCGGCCTTTCCCCACCCCCGTGTTCACGCGAAGGCCGCGGATCTCGCGGAGCGGGTGAACGACGGGGGCGTGACGTTTCCGGTCGGTGCCCGGGAGCCGTTCACGTCGCCCTGGTGAGAACGCACGCGCCGTTCCCGGAAACCGAACACGGGAAAAGGCGTCCGACGAGTCGCGTCATCGAAGATCGGTCGAGGCGACCAGGGCGTGCGCGACCGGCGGAAAGGCCTCTCGGCCATCTCCGATGAAGCGTGCGATGTGGTCCGCGCGTCTGCGGACCCGCTGTCCCGCGCCACGGTCCGGGCGGGCGACGTGCCACCGACGGTCCGTGGGACGAGGCAGGCCGGACCACGACGGCGCGGGGGCGCACGGCCCTACGCCCAGGGGCCGCCACGGATCCGACGGACACCGACGGACACCGACGGACACCGACGGACACCGACGGACACCGACGGCGGAACCTACCGCGCCCTCAGCGCTCGGCCTCGACCTCGTCCCGCCCCGGCGCCCGGATGTGGTCGGCCATGAGGCGTTCGGCCTCGTCCGCGTCCCCCTGCGCGAAGGCCCGCAACATCCTCCCGTGCGCGTCGAGGTAGGCGCGGACGTTGTCCGGGTCCTTCCAACGCGAGACGGTCTCCAGGATGGGGTTGTTGCGCCGGACCGCGCGCACGTGCGCGCCCAGGAAGGCCGGGCCGCCGATGTCGGCCACCATCTGGTGGAACAGGCGGCTGTCCTGCGCCATGGCCTGCGAGTCCCCGGTTCGGCTGTCGGCGACCATGCGCTCGTGGACGAGGGTGAGTTCGGCCAGCTCGGCCTCGGTGATCCGCTGGGCGGCCAGTCGGGCGGTCAGTCCCTCCACCGCGGCGCGCAGCATCCGCAGTTCCTCGGCGGCCTCGACGCCGAGACCGGAGACGGTGGCGCCGTGGTGCGCGCGGTAGGTGACCAGACCGTCGCTCTCCAGCCGGCGCAGCGCCTCGCGTACCGGGGTGATGGACACCCCCAGACGGGTGGCGACCTCCTCCTGGTTGACGGAGGCACCGGGAGGATGAACCCCGTTGACGATCTCCCGACGGAGCGTCTCGTGGACGTACTCGGCCTTACTCGTGGGTGGACGCCCGGTCTGCGGGAACCCCGCCGATTCTCCGCTACCGGAGGCTGACAAGAGCGGACCTCCCCATCGCCACGTTGTTCATGGAATCCAGCTTAGAGGTCCGGAACCGGTGGCTCACCGCACATCGACGGGCCTCGCCGGGCCGCTGAAGGTCACTGAGGTCACAGATGACCCTTGCGCATCTTCTTATATCTTATAAGTTGTTTGTTATGAGATCTCTGAGCAACCTCCGGGTCATCGACGCGGCCACGCTGTTCGCCGGGCCGATGGCCGCGACCTATCTGGGTGACTTCGGAGCCGACGTCATCAAAGTCGAACACCCCCGACGAGGCGACCCCGCGCGCGGGCACGGCCCGACCAAGGACGGGGTCGGGTTGTGGTGGAAGATGCTAGCCCGGAACAAGCGCACGGCCACGCTGGACCTGTCCCGCCCCGAGGGGCAGGAGATCGCGCTCGCCATGCTCGCCGAGGCCGACGTCCTCATCGAGAACTTCCGTCCGGGGACCCTCGAACGGTGGAACCTCTCCCCCGAGAAGCTGCTGGAGCACAACCCGCGCCTGATCATCGCGCGGGTCACCGGGTTCGGGCAGAGCGGCCCGATGGCGCACCGCCCCGGTTTCGGAACCCTGGCCGAGGCCATGAGCGGGTTCGCCTCCATGACCGGACAGCCGGACGGACCCCCGACGCTTCCGCCGCTGGCCCTGGCCGACGGGATCTCGGCGCTGGCCGTGGCCTACGCGGTCATGGTGGCCGTCCACGCGCGGGAACAGACCGGCAAGGGCCAGGTCATCGACCTGGCGATCATCGAACCGATCCTGACGGTGCTCGGACCGCAGATCACGGCCTACCACGCCACCGGCGCGATCCCCGAGCGCACCGGCAACCGCTCCACCAGCAACGCGCCGCGCAACACCTACCGCACCCGTGACGGCCGCTGGCTCGCGATCTCGACCAGCGCCCAGTCCATCGCCGAGCGCGTGATGCGCCTCGTGGGACGCGAGGACCTGGTGGACGAACCGTGGTTCGCCACCGGGCGCACCCGCTACGAGCACGCCGACGAGCTCGACGCCGCGGTGGGCGCCTGGATCGCCGAGCGCGACGCCGACGAGGTGATCGCTGAGTTCGACAAGGCCCAGGCCGCGATCGCGCCCATCTACGACGCGAGCGACATCGCCGTCGACCCGCAGTACGAAGCTCTTGAGACCATCGTCCACGTCCCGGACGACGAACTCGGGAGCGTGGCGATCCAGAACGTGCCGTTCCGCCTGTCCGACACCCCCGGTGAGATCCGGTGGGTCGGCCCGCCCAAGGGCCGGCACACCGACGAGGTCCTGGAGGAACTCGGCTACGCCGAGGCGGACCGGGCCGACCTGCGCGAAGCGGGGGTCATCTGATGACGAGGACGGCGGCTCCCCTGGTCGCGTGGCTCTACGTGCCGGGCGACCGACCCGAGCGATTCACCAAGGCCATCGACTCCGGCGCGGACGCCGTGATCCTGGACCTGGAGGACGCGGTCCTGCCGGCGGCCAAGGAGGCCGCTCTGGACAACGTCGTGGCGTTCCTGCGGGAGCGGGAGTCGGACGAGCGCCGTGTCCAGGTGCACGTCAGGATGAACGCTCCGCGCGGTGAGCGGGGCGCGGCCGACGCGGCCGCCCTGGCGACGGTGCGCCCGGACGGAGTGCGGGTGCCCAAGGTCGAGTCCCCCGAGGACGTCGACGCCGTGGTCGCGATGGTCGGCGAGGGCGTGCCCGTGGACTGCCTGCTGGAGTCCGCGCTGGGGGTGGAGAACGCCGCCGTGATCGCCGCGCACCCGGCCGTGCGGTCGCTCGCGCTGGGCGAGGCCGACCTCACCGCCGAGTTGAGTCTGCGGGGCGACGGCGCGTTCTCGTGGTTGCGGACCCGCATCGTCGTCGCCTCGGCCGCGGCGGGGCTGGCGGCACCGGGGATGGCGGCCTACGTCGACGTCCGGGACACCGAGGGCCTGTACGCGTCCTGCCTGCGCGGACGTGAGCTCGGCATGTTCGGCCGATCGGCGATCCATCCCCGCCAGGTGCCGGTGATCCGGCGGGCGTTCCGTCCCACCGAGGAGGAGGTCGCCCGGGCGAGGGAGATCGCGGAGGCCGCCGAGGGCGCGTCCGCGGAATCGACCCGGGGCGGAGGCGCGATCGCGCTGGCCGACGGCCGGTTCATCGACGCGCCCGTGGTGACCGCGGCGCTGCGCACACTCGCCCTGGCCGAGAGCATCGGCGATCACGAACCCGGCTGACTCCAGGCCCCTCCACCCACGGGGGCGGTGACGGGCTCTCCCCGCACCGCCTCCGGGCCCACCACCGGGTCGACACCGGCGGACCGCGCTGGTGCGACCGGCCATGCGCGCCTTGAGCGTGCTCGCGATCGTTCACGCCGCGTGATGGCGAAGTCGCAGGTGAGAACTTCTTTCCGAACGGTTGACGTTCGACGTAACCTAGGCCACACTTCACCAAGCGAACATACACTTCACTCTTTGAAATCTCGTTTCGCTCATGTGAACAGTGTCGGTGGATGTCCACGAGAGAGAACCTCCGTCATCCGACCGACCCGATCGTTCGAGCCCACCGACCGGCACGCGCCCGTCGTCGGCGCGATCTTCACAGCCGAGTCCCTGATCACCGAGCACGGGAGGCCGTCATGCCCTCTGCACTCTTGGCCCTGGCCGCCTTCATCGCGGTCATCATCGTCTGGAGCGCCCTCTTCAAAAGGAACATGGGCGAGGCCATGTTCCTCGGCTTCCTCACGACCTGTCTGTTCGCGGGCGGCGACTTCTTCAACGCGCTGATCTCGGGCCTGGTGTACACCACCGAGAACGAGGTCATCTACGCGGCGCTGGCCTTCGTCTTCATGGCGTACATGATCGAGCGCACCGGACTGATCACCAAGATCCTCGACATCCTCAACGCCGCCCTGGGACGCCTGCGCGGCGGCCCGGCGTACGTGGACGTCGTGGCCTCGGGCGTGATGGGTGCGCTGTCGGGCTCCAACTCCGGCAACGTCGCCTCGACCGGTTCGGTGACCGGCCCCTGGATGGTCCGCAACGGGTTCAGCCGGGCGCGCGCCGCGACGATCCTGGCCGGCAACGGCGGCATGGGTGCGGCGCTCCCGCCCAGTTCCTCCATGGTGATCATGCTCGGCTTCGCCGGAGCGGCCGTCTCCACCGGCGACATCTACCTCGCCCTGCTGGTCACCGGCCTCTACCAGATCCTGCACCGGTTGGTGATGGCGTTCGTCTTCGTGCGGGTGGACGGCGTGCGAGCCGCCAAGGACGACGCGCGGCGTCCCCTGGGCGCGATGTGGCGCGCCGGGTGGCCCGCCACCCTCATCTACCTCGGCGCACTCATCCCGATCGCGGTGACCACCGGCCCCCTCTCGGACTACCTGTCCTCACCGGACCGGCTGGGCGACGCGCTCGGCGACATCTCGCTCATCACGTGGATCCCGATCCTCATCATCCTGATCGCGACCGTGGTCGGTCGCCGCGAGCTTCCCGGTGACCTGCGCCAGTGGTACGCCTTCATCCTCAAGGCGATGCCGCGCCTGGGCACCATCGGTGCGCTGCTCATCTTCGCGATGGCCGCCAGCGGTGTGCTCGGACAGCTCGGTCTGGCCGAGGACGTGGAGCAGGTGCTCGGCTACTTCAACGCCGGCCCCGCGCTCATGGTCGTCCTGACGGTCGCCCTGATCGCCACCGTGTCCATCCCCCTGACCTCGACCGCCGCCCTCACCGCGGTGGGCCAGGTCTCCTTCCTCAGCCTGATGGCGGTCGGCGTGAACCCGGTCCTGGCGATCGTGGTCCCCCTGGTGGCCGCCTCGACCGAGGGATCCTCCCCGCCCTCCGCCCCCATCTTCATCGCCTCGGGCATCGTGCAGGCCAAGGCGGAGAAGACCTTCCTGCCGTTGATCCTCTTCTATCTCCTGCCCATCGTCCTCATGGCCTGCCTCGTGGGCTGGGGCGTGCTTCCCATCTTCGTCGTCTGAGTCCTCGACCCGGGGCGAGCGGCACGACGCCGCTCGCCCGAACAGAAAGGGGCACCCGATGTCCAAGCGGTCCGTGCGCCAGGTCGCGCTGAAGACCCTGCAGATCCTCTTCGTCACGACGTTCGTGGCGTTCTTCGTCGTCGCGATCCTGCTGGTGCTCGGGCAGCTGCTCGGGACCGTGCTGTCGCAGCCGACGCTGGTGAGCGCGGCCTCGGAGTACCTGCTCATCCCCGCGGTGACCCTGGCCTCGACCTTCGGGATCATCGCCTTCCTGGCGTCCTACCTCCACAAGGACACCCCCGAGGGCCAGAGCTCCTGACGTCCGCCCCTCGGGCTCCCGGGCCCGAGGGCGTCGCCTCAATGTTTCATACATTGACAAGAGACTTCATCAGATGAAAGATGAGGGTCGTCGCCCCGAGGGATCCGGCGACGCCCGACCACGAAGGGACACCCCATGACAGGACAGACGACTCCGCTCCCCGAGGACCTGCACCGTCGCCTGACCGCACTGCCCGCGCCCAACGTCGGCGACGTCCTCGACCGCCTGTACGTGGCCGAGGCCGCGATCTCCTCGGTCTGGAAGGGCGCCAAGATGGTCGGTCCGGCCTTCACCGTCCTGACCGCCGGGGGCGACAACAAGGCCATCCACGAGGCCATCGACACGGCCGAGCCCGGCGACGTGCTCGTGATCGACGGCCAGGCCGCCACCCACCGGGCCCTGCTCGGCGAGCTCATGGCCCGTCGCGCCCAGGCCCGGGGCCTGGCCGGCTTCGTGGTGGACGGCGCCATCCGCGACGCCGCCGACCTGGAGAACATCGGCTACCCGACCTGGGCCCGCGCCGTCACCCCGGCCGGCCCCTACCGCAACGGACCGGGTTTCCTCCAGGTCCCCGTCTCCGTCGGCCGGGTGGTCGTCAACCCGGGCGACGTCATCGTGGCCGACGACGACGGCGTGACCGTCATCCCCAGGCACCGGCTGGAGGAGATCGTCGCCTCGACCGAGGAGAAGTTCGCCCGAGAGGAGCAGGCTCGGGCGGAGATCGCCGCGCTGTAGCATTTGCGGGACATTCAGCTCCAGAGTCTGAGGGGTTCCGCAGTGGCCGAAGAGTCTTCAGGGCAACCGACGGTGCGCAGTGTCGAACGCGCACTGGACGTCCTGGAAGCCTTGGAACGCAGCGACGTGCCCTTGCGCCTGGTCGATCTGTGCCGCCAGGTGGACCTGCATCCGGCGACCGTGCTCCGTTCCCTGGCCGTCCTCCAGCGCCGGGGCCTCGTGGTCGCGGAGAACCAGACCTACCGGTTGGGTGTGGCCGTGCTCCGCATGGCCCACGGGTTCCTGGTCAACGACCAGCTCAGTCGGCACGCGCGTCCCATCATGCAAAGGCTCACCTCGGTCACCGGACTGACGTCGTCCCTGTACGTCCGCAGCGGGTTCGAGCGGGTGCTCGCCGTGCGGGTCGACGGCAGCCCCCAGCTCCACTACCAGGTCCCCATCGGACGCTGGTTCCCCCTCTTCATCGGGTCCGGAAAGGCCATCGCCGCCCACCTGACCGAGGACGAGCGGGAGGCCGTGGTCGCCATGTCCGAGGGGAGCACCACCGCGTCGGGGGACGCGGTCGACCCCGACCTGCTGCGCCGGGAACTGGCGACCATCGCCGCGGAGGGCCACAGCCTGACCATCGGTGAACGCGACATCGCGGTCGCCGCGGTGGCCGTCGCCGTCACCGGTCCGACCGGTGAGGCGGTCGCCGCGCTCTCGGTCTCCGGCCCTTCCGAACACACGTCCAAGGACCGCCTGCACCAGGCCGTCCCCGAACTCCGCAGAGCAGCCTCCGCCCTGAACGAGCGACGCCCCTACTCGTGACCCGGCCTCACACCTGAGCCCGCCCCGAGTGCGCCGCCCGTCAGACCAGGACGGAGCGGCGACCGATCGGGGCGCGAACGCACGTTCCGCCTGACCCGTCGTCGGCTCCCACACGACGAAAGGTCACCATGCGCATCACCGTTATCGGACTGGGTGAGGCCGGCGCGATCTACGCCTCCGCGCTCACCGACGCCGGCCACACCGTCACCGGGTTCGACCCGGGACCCGCGCCCACCCCGGAGGGGACGCGACGCGTCGACTCCGCCCCCGAGGCCGTGACCGACGCCGACCTGGTGTTGGTGCTCACCTCGGCCGCGGTCGCTCCGGCCGTCGCCGAAGGCGTCCTGGAGGCGCTCACCCCGCAGACCGTCTACGCCGACTTCACCTCGGCCACACCCGACGTCATGCGCGCGATCAGCGCACGGGTGCTGACCACGGGGGCCCGGTTCGCCGATGTGGCCATTCTCGGCCCGATGACCATCGGCGGCGCCACCACGGACCTGATCGTCAGCGGCCCGGGAGCGCCGACGGTGGCCCAGGTGTGCGCGGGCATCGGCGCGGACGTCGAGGCCTTGGACGGGGCCCCGGGCGAGGCCACCGCGCGCAAGCTGTTGCGCAGTTCCCTCATGAAGCCGCTCGCCGCGGTCGTGTGCGAGGCGGTGGTGGCGGGCCGGGCCGCCGGTGCCGAGGAGTGGGTCCGCGAACAGGTGGCGGCGCAGCTCACCGGCGGAGAGGCCCTGGTCGACCGGTTCCTCAGCGGCACCGTCAAGCACGCCGGTCGACGCAGTCAGGAGGTCCGGTCCACGGCCGCGTTCCTCGACGCGCTCGGTGTGCCCAACGAGATGACGCGGGCGTCGGAGCAGACGTTGCTCCGTCTGGAGGCCAACGGCCACCAGGGGTGACGTGGCGTTCCGGGGTGCGCGTCGGGCGGCACGTCCGCGCGAACCCCGGGAGGCGCCTCCGCGTCATGGGCGCACCGACCCGAGGACACGTGCCTGCCGCGTGCGCCCCGGTCCACCGTGCCCGGTCGGGGCCACGCGTCGCGTCCCGAGGTGCGGTGCGCCGCCCCTCCCCCGTAGTCCCGACACCCGGACCCGCGGCTCGGCCCGCCCGCTCAGCCCCGGATCCGCACGTGATCGCCGTCCTGGTCGGTGAGGAACGAGGCCAGGGCCCGCCCCTCCCGGGTCAGATCCTCCCGTTCGGAGCAGGTCAGGGGCCCGAGCGGGGTGACAGACAGTACGGTGTCGGCCATGGTCCAGGTCGCCCGCACCCGCCCGTCGACCAGCACGACGCGCTCACCGGCGACGGACAGACCACGGTGTGCGTCGTCGATGATGCGGGCGCGGTGGTGATATCCGAGGATCGCGTTGTCGAACGCCGGGAGGAACCGTACCGGCGCCGGGGTCTCCGGATCGGGACGCGGCGCTTCGGGCAGGTCGAGCAGGGTGCGCCCCCGCACGTCCCGGAACTCCACGAGTTCGTCGCGCACGGCCCGGAGCGCCGCGGGCAGACCGGACAGTCCGCACCAGGAACGCAGGTCGGTGGAGGTGGCGGGGCCGAACGCCGCCAGATAGCGGCGGACCAGGTTCTGTCCGACCGGATCGTCCTCGTCCGGAGGCAGCGGATCCGGCGGGCGCTCCAACCACGTGTCCAGGGGGAGGTTGCGCACCCCGGCCTTGGTGCGCCACAGACCGCGCGGAGGCAGTTGGACCATGGGCACCAGCGCGGCCACGATCAGCTCGCCCAGTGGACGGCGCGCGGGGACCGGCCGGAGCGCGGCGAGTGCGTCGACGATCTCCGCCATGGTGCGGGGACGACCGTCGGCCATGACGGCGCGCCCCGCCCGCGCCCATTCCTGCGGGTCGAGCCCGGCGAGTTCCTCGCGGTAGGTGGCCAGGACGCGTTGGCGCAACATGGCGTCGTGGCGGGTCCGCCAGGCCAGGGCGTCGTCAGCGGTCATCAGGTGGACGGTGCGGCGCATGAGGTGGGTGCGCACCACCTCCCGCCCGAGGAGCAGGTCCTCCAGCGCGCTCGGGCGCAGCCCCCGCACCCGCGACCACAACCCGACGAACGGTTCCTGGGGTTCCTGGGCCTGCAGACCGCACAGGTGGGCGATGACGTCCACGGCCGGTGCGTCGGTGCGGTCGAGGAGGAACTGCCGGGCGAGCGTGGCGCGGTTGAGGGCGCGGTCGTCGAGGACCCGCGCTCGCGGGCGGGCGCGTCGGCCGGCCCGGGCGGGCTCGGCGGGGCCGCGACCCGTGGTCTCATCGTCTCTCACGGTGCTCTGGTGTCCCTTTCGTCCGGACGAGCGTCGGGTGCGGGAGAGGCGGGAACGGCACCCGTCCCACCTCCCCCGCGACGGTGTCAGCCCTGGTCGGGGGCTGTGACGTCCAGGACCCAGGTCACGCCGAAACGGTCCCTGAGCATCCCGTAGAGCGGAGACCACTGCGCGGGTTCCAGCGGCCGCACGATGGTCGAGCCCACGGAGAGTCGGTCCCACCGGGTGGTGATCTCCTCCGTGTCATCGCCCCGTACGGAGACGAAGTAGGAGTTCTCCCCCGGGTTCCACTCCAGTGTGCCGGGGACGTCGTAGGCCATGACGCGGAATCCGTCCTCGGAGGCCACCTGGCCCCACATGATCCGGTCCGCCTCGTCGGGGTCGCGCACGGCGTGCGCGTCCGCGTAGGTGATGGCGACGACGTCCCCGCCGAAGACGGAGTGGTAGAAGTCGAGCGCCTCCCGGGCCCGACCTCGGAAGTTCAGGTGGGTGGTGGTGGCGATGGGCATGGTGGCTCCCGGTCCTGTGCTGTCGGGTGTCGAACGCGGTGGACCCGGATCGGCGCCGCCGCCCGGGGCGGACCCGGCACGACCGCGAGTCGCGGCGCACCGCCCGCGTTCACGTCCTCATGTTCACAGGGGTAGCGGACAGGGAGTGGCCTCTACCTCGGGCAGACTGTGTCCCATGGTGAAGACGTCGGGTCGGCTGCTCACGATGCTCTCTCTGCTCCAGTCCCGCAGGGACTGGCCGGGTGAGGAACTGGCCGCGCGGTTGGGGGTCAGCTCGCGCACGGTCCGGCGCGACGTGGATCGCCTGCGCGAACTCGGGTATCCGATCACGACGTTCAAGGGGCCCGACGGCGGCTACCGGCTCGACGCGGGGACGCGGATGCCTCCGCTGTTGTTCGACGACGATCAGGCCATCGCGACGGCGGTGGCGCTGGGGTCGGCCACCGCGACGGGCGCCGAGATCGGCGAGGGCGCGGCGCGCGCCCTGGCCACCCTCCGCCAGGTCATGCCCGCCCGTCTGCGTCGGCGTCTCGACACGCTCCGTCCGTCGGTGGTCGATCCGTCCGACGCCACCACGTCCCGACCCGACGGCGACCTGCTCTCGACGATCGGTGCGGCCGTCCACGCCCGCGAGGAACTGCGCTTCGACTACGGGAGGGGTCCCGATACGGAACGAGAGCAGGAGGGTCCCCCGGTGGCTCCCCGCCGTGTCCAACCCCATCACCTGGTCACGTGGCGAGGACGGTGGTACCTCGTGGCCTGGGAGGACGCCCGTGAGGACTGGCGGGTCCTCCGCGTGGACCGGATCGCGCTCCGCGGCCTCCACGGACCCCGTTTCACCCCGAGGGAGCTGCCCGGAGGCGACGTGGCGGCCTTCGTCACCGGCAGGTTCCGGGGATCGGCGCAGGGCACCGCGTGGCCCTGCGAGGGCGAGGTCGTCCTCTCCCTGCCCGCCGCCGCGGTGGCGCCGTTCGCGGGAGACGGCGTGGTCGAGGAGGTGGACGCCGGACGGTGCCGACTGTTCCTCGGTTCCTGGTCCTGGATCGGCCTGGCCTCGGCCCTCGGACGCTTCGACGCCGACTTCGACGTCATCGGACCGCCCGAGCTCGACGACGCCTGCGCACACCTGGCCCGCCGCTACCACAGGCGCGGTCGCACCACAGTGGAGAGCGACGTCCCCGCGGCGGACGAGACCTGACCAGGGGGCGGAGCGGCACGACGGACGCCGGAGGCCGCCCGTGCGCCGAAGGTGGGTGGGGCACTCCCAGGCATGGTGTGCCCGGGACATCGCTTCTCTGGTTGACCGCCCGTCCCGGTTCCATGATGGGGATCGACCAGGGGCAGGAGCACCGGACACCGGGTTCGTGGCGCCTCCCCTCGGAAGAGAGCTGATCATGATGCGCGAGCACACGGAGCTGTACATCGACGGTGCCTGGCACGCACCGATCCAGGAGTCGTTCCTGGAGCTGACCGACCCGGCGACCGGGAAGGAGCACGTGCGGGCGGTACTGGGCGGTGAGGCGGACATCGACGCCGCCGTCGCCGCCGCCGAGCGTGCGTTCGTCTCCTACTCGCGGACCACCCCGCAGGAACGCATCGCCCTGCTGGAGCGGATCCTCGTCGAGTTCGACAAGCGGGCCGAGGACCTGGCGCAGGCCGTCGTCGACGAGGTGGGCGCCCCTCGGGCCCTGGCCCGGGGCGTTCACGTCCCCACCGGACGGTCGCAGATCGTCACCGCCATCGAGGTGCTCAGGACCTACGCGTTCACCGAGATGCGCGGAGAGACCCGGATCCGGAAGGAACCGCTCGGGGTCGCCGCCCTCATCACTCCCTGGAACTTCCCGATCCTGCAGCCCGTCGGCAAGACCGTCTCCGCTCTGGCCGCAGGGTGCACGGTGGTCCTCAAACCCGCCGAGGCGACCCCGTCGCCCACGTTCATCCTGGCGGAGATCATGGAGGCGGCCGGCGTCCCTGCCGGGGTGTTCAACCTGGTCAACGGCCTGGGGTCCGTCGTCGGCCCGCGTCTGAGCTCCCACCCGGGCGTCGGAGTCATCTCGTTCACCGGCTCCCTGCCGACCGCCACGCGGGTCTCGATCGCCGCGGCGCCCACCGCCAAGCGCGTCGTCTCCGAACTCGGAGGCAAGTCGCCGCACATCCTGATGCCCGACGGCGACGTCGACGTGGCCGTGGAGACCGCGCTGAACTGGCTGATGGCGACGACGGGCCAGCTGTGCAGCGCCCCGAGCCGCACCCTGGTGCCCCGGGAACGACGCGACGCGTTCCTGTCCGCCCTGGTCCCCGCGGTCGAGGCCATCAGGGTGGGCGACCCGCGCGACGAGGACACCACCATGGGCCCCCTGGTCTCCGCCGAGCAGTGGGACACCGTCCAGGGCTACATCCGTGCCGGCCTGGACGAGGGTGCCCGCCTGGTGACCGGAGGGCCGGGCAGGCCGCCCGGCCGGGAGGAGGGGCACTTCGCCCGACCGACCGTGTTCGCCGACGTCGACAACGCCATGACCATCGCCCGGGAGGAGATCTTCGGCCCGGTGATGTCGGTGATCGCCTACGACACCGTCGACGAGGCGGTCGAGATCGCCAACGACAGCCCCTTCGGTCTCGCGGCCTACGTCACAGGTGAGGACCTGGAGGCCGCCACCGCGGTCGCGGAGCGCATGCGGGTCGGCTACGTCCTCATCAACGACGCCGAGTTCGACTGGTCCGCCCCGTGGGGCGGCTACAAGCAGTCCGGCAACGGTCGCGAGTTCGGGCCGGACGGCATGGCCGAGTACCTGGAGACCAAGGTCATCCGCGGGTGAGCACCCGGCCGACCCCGCACCGGTGGGGCCCGTGAGCACGACGAGGACAACGGGCCCTCCCGGGCGACCGTCGGGCGGAGCCGGACCGGCGGGACGGAACGGCCACGCCCCACGTCCACGGCGGCGTCGGGCACCGCGGTTCTCCAGGAGCTCCGCGGTGTTCTCCCCGAGGGGCGGGGCCGCCGGCGCCCGCGCACGCGGACCCGCCTCTCGGGGTGGTCAGTCGAGGTCCAGCACGGCCTTGCCGTGGATGCGCCGTTCCCGCAGACCCTCGATGGCCGCACCCGCGTCGGCCCAGGAGCCGCGCCAGGCGATCTGGGGGTCCAAGAGGCCGTCGTGCACCTGGTGCGCGAGCCAACCGAGGTCGCGGGCCGGGCTGCCCTGGCCCACGGTGTGGAAGGTGACGATCCGGCGTCGAGGACGGTCCGGGGTCCCGAACAGGGACCCGTGGACGAATTCCTCGGGCCGACCCGCGGAGTGACCGACGGCGATGAGGATCCCCTGGTCGGCGAGTTGCGCGAAGGAGTCGACGAGCGTGCTCCCGCCGACGAGGTCGATGACGGCGTCCACCCGGTGGAGGAGGTCGCCGGGGTCACCGACGACCTCGTGGGCGCCGAGTGCGCGGAGCTCGTCTCCGCGGGAGTCGGGCCTGCTGGTGAGCGCACCGACGTGGGCGCCGCCGATCCGGGCGAGCTGGACGGTCAGTCGTCCCACTCCCCCGGAGGCTCCGGTGACGAGCAACCGGCGACCGAGCAGCGGACCGGCCTCGTGGAGTGCGCGCAGTGCCGTGAACCCGGCGACGGGCAGGGTCGCGAGGGCTCCCGGATCGGCCTCGGGCGGCACGGCGGCGAGCATGTCGGTCCCCACCGCCCGCAGCTCCGCCC